>JAQYAS010000112.1 GCA_029338615.1 Clostridiales bacterium
CGTGTGTTGAATATTAAGAGACTTTTAATGTCTCTGATATAGAATATGAAGTTAAGTACGGACTGGTTACATATAAACGATTTGGACATGAGGATAAAATTTTGTTATAATTAAACTCTATGCATAAATACAAAAGATAAAGGGTGAGTTGAATTGAAAAAAGCGAAATATATTATTATGGCTCTGATGCTTGCATTTGCACCGGTGACACATGCAAATATGAATATAGTTCAGGCGGCAGAAATTGTCAGTGATATAGAACATGATGATACGCTGGACGATATAATAGAGGAAGTGGACAGCTCGATAGAGATGCTTGATGCACTGGATACTTCGGATATGGTGAACGCTGATGATGTGGCTGAACAGATAGAGAAGGGTGAAGTTCAGACAGGGGATGAATACAGTCTTAGAAGGATAATATTGTTTGCCAATGATGTGACTGACACCTATGGTGCTACGGACATCATACACTATGGAGAGTACGATCACTATGTATTTGCATTTGATTCGGAGGAGGATACTGAGCTTGCATATACAGAGATGGTGGAGGATTATGGGGAAGAGAAATGTATTCTTGATGAGGTTGTGAGTGCCGATGATGTGCTTGCTGATGCAGGAGATGTGGAACCGTATGACACACTGAGTTGGGGTGGCTCATATATGGGGCTGGATTATCTCAAGGCTGAGACGGACTACTATGGTATAACCACTACTGTAAAGGTTGGCATAGTGGACAGCGGAGTCAATGCTTCGTGCGATGTGTTTGATGGCAGGATAGACAGCAGTCTGAGCTATAACTTTTATGCCAACAATCAGGATTACAGTGACAACATGGGGCACGGAAGCCATGTGGCTGGTATTGTGGCTGATTGTACTCCGTCTAATGTAAAGCTGTGTATACTAAGGTGCTTTGAAAGTGGCTATTCAACAAATTCAGGAATAATTGCCGCAGTTGAATATGCGGTTGAGAATGACATAGATATCATCAATATGAGTCTGTGCTGGTACAACAGTGAAGCAGACAAACTTACTTATATCAATCAGGCAATAGCAGGCGCAAACAATAAGAATCTTGTGATATGTGTGGCTGCCGGAAATTCACATGGTGGTGGTGGTATCATGGATGTCGTGGGAAGTACATATCCTGCCAACAAGAGTGATGTGATAGTGGTATCAGCGCTTGATAAAATGGGAGGAGCTGATGATGTGGTATCCCCTGATACGGTGAAATTTGCAAATTCATATTCGTACTATGGAAAGACTGTTGACTTTGCTGCCCCGGGAACCGCGATAAAGTCAGCCTGGTATGATGGCAGCGAGAAAAGTGATACTGGTACGTCCATGGCAACCCCACATGTATCGGCGGCTGCGGCATATATCAAGATGCTGGAGCCGGGAATATCCAATGATGCTCTTATGAACAGGCTTATATCATACAGCGTTGATCTGGGTGATGAGGGCAGAGATAACTACTATGGATATGGCTGCCCATATATGAGAAATTATTACAGGGATTATTTTGCCGCTGAGCATATTCCTGACTGCAGGCTCACATCCGTTGTTAATATGCAGAATGGACTTAAGGTGACATGGCAGAAGGTCAGTGGCGCTGACGGTTACAAGGTATATAGAAAGGGCGTAACAGGGGGATATTCATGTATAGCCAATATTCCTTCGGGAAAGACGACCACTTACACAGATTCCAGGGCACAGAAAGGCAGCAAATACAGATATGTCGTAGAAGCGGTGAAAAATGGAAAGCGCGGAACTTACGTGAACAGTATATTGACAGTCCGATTGGGCCAGCCTGTGGTGAAGGTGAAAAATGGTAAGCTTGGAGCCATCGTAAAATGGGAAAAGACAAAGGGTGCCGGAAGCTATGTTATATACAGAAAAATGCGCGGCGAATCAAGCTGGAAAGTATGTAAAAAAGTTAATTCCAACCTTACTACATGGACAGACAGTAATGTAAAGGGCGGCAGGATATATATGTATACTGTAAAGGCGGTGTATAATGGAATATACAGCAGCAGTGATCCGGCCGGCAGCAGGACATACAGAATGTCCACCAGAACCATGAAGTCTGTGACTGCAAAATCCAGAGACACTGTCACTGCAAAGTGGAAAGCAGTAACCGGAGTGAGTGGTTACCAGATTCAGTATGGCAGCTCTTCTGCATTCAGTCCATACAAGATCAAAACCGTACAGGGATGCAGAACCGGTGCATGCAGGATAACCGATCTTGCATCGGGAAGCTATACCTATATCAGAGTCAGGAGTTACAAGAAGATAGGAACAAAAATATATTATAGTGGATGGAGTCCATATAAGAAGACGAGAGTCAGGTAAACAACGGTTATACATATAGGATTATATATAAGAAGGCGGCAGAATGGAAAAGAAGATAAACGAAGAAACAAAAAATGATATTCTTGAAGCTGAAGAGGATTATCTGGACAATGTTGAGATGGAACTTGATTACAGTATCAGCATCACAGACGGAGCGATGGAACTTGGCAAAGACAATATAAAAGAGCAAAAGAAGTACATGCGTGACAGTCATGGCGATATGGATGATGAAGAGTTCCTGCAGAACATGCAGTCCGTGAACAATGAGGAGGCATTTCTGAGAAGAGCGGATAAAAGACTGGAAGTGTATACTCATCAGAAGAAAGTCCCATATTTTGGAAAGATAGTGTTCAGATACGATGACGATGATGAGACTATTCCGATATACATAGGCATGAGCGGATATCAGTCTGATATTACAGGGGAACAGATGGTGTATGACTGGAGGGCTCCGGTATCATCCATGTATTATGCCTATGAAAAGGGCGCGGCATCCTATAATGTTCAGGTAGATGAGCTGGAGAATGATGAGTATACAGGTGAGATAACGCAGAAGAGACAGTTTGTTATCAATAATGGAAGACTCCGCGAGGCGGTGGATACAGATTCAAATATCAATGATGCAATATTGCTTGAGGCTCTCGGCGGCAACAGCAGCGTTAAGATGAAAAACGTTGTTGCGACCATACAGAAAGAACAGGATGCAATAATAAGAAACAGAACAGCGTACAATCTTATAGTGGATGGAAGAGCGGGAAGCGGCAAGACTGTTATCGCAATGCACAGACTGGCATGGCTTCTGTATAACTATAAGATGTTGAACAGTGACAATGTGATGATACTTTCACCTAACAGCATATTTGGCGATTATATATCGGAGGTTCTGCCTGAACTTGAAGAGAACAGCGTTCCCGAGAAGGAATTTGACAGTCTGCTGGAGGAACTTCTGTTTATTGATGAGGCATATGAGAACAAACTTGATCAGTCGGAGTTCATTATAGAAAATGGTGATCAGGAGAATCAGAGAATAAAGAATATCAAGATAAAGTCCTCTATTGATTTCTATGACAAGTTTAACGAGTATCTTGACAGGTATGTGTCTGATATAAAATTCAGAAACTTCCATTATCAGAAGGTGGAATATACCGGTGAAGATATATCAGCTATGTTCAATGGCCGTTTTGCCAGAAAGCCGGTGTATGAGAGGTTTGAGAATATTGCTTACTTTATAGTTGACAGAGTTGAGGACAATTCGCCAAAGGAATTTCCAGAGGAGAAGAAGAGAAATCTTGCAAGGCAGATCCAGAAGCAGATGGTTAACCTGTTTGCTGAGAGGAATCTTGTGGAGTTGTATGTAAATTTCCTTGCAGAGATGGAAGGCCAGTATCCCGGAATATCAGAGTACATGGATGAATATGGCAAGATATGCTATGAAGATATACTTCCGATATTGTACCTGCAGGTTTATTTCTACGGATGCAACACATACAACAATATAAAGCATCTGGTTATAGATGAGATGCAGGATTACAGCATATTCCAGTATGCGGTTATAGACAGAGTGTTTGGATGTAAGAAGACCATACTGGGTGACAGGTATCAGGTACTCTTCTATGATCCAGATGAGACGGTGGTTGATGTCCTGACGAAGATATTTGCAAAGAGAAATGGACAGGGCGGATATGAGCTCAAGGAGCTGTTCGCATCGTACAGATCCACAGCGGAGATCACCGAATTTTGCAACGGTATACTTGGCGGTGAGGGCATAGGCGGCAACACTGTGGAGAGACACGGTAGAGTGCCGGAGGAGGTACAGTGCGGATCACTGGAAGAAGCTGTGGAGTTTATCAATGATAAGCTGAGCTATGGGGATATGGATGCATATGACAATATAGCCATACTCACAAATGATGAGGCGGATGCATACGAGATGTACAAGCAGTTGTCAGAGTGTACGGAGGTGACGCTCATCACCAATCAGTCGGTAGTGTATGCAGGGGGCGTGGTAGTGCTTCCGAAATTCCTTGCAAAGGGGATGGAGTTCGATGCGGTGTATGTCATGACGGACGGCAACTATGATAGGAGCATGGTCACAAGACATGCGCATTATATAGCCTGCACAAGGGCTCTTCACGAGCTGTATGTGATTGATGTAGTGCAGCCACAGGAATGATATAGATACAGAGATACGATATAGAGAAAAAGTTATACGGCATTTTCATTTGGAATGGAGATGCCGTATTTTTATGCGAGCAACGAGCCAAAGTCCGTGCTTGCGACTTGTGCAAAAATTACACTAAAACACAAATAACACATTTCTATTATTGCAATATCCACAAATAAATGTTATTATCAAGGAAACGGAGAAACTAAAATTAGTTTCCGAGTTTCCTAAAATGTTCAGTATGTACATGAAGACAACAGAGGATGGACAGGAGGGTGTTATGGACGGAGAAGCACAACAGCAGCTTAAATTGAGGATATATGAAGCGACCATAGAAGAGTTCCGCGAAAAGGGATTCAAATTCACCATGGACGATATGGCAAGACGCCTTGGGGTGAGTAAGAAGACTATATATCAGGTCGTAAGAGACAAGGAATCGTTGTTTTTTGACACAGCGACATATATATATGAACAGATCAAGAGAAGCGAGCAGGCGGTCATGGATGACGACAGCCTGACGACTGTGGAGAAGATAAAGGCGATACTCATAGCCATGCCGGACAGCTACAGCGAGCTGGATTGGCGGCAGATATACCAGCTTGAGAATTCATATCCGAGGATATTTGCCAGGGTGAGAGTAATGATGGAGCAGCAGTGGGATAATACCATAGAGCTTCTGAGACGGGGAATTGAAGAGGGTGTTATAAGGGATATTCCGATACCGGTCATCAAGACCATGTTCGAGGCCACACTTGAGAAATATATGGAGACCACAGTCCTGATAGATGCTGGGCTTACATTTGATGAGGCTGTGCAGTATACACTGGATGTACTGATGAATGGTATATCCTGTAAGGCGTAGGAGTATTAAAGACAGGAGGTTTTGTTATGGGCAAAAGATCTGAGGTTATATTTGGCAACAGGATGAGCAGTCAGGTAGTCAAAAAGGCGGAGAACTCCAAGGAGAGATTCGTAAGAAAATTCGGTGATGACAGTGAAGTTGATTATCCTCTTGCTGTTGTGAAGAATCAGTATATTGGAGATGTCCTTGGTGTTTCAAATATTGTGATTGAGAATGGGAACATTGATGGCTTGGATGCTGGTGGCCGGGAGGCATTTGACCGGGACAAAGGAATTATAGTTGGCAATATCAGAATGGGATTTGGACACTACAGAATATCCATGGCGATAGCATCTGCGGCCAATCATCTGGGATATACGCCATACTGGATGGATCTCAATTCATACAGTGAGACCACGGGAGGCAAGGTCATAGAGGCACAGAATAAGCTCTACTCCCTGGGTTCAAGGATATCGGGAAAGAGCAAAGCGTTCAACAAGGCAGTGTGGGAACCTATGAACTATGAGGGCTTCAGGAAGCTGTCATACAATGCATCGGATCAGATGAATGCGGAGCTTATGACGCCTGTATTCAGAAATGTTCCGCATGATATTCCGGTGGTTGCTACCCATGTGTGGCCTGCCCAGGCGGCAGTTCATGCAGGAATGCGACATGTGGTGAACGCCATTCCGGACAACTGGCCTATGGCACTCCACCTTGCAGAGGAAAGCCTTCACACGGTGCAGACCAGATCGGCATACCTCGGATACAGAACTCTGAATGGCATGCAGGGCGATGAGGTGCTTAAGCCTATGCCGGGCGATTCCATCAAATATGTGGGACATTATATAGACCATGAACTGGTGGCAGCTATAGAGGAAGATTGCGACAGGAGAATAGAGAGAAGAAAGAAAAAGGCTCCTATGAGATTTCTTTTAACTATAGGAGGTGCCGGGGCACAGAAGGATATATTTGCTGCGATCATCAGAACAGCACTTGCCAGCGTGAAGAAGGGCAACATGGTTCTGTATGTAAATGTAGGTGATTATATGAATGTGTGGGAAGAATTGGTGAGGGAAATCCCTGCTATGGAGAGTCTTGTCACAACACATTTCGATGACTGGAACGACACGACAGCATTTGCGGAGAGAGCTCTTAAGGAAGAGGTGCATGGAATACATGCATTCTGTCATGAGAATATTTATGAGGCCGTGTATTGCACGAACCTTCTCATGAGAAGCTGTGATGTTCTCATAACGAAGCCGTCGGAGCTGGCTTTCTATCCTGTTCCAAAACTGTTCATCAAGAGGGTTGGTGGACATGAGCAGTGGGGAGCGATACACTCGGCGGAGATCGGAGATGGAACACTGGAGTGCCGTGACATACCGCACACTCTTCAGATGATGAAGCTGTTCATGCAGGATGACAGCATACTCACAGATATGTGTGAGAATATCAAGAGAAACAAAGCGGACGGAATATACGACGGAGCGTATGAGGTCGTAAAACTGGCAATGAATATGAAGAAATAAGATGGGAGGGTTACATTATGTATAAGGTAAAGAAGAAAGAGACATTTATACCGTCATCAAATGGCAAGGACAGGCTGCATGTCATCGTGTGGGAACCACAGGGTGAGGTGAGGGCCATACTTCAGATATCCCACGGAATGATAGAGCTGATAGACAGATATGATGAATTTGCAAGATATCTTGCTGCAAAGGGTTTTGTTGTAGCAGGAAATGATCATCTGGGACACGGACTCACAGCGGCGAATATGGATGAACTGGGATATATGAATGCATATGACGCAAGCATGGCTATTGTGGCTGATCTCCACAGAGTTACGAGAAGCCTGAAGAAGGCGTACAAGGGAGTTCCGTTCTTCTTGATGGGACACTCCATGGGTTCATTCATGGCAAGAAGATACATGAGCGACTATGGATGGGATCCAAAGTACCCATCGCCATACACTGAAGGTTCAAGTGTGGACGGATTTATCTGTATGGGAACCGGAAGTATGCCTGAATATATGCTGCAGATAGGAAGGCTTGTGCTGGAACTTGAGAAGAGCCGGCATGGAGAGAGATACAGGAGCACCCTCATGGAACTGCTGGCATTTGGAACATACAACAGGGGGATTCCTAAGACAACTATAGTGGACGGCGAGATAAGAAAGAGGACAAATAAAGACTGGGTGAGTCGTGATCCGAAGCGCGTGGACGCTTACGTGGATGATCCATTGTGCCAGTTCTCATTTACACTTAAGGGTTATGAGACACTTTTCAATACACTTCACTATATTCAGGAGGACAGGAACATAGCCAGAATACCGAAGAATGTGCCGGTACTGTTTGTGTCAGGTGACAGGGATCCTGTTGGACATTATGGCAGGGATGTCCTGAAACTCTACGAGTTATATCATAGAAAAGTGTCACACAATGTGGCATGTTATCTGTACGAGGAATGCAGACATGAGATACTGAACGAGCTGTGCAGGGATAAGGTATTTGACGACATTGACAAATGGCTTGAGACAAGAATTGCCGATATAAAAGGCTAGGCCTTTAAGGAGGTATATATGGGAAAAAACTTACAGGATAATACAAAGCAGGACGCACCTGAGGGCGGCCTTCAGAAAAAGACGAAGATAGCCTACGGAGTAGGGGCCGTGGGAAAAGACATGGTGTATATGCTGGTAGCCAGCTATATACTGTACTACTACAATTCTGTGCTTGGCGTCAGCTCAGTGTTCATAGGAACTGTGCTGATGGCGGCGAGGGTATTTGATGCGTTTAACGATCCGATCATGGGCATCGTGGTGGCAAAGACAAGAAGCAGATGGGGAAGGTTCAGACCGTGGATATTTTCAGGAACTGTTCTGAATGCAGTTGTTCTATATGCGATGTTTGCTGTGCCGGAGAGTATGGGCGCAGGTGGGATGAAGGTGTTCCTGACTGTGACATATTTCCTGTGGGGAATCACATATACGCTGATGGACATTCCGTATTGGTCCATGATCCCGGCAATCACTGAGCCGGGCAAGGAGAGGGAGAATCTATCGGCTCTGGCAAGATCCTGTGCGGGCGTGGGTTCTGCCATACCTACTGTACTTACCATGATAGTAGTTCCAGCCATAAGCGGTGCAGCCCTGGCGGCGGACAAGCTGAATATCACGGATTACCGCATCGGCTTCAAATGGTGGGCTCTTCTGGTTGCGGTGGTGTTCGTCATTTCAGAGGCCATTTGCGTGGCAAATGTAAAGGAGAAGGGCGACACAGTAGTGGAATCCCATGGTATAGGGGAGATGTTCCGTTCACTTGTGACAAATGATCAGGCGCTGGCGGTGGTAATCACTATCGTCTTGGTGAACTCAGCGCTCTATATAACAAGCAATCTGCTCATATATTTCTTCACGTATGATATAGGAAGTGAGGGCGGATATGCGCTGTTTTCCGCATTTGGCGGTGGCGCGCAGATACTTGCCATGATGCTTTTCCCGCTCTTTAGAAAGAAGATGTCCAAGAGAAAACTGTTCGTACATTCAGTTGTATATGAGATCGTTGGATATGTGATGCTGCTTGCGTGCAGCCTTGCCGGTGTTACACGTATGACAGTGGGCGGAGTGCCTTGCTGGTATGTTCTGTTTATTCCGGGACTTCTGGTATTTGCAGGAAGCGGGCTTCTCAACGTGCTGATAACCGTGTGCCTTGCAGACAGCATAGACTATGGAGAGTATAAGAACGGTCAGAGGGATGAGAGCGTCATATGCTCTATGCAGACATTTGTAGTAAAGCTTGCATCGGGAGTTGCGGTGTTTTTTGCGGGACTTGCAATCAAGTGGGTTGGACTTGTACAGCCTGCGGATGGAACATCAGAAGTCATTAAGCAGAGCACAGGAACCCTCATGGGACTTTCCATGATGATGACAGTCGTTCCTATAGTTCTTCTCATCATAGGGCTTGTATTCTTCATAAGGAAATACAAACTGACTGAGGAAAGAATGCAGGAGATCATGACGAAACTTAGGTAAATTCGAGTCTGCTTCAATGATATAAAGGAGGAAAAGCTGTGATCAGATATATAGAGGAACATCAGGTATTCATATTGGAGACAAAGTTGGCGCAGTACGCCATGTGCGTGCGCCCGGATGGACACCTTGAGCACCTGTATTACGGTGGCAAAAGTCTGGACTTTGGAGATCAGGATATTGTGGGACTTTGGGACGTGGCGCATGACCGCAGCCTGTTTGAGACTGGCAATGCCATTGCGCTGGATGGTGGACTTACCTTAGAAAGTCTGCTGCAGGAACTGTCGTCAAATGGCAAGGGGGATGTCAGCGAGCCATTTGTATGTATGACCCATGCAAATGGCAGCACGACCTGCGACTTCGTGTATGAATCATATGAGATAAAGAATGGCAGGGATGAGCTTGAAGGTCTTCCGTGTGCCGTGGAATGTGGCGGACAGACGGACACATCTAATGGAACAACACAGCTTACCATAACCCTCCGGGACAAATTCTACAGACAGAAGCTTGAGCTCATATATGTCACATGGGATGGCTGCGACGTGATAACCAGAAGTGCCCGCCTTACAAATGAAAGTGATGACGTGGAGCGGGTGGACAGACTTATGTCCATGCAGCTTGATATGAGAATGTATCAGGAATATGACATGATACATTTCGGAGGAGCATGGGCAAGGGAAATGCACAGATCGGTGCATCCTGTAAGGCAGGGAAGAGTGGCGGTCTCATCGTCGACCGGAACCTCCAGCAACAGGGCAAATCCGTTCTTCATGGTGGCGGAGCACGGCAGCTCTGAGGAACATGGGGATTGTTACGGATTCAATCTCATATATTCAGGAGATCACATGGAGAGCTGTGAACAGAATTCCTATGGCCGTATGAGGATACTCAGCGGTATCAATCCGGAAGGATTTTCGTTTGCGCTTGAGCCGGGACAGGTGCTGCAGTCGCCGGAGGCGGTCATGACATATTCGGATTCAGGATTTGGTGGTGTCAGCAGCCATATGCACGCATTTGTCAGAAGACATATAGTCAGAGGACCCTGGGCGGACAGGGAGAGACCTGTCCTGTTGAACAGCTGGGAGGCTGCTTATTTTGACATAAATGAGAAGAAACTTTTAAAACTTGCCAAGGAGGCAAAGAAGTGTGGCATAGAGCTATTCGTCATGGATGACGGATGGTTCGGGCACAGGGATAATGACACATCCTCACTTGGAGACTGGAAGGAGAACCGGAGCAAGCTTCCGGGTGGGGTAAAGCAGCTTGCGGACAAGGTAAATGCATTGGGCCTGGATTTTGGAATATGGGTCGAGCCTGAGATGGTAAATGAGGACAGCGATCTTTACCGGGCGCATCCGGAGTGGGCGGTAAGAGTGCCGCGACAGAGTCATGCCGATGGTCGTCATCAGATGCTGCTGGATCTCACCAACAAGGACGTGAGGGATCATATAGTGGAAGCTATGACAAATGTATTCTCATCTGCAAATATCTCGTATGTGAAGTGGGATATGAACAGGATCATGTCTGATCGTTACAGCCAGACGCTGCCACCTGACAGGCAGAGTGAATTCGGACACAGGTATGTGCTTGGACTCTACGACATCATGGGAAGGCTGACTAAGCGTTTTCCGGAGATATTGTTTGAGGGATGTGCCGCCGGGGGTAACAGATTTGACCTCGGTATACTGTGCTACATGCCGCAGATATGGGCAAGTGACGATACAGATGCCAGGGAGAGGCTTGAGATACAGACGGGTTACAGCTATGGCTATCCAATGTCAGTTGTCAGCAGTCATGTGTCTGGATGCCCAAATCATCAGACGCTCAGGGTCACCCCACTTGAAACGAGATTTGGAGTGGCGGCATTTGGTGTGCTGGGCTATGAGTGCAATCTGTGCGATATGAAGAAGAAAGATCTTGATGCCATAAAGGAGCAGGTGGAGTTCTACAAGAAGCACAGGCGTACATTGCAGTTCGGAGAATATCGAAGGATCGAGAATGGTTCGGTGTCAGAGCTAAAGAGAGATATGTACCAGTTTATGACAGTGGCCCAGGATGGCTCAGATGCCGTCTCCTGTTACTACGAGGGACAGGTGATACCAAACTACACTTACAGGCACATGAGGACTAAGGGGCTTGATGAGACTTCAGTCTATGTCATGGAGGGCAGAAGTCTGCAGTATAGCGTAAAGCTCATGGGAGATCTTATCAACACGGTTACACCGGTGCATGTGAAGCCGGATTCGCTGACGCAGAGTGCGATAGACAAGGTTGTAAAGCTTCAGGGCGAGAAAGAATATGTGAAGGCGTCCGGTGCGGTGTTCAATCGTGTGGGAGTGAACCTTGCGCCGAACTTCGCGGGAACGGGATACAACGACCAGACAGCTCTCTGGACGGAGCATGGACTCAGGTTATATACCTTCACCAGACAGTGATATATATGATCACATGCAAATGCGAATATATGGAATTGAGTCACTGGAAAAACTTACATTATAAAAATAGTAGAAATAATATCTGAAATGTGTTATCTTACTCTTATAGAGAACTGTTCCTAATAGACAAAAGAAAATAATCATTCAGAACAGTTTTAAATATCTGCATAATAATACCAGAAGGAGGACTATACAATGAGTGAAAAGCGTAACACATGGCAGAAACAGGTCATATACTCTGCTATAAAGGAGCTCAAGACTCATCCTACAGTCCAGAGCCTGATTGATGAACTGGAAAAGAGAGGGTATAAGATCGGTAAATCAACCGTGTATAGGGTTCTGTCAGATGCGGTTGAAGAAGGAATTGTCATGAATGTGTATTCAGGAGACAAGATGGAACATTTCGATGGCAATACGGCAAATCATTATCATATAAGATGCAAAGTGTGTGACAGGATATATGACAGTAAACTTTCATATGATGATTCAATAACCAGGATGGGGGCAGACGCGGATGAAGATTTTGTGATATTGTCCCACAATTTGGAATTTATAGGGATCTGTCCATCATGTAAGAATAGTTTATCCAATTTATAGCTACAATAATGAAAATAACCCATATCTGATCAGAAACATATATGTTGTAATATGTGGTTCTTGGTCAGATATGGGTTGTTTTTTAGTTGCCTCTCTTCTTTTGTGAGATAATATTAGCTGATTTTATTTCCTGCCTGATAAATCCCGGTACAACTGAATCGGTATCGGTTGTGTTATCTGCCGGAGTCATTGGTTCTGTCGGCGAGCCGTCATGTCTCGTTTTTATCGGATCCACAAGGGGGTTGCTGATAAATGTTTTGTTTGCCGAAGGTTTGACCACGGTCATTCCCAATATGGATTTTTTGTTGCGGAGTGCTCTCTGTTCCTCCGGGGAGAGTGAAGGTTCTGGCGTTTGGGTCTGATCTTCTTCGTCCTCTCGTGATATGATCTCATCTATTATAGAATCGTCGTCCGCAGCTTCTGTTGCTTTTGCAACCTTGTCTGCAGCACTTGCAACCTTCTGGTCAAATGCGGCGAGGCTTTTCTCTGCTTTCTGGCTGTTTTCGGTTCGGACGTCTATGCCGGTGTTGGCATCCACCATTTCTCCGTCTCCAAATAGATCTATATTGTGTGGAGCCGGTGCCGGCTGAGAACTTGTGGCTTCAGAATCAGAGTCGGAGACCTTCTCTGCTGCCGTGTCCGGTATGTCCTTTGGTTCTTCGTCAGGTATCTCGAAAAATGTCGGATCGATGGTGAGTTTGAAATCAGACTCGGAGTGACCAACCTCGATGCCACAGTCGTTGTACAGCTTGGTGGTGTAACAGTTCCTGAGCTTTTGGATAAGGTCGGCATCATCGTACTTTAGCTGCTCAAGTATATTGGCAATTATAAGGCCCTGGAATTCATCGGTCCATCCGTCTTCCAGTTTCACTGCGATTCCCAGTTTCATGCTTCTGATCGCCATGCAGATAACACCGCGGGAACCGTCCTTCATGATAAGATCAGGGTTTTGATTGACATAGAATGAAGGTGTTCCATAATCGTTGATCTTTTCAGGGTGTTTGTGAATACATGAAAAGTTATAATCGATCGTGTCTCTTAGTTCGGTGGAAAGACTGAACGGGTCAACCAGCTTGGCGTAAGACATTGCTATGCTCCTGAGTGGAAGTGCAAATACAGGAACTCCACAGCCGTCTATGCCAAGTCCGATCTTGTAGGTCGGGGTCTGGCTGAGCATGGAGATAAAGTTGATGATCTGTTTCTGTACAGGTGAGTCCTTGCGCTCATATCCATCAACCTTGCCGGTCAGTTCTCTCTGTAGCAGCATGAGACTGAAATGCTTTCCTGAGCAGCAGTGCTGCAGTTTGCTTTTGCCCTCGCGTGGATGCAGTCTGGTCTGGTCAGTAAGCTTGGCAGCCAGAGCAGTTGCGGATGTTGAACCGCAAGGCTTCATGATCATATCTTCCGGGTTGATCCCGGTCTTTCTGGATATCTCCTCCAGAACATATATGTGGTGATTGCTTCCCCAGTGCGAAGAGTTGAACATTGCAACCTCTTCTTCTGTAAGATTAAACCTTCTGTGAAGTCCTGCCAGAAGAGTTGGCAGAACCTGTATAGGTTTGCTCGCAGAGCGAAGGAATGTCTGCTTTTCTATATCGCCGAGATATGCAATGGTGTCTCCGGTGGAGGACACAACAGCTATGGATCCACGGTGTATATTCTCAGCTATATTCCCACGATATTCTTTGACTAATATCTCTGACATATGATAAGACTCCTCTTTCGTATTGATTTTATGAGTTCATTATACAATCCGATGTGGGCTAATTCAATCGGTTACTAAATGAAAAAACAGCATTTTTATTATAATGAAAATGCATAAAATATTTGATGTATATTGACAAAACGTATCATTATCATGGTAAGTAAAAGTAAAAAATGTTTAAAAAACTCGAAAAATGCGCATTCTTTTTGTGAAAATGCATAAAAAACTTTGATTATTACAAAAAGGATGCTATAATGAGTTTATAATTTTGCATGGAGAGGTGACTTACATGATTAAAAAAGAGATGATCGCCATGCTTCTTGCGGGGGGACAGGGAAGCCGTCTTGGTGTACTTACATCAAAGCTTGCCAAGCCAGCAGTAGCATTTGGCGGCAAATACAAGATAATTGATTTTCCACTGAGTAACTGTATCAATTCAGGAATAGACACTGTAGGTGTTCTTACACAGTACAGGCCGCTCAGACTGAACCAGCATATCGGCATAGGTATTCCATGGGATCTGGACAGGAATATAGGCGGTGTTACAGTACTTCCACCATATGAGAAGAGTAACAATAGTGAGTGGTACACTGGAACAGCTAACGCTATATACCAGAACATAGAATTCATAGATTATTACAATCCTGAATATGTTCTTATTCTGTCAGGTGACCATATATATAAGATGGATTATGAGCATATGCTTGATTACCACAAATCCATGAATGCTGATGTGACACTTGCGACATATCAGGTGCCTTGGGAGGAGGCAAGCAGATTTGGTGTTGTTATCACCAATGATGATGGAATCATATCAGAATTTGAGGAGAAGCCAGAGAATCCACGAAGCAACAAGGCATCGATGGGTATTTACATATTTAACTGGAAGATTCTTCGTGAAGCACTTGTGACTATGAAGGATCAGCCGGGATGTGACTTCGGTAAGCATATCATTCCATATTGTCATGAGAATGGCAACAAGATCTGTGCATATGATTTCAAGGGATACTGGAAGGATGTAGGAACTCTTGGATCATACTGGGAAGCAAATATGGAGCTGGTTGATATTGTACCTGAATTCAATCTGTATGAGGAATTCTGGAAGATATACACCAAGACAGATGCCATACCGCCTCAGTACATTGATGAGTCTGCAAAGGTTTCAAGATGTATCATCGGAGAGGGAACCGAGATATATGGAACTGTAGAGAATTCAGTTATCGGATCATGTGTAACCATTGGAGAAGGTGCTGTTGTCAAGGATTCTATCATTATGAATGGAGTAGCCATTGAGGCCGGAGCATATATCGAGAAGGGTATTATAGCTGAGAATGTCAAAGTTGGTGCGAATGCCAAGCTCGGTGTAGGTGAAGAAGCAGTCAATGAGATGAAACCTAATATCTACGCATTTGGCCTTGTAACTATAGGTGAGAACTCAGTAATACCTGAGGGCGTAACGATAGGTAAGAACACTGCTATATTTGGAGATACAGATCCATCAGATTATCCGGATGGAGCGCTCCCAAGTGGCGGTAGTATTATAAAGGCAGGTGAGTAGACATGAGAGCATTAGGAATTATTCTGGCAGGTGGTAACAGTAACAAGCTGGGAGATCTTTCAGCTAAGAGAGCAGTTGCTGCTATGCCGATTACAGGAAGTTACAGAGCTATCGATTTCGCTCTGTCCAATATGACCAATTCACACATTCAGAAGGTTGCTGTGTTTACACAGTACAATACAAGATCACTGAATGAACATCTGAATTCCAGTAAGTGGTGGGATTTCGGCAGAAAGCAGGGAGGACTTTTCATATTTACCCCTACTATAACAGCTGCCAACAGCTACTGGTACAAGGGAACAGCGGATGCTTTGTATCAGAATATCAAGTTCCTCAAGGAGAGCCATGAGCCATATGTAGTTATCGCATCAGGAGATGGAATCTACAAGCTGGATTATAACAAGGTTCTTGAGGAGCATATCAGCAATGGAGCTGACATCACTGTTGTATGCAAGGATCTTGCGCCGGGTGAGGATGACGTCAACAGATTTGGCGTTATCAAGATGAATGAGGACGGCAGGATCATTGATTTTGAGGAGAAGCCACTGGTTGCAGGAACAAACACAGTATCCATTGGAGTGTATGTTATAAGAAGAAGACAGCTCATCGAGCTTCTTGAGACCTGTGCAAACGAGGGCAGGAACGATTTCGTAAGAGACATACTTGTAAGATACAAGGGTGTGAAGAGAATATACGGATACAAGATGGACAGCTATTGGAGAAATATTGGAACTATAGATTCATATTATAGAGCCAATATGGATTTCCTGAAGAAAGATGTAAGGGACTTCTTCTTCAGACAGCATCCGGATATCTATTCAAGGGTTGATGATCTTCCTCCTGCAAAGTATAACGCAGGTGCAGTTGTCAACAACAGTCTGGTTGCAAGCGGCTGTATCATCAATGGTACTGTAGAAAACTCAGTTATCTTCAAGAAGGTATATGTGGGCAATAACTGTGTTATTAGGAATTCTATTATTCTCAATGATGTTACAATAGGGGATAATTCCATTATTGAGAACTGTATAGTTGAGAGCAGAGATACTCTCCGTGCGAATACTATACATCAGGCGGATCCTAACGATATTAAGGTTATTATAGAGAAGAACTTCAGATACGCACTTTAATTTCAGGTGTGGCGAGAAGAATTAATACAAAAGACTGCTGTGTAGGGTGTGCAGCGTGCGTCAGGGTTTAAGGGGGTAAGTCAGATGCAGATTACAGATATCAGGATCAGAAATGTCGAGAAGGAAGGCAAGATGAAGGCTGTGGTATCTATAACCATAGATGATGAATTTGTGGTTCATGATATCAAGGTCATCGAGGGCGAAAAAGGTATGTTTATAGCTATGCCAAGCAGAAAGGCATCAGATGGAGAGTACAGAGATATCGCTCATCCGATCAACACTGCGACGAGAGAACGTCTGCAGAACATGATACTTGATAAGTATAATGAAACTTTAAGTGAATAGTCAGTTACACATGCAAGAGACATTTGGAGCCGGTGCTGAGAGCAGACAAGCTGCTTACAGCATTGGCTCTTTGTCGTTTGGAATGAGTAATCCCTTGTAAAAATAGAATGTATACAGTAGAATGTATCTGTTCAAGCTGTACTTATAAAGTTCAGGCTTATCAAGTGGCTTTAAACAGACAGGTGTTCAATATATGGAGGATTATGATTATGGTAAAGGCTGTTATACTTGCAGCGGGCAAGGGAACGAGAATGAAATCTGACAAACCGAAAGTTGTGCATCAGGCGATGGGCAGACCGATGGTTTACTATTCAATAGAAGCTGCACGTCAGGCAGGTGCTGACAGAGTGTGCGTTATAGTTGGCTACAAAGCCGAAGAGGTAAAAAACGCGATATCAGAGTCTGTTACAGATGTGAGTGTAGAGTATGCGGTTCAGAGTGAGCAGCTTGGAACAGGGCATGCGGTTAAATGTGCTGCAGATTTTGTTGGTGAAGATGGGGATGTGATCATTCTGTGTGGAGACACTCCTCTCGTAACCGGAGATACACTGAAGAAGGCACTGGATTATCATCAGAAGAATGATAATGGTGTGACTGTTATTTCTGCAATGCTGGATGATCCGTTTGGATATGGACGAATCATAAGGGATGGAGATACTCTTGAGAAGATTGTAGAGGAAAAGGATGCAGACGATAAAGAGAAGGCAGTAAAGGAAGTTAATTCCGGAATGTATATATTTGACTGTAAGGATCTGCAGAAAGCATTGGGGCTTATTTCTAATGACAATGCGCAGGGAGAATACTATCTTCCTGACACTATAGAAATTATCAAAAAGATGGGCCGAAAGGCAGCCGCTATACCTATGGATGACGCAGATCAGATCAGAGGGGTTAATACGCTTGAACAGCTTGCGGCAGCAGAGGCTATAATGAAATCCAGATAAGAGCTGACAATATATCCGTCAGAGACGGGGAAACGGAGAAAAACATGAAAATTATAGTGGGACTTGGCAATCCTGGAGCCAAATATGCGGGAACCAGACACAATGTTGGATTTTCGGTCATAGATGAGCTTGCTGAGAGATACAATATAAGTGTGAATACCCAGAAACATAAGGCAATTATAGGTAAGGGTATAATAAATGGGGAGAAGGTTATTCTGGCCATGCCACAGACATTTATGAATCTCAGTGGCGAGAGTGTCAGGGCTTTGTTGGATTTTTATAAATGTACTACTGATGATCTTATAGTAGTGTATGATGATATAGACCTGGATGTGGGAAAGATACGCATAAGGGAACGTGGAAGCGCAGGTGGACATAATGGCATGAAGAATATCATTCTCCATGCAGGAAGCCAGGATTTTGTGAGAGTCAGGGTTGGCGTTGGACATAAACCGGATCATATGGATCTTGCGGATTATGTATTGTCAAGATTTGGCAAGGATGATCTGCCATATATGAGGGAGAGCTGTGGAAAAGCATGTGATGCGATAGAGACCATATTATCGGACAGTGCGGTGACGGCGATGAACAGGTATAATGGCTGATTGATTGAACATAGATGTGTCAGGTAGTGAGAGTGTGTTGGTATGAAAGTTTTACAGAAACCATTTGAACAATTGAATATATGCGGTGAGATAAGGGAAAGGCTTTCAGATGGGGCTGGTTCGGTGGATATCATAGGAACATCAGGGAGCGGGACAGACAGGGTGTTTGTGATGAATGCTGTGTCTGCGGATTCCCCTGTGAAACTTGTGCTGACATATAGTGATAAAAGAGCTGAGGAATTATACAGTGATCTCAGATTTTACAGCAGGGATGTGTATATGTATCCGGCTAAGGATATTCTGTTCTTCAGTGCTGATGTTCATGGCAATGCTATCACCAGAAAGAGGATGGAGGTACTGCGCAAGCTGGCATCGGGAGAGCCGTGTACTATCGTGGCCACAATAGATGCCATGAATGACAAGATACCTGCATTGTCATATATGAAGAAATATATCATAGACATACACACTGCGGAACATCTCGATGTGGATGTGTTAAAGCAGCAGCTTGTCGATCTGGGCTATGAGAAGACAGACAATGTGGAAGAACCGGGACAGTTTGCAGTCAGAGGAGGAATAATAGATATTTTCCCTCTTACGGAGGACTGCCCTTATAGAATAGATATGTGGGATGATGAAGTGGACACCATCAAGACATTTGACTCGGAGAGCCAGAGATCTATAGAAGTTGTGGATTCCCTCAGGATATATCCTGCGGGTGAGATGGTACTTTCGAAGGAGCGTATAGACAGAGGCATACATGCTCTGGAGAAGGAGCTGAAACCATATGCAGAGAAACTCAAAAAGTCATTCCAGACAGAGGCATATGCGCGGATCAGGAGGGAGATTGCTTCACTGAAGGAACAACTCACGGAGTTCAGTGCTGCATATGGTGTGGACAGTTATGTAGACTATTTTTACAGCAACACAGTTTCACTTGTGGACTGTCTTCCCAAGGGATCCTATATTTTGATAGATGAGACCAGACGTGTGTCTGACAGGGAGATAAATTGCCAGAACAGTTTTATGAGCAGTATGGAACACAGACTGGAAGGGGGATACGTACTTCCGGGGCAGATGTCTGTTATGTTCACATACGATGATGTAATAGAAAAAATGCGTGTATACAGACTCGTGGGACTGGAGGCATTTGAAGGTGCGGATGACCATATAAGTTATTCGCATACAGTGTCTTTGGAGTGCCGTGAGGTCAGAAGTTACAGGAATAATTTCAATGCCCTGGTTCAGGATGTAAAAGCGTGGAAGAAAGATAAATACAGTGTGCTGTTTGTGTCACCGTCATCAGTGGGGGCAAAGAGGATGGTGGACAATCTTATGGACAACGATGTCATATGTCATTATCTCAAAGATCCGGATAATGTATTATCATCCAGAGAAATGGCAGTCGTGGCGGGAAGATTGAGAGCTGGATTCATGATACCTGATATGCATATGGTAGTTGTCAGTGAGGGGGATGTGTTTTCCAGCAGGACTACAAAGCGAAAATCTGTACAGAAGAAGATACCCAGGGCTGGCGAGATAGTTAAGTCGTTCTCAGACGTCAGTGTAGGAGATTATGTGGTTCATGAGAAATATGGTATAGGAATCTATCGCGGTCTGGAGAAGATCGAGGTAGATGGTGCCATGAAGGACTATCTGGTCATAGAGTATGCAGAAGGCGGAAAACTCTATGTACTTGCATCTGAGACGGACAGAATCCAGAAATACAGAAGCAAAGAGGGAAGAGCCCCAAAGATCAACAGGATCGGCGGAAGCGAATGGCAGAAGGTCAGAAATAAGGTTAAGGGGCATGTCAGCGAGGTTGCTGAACATCTCGTGCAGCTATATGCGGAGAGACAGTCCAGGGAGGGATATTCATATTCTTCGGATTCGGACTGGCAGAGGGAGTTTGAAGAGACGTTTCCATATACCGAGACGGATGATCAGCTTCAGGCGATATCGGATGTGAAGGCTGATATGGAGAGCAAGAAGATCATGGATCGCCTTGTGTGCGGGGATGTTGGATTTGGCAAGACGGAGATAGCTATACGTGCGGCGTTTAAGGCAGTGGGAGACAGCAGACAGGTCGCTTATCTTGTTCCGACCACCATACTTGCAGAGCAGCATTATGAGACGTTCACAGAGAGAATGAAAGACTATCCGGTGTCCATCAGACTGCTTTGCAGATTCTGTACCCAGAAAGAGATTAAGACCACACTTAAGGAGCTCAAGGAAGGAAAAGTTGATATAGTTATAGGAACTCACAGGCTTCTGTCAAAAGATGTGGAATTCAAAAATCTGGGGTTGCTTATAATTGATGAGGAACAGCGGTTTGGTGTTAATCATAAGGAAAAGATAAAAGAGATGAAGACCAATGTGGATGTTCTGACATTGACGGCAACTCCGATCCCGAGAACTCTTCATATGAGCCTTGTGGGAATAAGAGATATGAGTCTCCTGGAGGAGCCTCCGGTTGACAGAAGAGCTATACAGACGTATGTCATGGAGTATGACAGAGAACTTGCCAGAGAGGCAATAGCCAGGGAACTTGCAAGACAGGGACAGGTATACTACGTGTATAACAGAGTTGATGGAATAGAGAGATTCACGGAGGATGTCCAAAGCCTTGTTCCGTCGGCCAGAGTCGAATTTGCACATGGCCAGATGGATGGCCGGATGCTGGAAGATATAATGTACAGATTTAACAAGAAGGAGATAGATGTCCTTGTGTGTACAACTATCATTGAGACCGGACTTGATATACCGAATGCAAATACCATTATAATCCATGATGCAAATCTGTTTGGGCTTGCGCAGTTATATCAGCTTCGCGGTCGAGTGGGCCGGTCTGACAGAAGTGCATTTGCATTCATGTTTTATAGAAGAAACAAGATGATATCAGAGGTGGCAGAGAAACGTCTCAGAGCGATAAAGGAGTATACAGATCTGGGATCCGGTGTGAAGATATCCAAGGCAGATCTCAATATCAGGGGTGCAGGAAGTGTTCTTGGTGAGAGCCAGTCAGGAAATTATGAAGTGGTAGGATATGATCTGTACTGTAAGATGCTCAATGATGCGGTTAGAGAACTCAAGGGAGACAAAGTATATCAGGACTATGAGACAGAGATTGATATTCCGGTTGACTCATATATTCCTGAGACATATGTCAAAAATGACTTTGTCAAACTCGAACTGTGTAAGAGAATATCGCTTATCAAGGATGAAGATGAATATAACGATATAATTGATGAACTTATAGATAGATTTGGAGAAATCCCAGACGAGACGATGAATCTTCTCGATGTGGCGCTGCTCAGAGCACGGGCAAATGCATGTTATGTAACCAGGATCTGGTACAAAGATGATACTCTTAGATTTGTGATGTACAACAGAGCAAATATAGATATGGACGGTATAGACAGATTGGTTCAGAACTATTCCGGGCGAATGAAATTCCTTATGGGTACGAAGCCCGAGTTTGTGCTCAGACTTAGCAGGGAAGGACGCAATGATATTCTGAGACAGGCGGAATTTGTGGTGGCGGATATGTCACAGTTTCTAATAACAACAGTATCGGATGAGGATACAAATGGTGGACAGGAGGTGAAAGACAGGTGAAAAGATATCTGTATGTATTGGCCGTACTGATGCTGGCGTTTGTCATGTGTGGATGCGGCAGTAAGAATGATGAGGATACAGGCAAACCGGTAGTTCTCCGTTATAATGGCGAGGATATTTATCTGGATGAAGTATATATATATGCAGAGACTGTCAGAGAGTCATACGAGGAGAAGTACGGTACTGATGTCTGGAAGCAGAGTATACAAAGTGATGATGGGCTTGAGATCAATGCTGTGGACGCGGCCAAAAGGGAAGCTATATCAAAACTTATCAAGACCAAGACACTCATAACAAAGTCCGGAGAATATGGTATCAGCCTTACAACGAGTGAACAAAAGGAGCAGGAGAAGGCTGCGCAGGAATTTTACGATATCCTGACGGATGAGCAGATAAATAAAGTGGGGCTTAAAGAGCCTACAGTGGCCAAGGTCTTGTGTGAAAGTGCGCTGGCGGATAAGATATACAGTTATATAATGAAGCAGAGTTCAACAGAAATATCTGATGAGGAAGCTCGTATGAGTACGTTTTATGATATGTTCTTTGAGTGTTATTCGGAGGATGATTTTGGAAATATAACATTATATTCTCAGGATAAGATAGATGCGCAGAAGAAGAAGGCCGATACAGCGTATGCCGCTATTCAGAATGAGAGCGGCAATCAGGACATGAACATTTCGTTTCTGGGAAGTGCGAAGGATTTGAAATATGCCGGAACACATACGATGAGCAAAGATGAAATTCTCAGCACATATGGACAGGATGTGCTGGACATATTATATAGTATGTCGGATGGAGAGATATCTACAGTTGTTGAGACTGTATACGGTTACCATATTTTTCAGATGCTCAGTATAACTGATGAGGAAGCCACTGCAAAGAATAAAGAGAAACTGACAGAGGCAGCAGATTCAAAATATTATGAGAGTCTTATGACTGAATGGGTAAATGAGTTGGACAGTGGATTTTCGTATAGCAAACGGGTTGATGAGGATGTTTATGATCAGATCACATTTGATTAAGGAGGGTTAGATATATGGCAGAAGTATATGATATTAATATCAAGAAACTGGATGACAGGGCAGTCATCCCTACATATGGTTCAGAATATGCAGCTGGCGCAGATGTGTATGCGTGCATGGATGAAAAGACAGATATTGCTCCTGGAGAGACAGTTCTGATCCATACAGGAATAGCAATGGAGATACCGGAGGGATATGCGGGGCTTATATATGCCAGAAGTGGACTTGCCTCCAAGAAGGGACTTGCTCCAGCCAACAAGGTCGGTGTCGTTGATGCGGATTACAGAGGAGAGATAATGGTTGCGCTTCACAATCATGGCACTCAGATCCAGTCAGTGGAGCCAGGGGAGAGAATAGCACAGCTGGTGATCACTCCTTATGTTGTGGGAGCATTTCATCAGGTTGATGAGTTAAATGATACAGTTCGTGGTGACGGAGGTTTTGGTTCAACCGGAAGAAAGTAAAAAACAGGCGTTTGGAGAAGTCTCCAAACGCCTGTTTTTAGAAGTATTTGCCTTTTTCGTCCCATGATACGGTCTTGCCGGAAGAGAGAGAGGCTTGCACATCAATAATGCGCTGGTTTCTGGAGCCCTTGAACCGCAATGACAGATCCTTTTGTTCATCTATAAACTCTCCATCTACAAGAATATCGAGATAGGAGAGAAGTTCTCGGGTGTATTCCCATTCATTACACATGCGATCGAGAAGATCAGTTTCAAAAGTATAACCGGTGTAGCACCAGATAGTTTTGCCAGGATATGTTTCCTTGAACTTTCTTACAAGTGGTAGAAGTCCCTGCTGGTTGACGTACTCCATAGGTTCTCCGCCGAGAAGAGAAAGGCCTGCAATGTAATCTTCTTTGCAGCTGTCAATAATTTTGTCTATTTCAACATCTGTGAATGGCTTGCCGTAATTGAAATCCCAGGTGTCCGGGTTAAAACAATTCTTGCAGTGGTGGGTGCATCCTGATACAAACAGTGATACGCGCACCCCTGTTCCGTTGGCAACATCAAATAATTTAATATCTGCGTAATTCATATTAAGTAATCCTTTCTGAAAAGGTCCATAAACAAAAGTATGGCCTGCGTTGCCCTCTACGACATGCAGACCATACAATTGAAATTATTAATGCACTTAGTTAAAAAATCGGATATAAACTGTTCATAGAACTACTTGCATGTTCCTATAATATATCAGTTTACCAAATATATCAAGAGGTTTTCCTGAAAAATTTAATTCGGTATGACCTGACTGATCCCGATTACAGATGAAGAACTCTGGCTTTGATCTCTTTGGTCTTGCCTACGTTCCAGAAGTTTTCTCCGAGATAACCACAGGTTCTTCTTGTGACATTCATCTTATTGTGATCCTTGTTGCCACACTGAGGACACTCCCATTCACCGTCATCGTTGATGATGATCTCGCCGTCATAACCACACACATGGCAGTAATCGGACTTGGTGTTGAATTCAGCGTATTGTATATTGTCATAGATATATCGGACAACCTCTGCCAGGGCATCCAGATTATTTCTCATATTTGGAATCTCCACGTATGATATGGCACCACCGGAAGAAATAGTCTGGAACTGACTTTCGAATCTGAATTTGCTAAAAGCATCTATCTTCTCGCGGACATCAACATGGTAGGAGTTGGTATAATATCCTTTATCAGTTACATCCTTGATGGTACCAAATCTCTCCTTGTCAATACGTGCGAATCTGTAACACAGACTTTCTGCAGGTGTTCCGTAAAGTCCGAAACCAAGACCTGTGTCGGATTTCCATTTGTCACATGCTGCACGAAGTTTGTGCATGAGCTTAAGTGCGAATTCCTCACCAACAGGGTCTGTGTGGCTTACGCCTCTCATGAGTTTGGTTGTTTCATAAACACCGATGTATCCCAGAGAAATCGTAGAATATCCATTGTGTAGAAGAGGATCGATCACCTCGCCCTTTTTCAGTCGTGCAATAGCTCCGTACTGCCAGTGAACAGGACTTACATCGGAGGTTACGCCCTCCAGTGCTCTGTGACGGCACATCAGTGCATCGTAGCAGAGCTGAAGTCTTTCATCCAGCAGACTCCAGAACTTGTCATCGTCACCTTTGGCAAGGATGGCGATCTGTGGCAGATTAAGACTGACAACTCCCTGGTTGAAACGACCTTCCCATTTGTATTCACCGTTCTCATCTTTCCATGGGGAGAGGAATGAACGGCAGCCCATGCATGAGAATACATTGCCTTCATAATTCTCACGCATTTTCTTGGCAGATATATAATCAGGATACATTCTCTTGGCTGAGCACTTGATCGCAAGCTCAGTTATATAGTCATATTCGCCGCCCTTGAGACAGTTGTGTTCGTCAAGGACATAGATGAGCTTAGGGAAAGCAGGAGTAACATATACTCCGGCCTCGTTCTTGATACCCTCCAACCGCTGTCTGAGAATTTCCTCGATGATCATGGCGTTCTCTTTGATATATTCGTCATCCTCTCTAAGGTTGAGAAATAATGTGACGAATGGAGACTGTCCGTTGGTGGTCATGAGCGTGTTGATCTGGTACTGTATAGTCTGAACACCTGATTTAAGCTCGTCTTTGAGCCTTTCAGTGATGAGCTTCTCTAAAGTTTCAGGATCGATCTTATCTCCAAACTCGGCAGTGTATCTCTTTTTGTATTTGTTGTAGCTCTTTCTGAGATATTTGCCCAGGTGACGTACATCCACTGACTGACCGCCGTACTGGCTTGATGCAACGGATGCAATGATCTGTGTGACAATAGTACAGGCAACCTGAAAACTTTTTGGACTTTCTATGAGTTTTCCGTTCATGACTGTGCCGTTGTCAAGCATATCTCCTATGTTGATGAGACAGCAGTTAAATATCGGCTGAAGAAAATAATCAGCGTCATGAAAATGAATAGCACCTTCCTCGTGAGCCTTTGAGATCTTCTCAGGGAGAAGCATTCTCTTGGTAAGATCCTTTGATACCTCGCCTGCGATAAGATCACGCTGGGTGGATGCAACGGTAGCGTTCTTGTTGGAGTTCTCCTCCATAACATCCTTATTGCGGTTCTGAATGAGACTCAGAATAGAGTCATCAGTAGTATTCGCTTTTCTGATAAGCTCTCTGCTGTATCTATATATTAT
>JAQYAS010000113.1 GCA_029338615.1 Clostridiales bacterium
ATGGGATGATTTCTATCTGTATAAGGATTCAGACATAACACCTGATCCAGAACCAACACCTGATCCAGAACCGACTCCAGACCCTGATATTGATACGAGCAAAAATGGTCTTGTCACAGAAAATGGAGTTACCAGTTATTACAAGAAGGGAGTACTTCAGAAAAATTATACCGGATTTGTGAAATATGAGGATATAAATTACTATGTCAAAAACGGCGTGGTGCAGTCAACATATAAGGGACTGGTCAAGAGCCCAAGGACGGGTATTACATATTTGGTAAAGAATGGGTATATATATGGAGCATATTCAGGATTCTACAGAAATTCAAAGGGACAGCAGTGCCTTATTATAAGAGGAAAATTTGTGACAATGACAGGAATAGTCAAGAATCCGTTGAATAAAAAATACTTCTATGTAAAGAAGGGAATAATCCAGTACAAGTATACAGGATTTGTAAAAAATTCATATACAGGCCATCAGTGTTATGTGGTAAAGGGGGTATTCCAGATTGGGAAGACCGGAATAGTAAAAAGTCCGAGGACAGGAATACGATACTATGTAAAGAAAGGAAGAATATCCAAGAGCAGCAGTGGAATAATCAAGGTATCAGGAAAGAAGTATCTTGTGATAAATGGCAGGGTGAAAAAAGCTTATTAAGTAATCACATTATGAATGAATAATGGTAAAAATGGGAAGTGGTGATATCAATAACACAAAAAGATATCACCACTTTTTTACATTAATTAAATTTTTGTAAAAAATAGTTGATAAATTATCGATAAGTGATATAGAATGAGTAAGTATTTGTTTATATTTTATACTATAAAACGAGAAAAGGAGAAAAATTATGGACAAATTCTTCAAAATCTCAGAACGTGGTTCTACAATTAGAACCGAGGTCATGGCTGGTCTGACCACCTTCTTTGCCATGGCTTATATCGTTCTGGTAAATCCAAATCAGGTGGCAGGGGAAGGCAGTAACGGCTGGCTTGCAGGAGCAGTTCCAGATATGGCTGGTGAGCTTGGCACAGTATGGAATTCTGTATTCATAGCATCTATACTGGTTGCAATAGTAGGAACTCTGTTGATGGCATTTTTCGCAGATATGCCATTTGCACAGGCCTGTGGAATGGGACTTAACTCATTCTTCTGTACTATATTTGTAGCAGGTGCAGCTTTTGCAGGTGTCAGCGTTATCAGAGGATATCAGGCTGGTCTTGTAATAGTATTTATATCAGGTGTTGTATTCCTGATCCTCTCTGTTACAGGACTTAGAAAGTATATCGCTGTTGCAATGCCTGAGTGTTTGAAGAAGTCAATACCGGCAGGTATCGGTTTGTTCATAGCTCTTATCGGTCTTAAGAATGCAACACTCATTCAGGACAATCCATATACATTCGTTCAGTTCTTTGATTTCCACGGCGCTATTACCAATGCCGGCAGCACAAAGGAGATGATGGCACAGATCGCTCCTCCTATAGTTGCATTTGTCGGATTTATAGTTATAGCGATCCTTGCAAAGCTTAATGTAAAGGGAAATATCATAATAGGTATCCTCGTATCAACAGTATTATATTATGTTATGATGCTTCAGACACCTAACTTTGATTTCTCATCAATCGGACAGTCATTTAAGGACTTTGGTTCAATAGGTTTCCTTGGAGTATTCCAGGGACAGGCATGGAAGGATGCATTCTCAGCTGAATATATTGGCGGTGTGTTCTCAGCGATCATGCTTGTTGTCAGCTTCTGTCTGGTAGATATGTTTGATACAATTGGAACACTCTACGGTGCAGCTTCCCAGGCCAACATGCTTGATGAGAAGGGTGACCCAATGAAGCTTGATGAGTGTATGATGTGTGACTCAATCGGTACTGTATCAGGAGCTCTTCTCGGTACATCAACATGTACAACATTCGTTGAGTCAGCTTCAGGTATCGCAGCTGGTGGTAGAACAGGTCTTACAAGTTTGGTGACAGCATTCTGCTTTGCGGTATGTCTGTTCCTCAGCCCTGTTGCAACAGTTATTCCATCATGCGCAACAGCACCAGCACTTATATTTGTAGGTGTTCTTATGGCTAAGAATTTTGCTAAGGTAGACATGGAGGATATGCGTTCAGCAGTTCCAGCTTTCGTTACATTCCTTATGATGCCTCTGACATATTCAATCTCAAACGGTATCGGTCTCGGTGCCATCACATATGTGCTTATCACACTCTGCACAGGTAAGTACAAGAAGCAGGATATAGTTGTTACAGCAATAGCACTTCTGTTCATAGTTAAGTTCGTATCAGTTACAATGTAACAGAAGTATTCGCAAGCTATAGAAAATTATAAAATAAGGCAATATATTTCCCAGGCGGAATGTATTGCCTTATTTGTTTGCATGTTTTCACCATTGCCAAAGAACTTTTTTTGTAGTATCATACCAACTGTGTACCAGTAGCCAATCGGATACGGCAATGGCCTCCGGAGCCATGACGGGCGGTTCGACTCCGCCCTGGTACGCTTTTTTATACTCTGAGCATTCAATTTGTAAAAAGGAAGATATACAGCAATGGCAGATGAGAAGGATTTGGCAGCGGAAGAAGATAATGTTGAAGAAAAAACAGAAGACAACACAGATGAACAGGATATAGAAGAGACAGAATCTCAGGATACAGAAGCTGCCATGGAGAAAGAACAGGTAAAGAGTAAAAGACCATATGAGGAT
>JAQYAS010000114.1 GCA_029338615.1 Clostridiales bacterium
ATTGCCTCATATAGACGGTACTGTTCATCATCGACCTGCCAGAACGGTATATCTGCAATGATATAATCCTGCTCACTCAGCCCATATCCGCTGACAGCCCGCAACACGGATTCCCTGTCTCTGTCTATGAGCACCAGCTTATAACATTTTGCAAGTCTGCCTATGTCTATATCTCCAGCCTGTCCTATCCCCCACAGTGCCAGCACAGGCTTTGAACAGGCTGCATCCTGCCCTGGTACTCTCAACACCGGACAGTTATCTTCTATATATTCTGTCACTTCACGTCTGTACTGTTCCCATCCCACATAGGAATCCGGTATACGCTCCGTAGCTATCATCTCATCAAAATAACTCATTGTCATTCTCCTGACTCTGCAAGCTAACAGGCACACAAGAATATACACCTGTCGGTATTCATTGATTCTTCACAGGTATTTTATAAAATTTTATTTTTAAGCACAAGGGGAATGTAGTATAATACACATAGTTGTGCAAATGCATTGATAGCTGCATTTGCCAGTCGTATACATTTTGGAGGAGTTATGGAATCAATACAGACAAATGCTCTGAACAGCAAATACATCAATTCTCTTCTACGCCCGGAGGAAAATCCCTTCATGCAGGAGATGCAGAACTTTGAGGAAATCATGATGATGTATTCTTGTGCCATCAGAGAGGTAAAAACAAAATTTGAAGTACTGAACGATGATTTCAGTGTGAGATATAAGAGAAACCCAATAGAATTCATACAGTCAAGGATCAAAAAACCTGTCAGTATCGCAAAAAAACTTGCAAGCAAAGGATGTCCTGTGACATGCGCCAGCATACTGAACAACCTGGACGATGTTGCCGGAATAAGAGTTATCTGTCCCTTCATCGATGATATTTATATGGTGGCAGAAAAGCTCATCAGTCAGGATGACATCACCCTGATCGAGGCCAAAGACTACATATCACATCCAAAGCCAAATGGCTACCGCAGTCTGCACGTCATAGTTGAGGTGCCTGTATTTTTTGCAGACCACACAAGGAATATGAGGGTAGAGGTTCAGATCAGAACCATCGCTATGGACTTCTGGGCAAGTCTGGATCACCAGCTCAGATACAAGAAGGATATCCCTAACGTGGACATGATATCCGCCAGACTGAAAAAATGTGCAGATGTGATATCTGCAACAGACCTTGAGATGCAGTCCATCAAAAACAGCATATACGGTCAGCGCTATATTCCTGAATTAAAGAGTGAATCATCGGAGGAGTGAATGGACGAAAAAGTTTAAATATTTGCAACTTTTCATTTGACATTTTCTCAAATCTGTTGTAGTATAACTGATGTTGTTAAGCAACATGTGTGCATAGCTCAGCTGGATAGAGCACTTGGCTACGGACCAAGGTGTCGGGGGTTCGAATCCTCTTGCGCACGTGATAGAAGCTGTCTGAATTATTTCAGACAGCTTTTTTTCATTAAAAAACCAGCGGATGATCCTCCCTATAGATTTACTCTATAGATCACCCACTGGTTTTTCTGTGCACACAGAATTCTCTGCTACAAGCCTTATTTAACAGATATAAACTTCCATCACTATTCTCCCAGATATTCCTCCACCTTCTCAGGCGTATCCAGCCTTAGCCTCACAATAGTCATCATGATCATATATCGTATCACTTCTTTTAATATCTCATCATCAAACTGCGACTTCATATTTTCCGGGTATGCGTGCACCAGGAAATGTACATTGTAAGCGTCATCCTGTCTTGAGATAAATGCACTCACATACAGGCCATTCATGACTGCCGTTATGATATCGTCATCCGTGATCTGTATATTTATCTTATACATCTTAGATATGAACTTTACAGTCTTGTCTTCCTTTATGAGAAAACGCTTATCCGTTATCTCTCCTATGGAAAAATTCTGTTTATGCAGTGTTATCGCCTGCAGGAAATCTGATTCCCTTCTATTTTCTATTATATAATTATATATATCATTCGGTGTGTATGCCATGTTACTCAAGTCGTCCTTTCGTCTATTTGTCTATGATTTATGTACTAAATGATTTTGTCATTCACACATCCGATGCAATCACGTTACGCCACCATCGTAAGTCCCATCACGAATACCACAAATGCACCAATTGTAAGCACGTACCATCCGATAACACGGGCTGCAAGCTCCCAATCAGATGGCTCAACATCACTCAGATTTCTCACCCTAGGCCACATCGCAAATTTGAAAAGTTCATCAGGGAACAACAGGTTGAGCACTGCAATAATGCATATAACGATTCCAAATATATAAAATAATATATTTCCCCTGTTGGTAAGCTGTGGACCAACAATAAAACTAACGATATCAGCAATCCCTGGTGGATATGCACGATCAGTTCCTAAAGTCACTACAACGCTGCTTTCCGCCGTACCACCCGCATTATATATCATATAGCCATTCTTCGCGACAGCACCTCTAAAATACGGTTTATCGCCTTCCATGATCTTTACTCCAATATAATCATCAGATGATAAACTACCATCACCGGTCTCTGCCGGTATAGCTGATGGGTCCTCCGTCCAGCTATATGGTCCATATGTTATATCCTCATACCCATCTTCTGTCAACCTGTGATAGCACACACATTCTATCCTCTGATCATCATATACTGTGATACTCGTATATCCATCTGTATATGTCACATTTCCCTGACCTTCTTTTCTCGTCAGGAAGTCGCCTCTAAATTCAACTCCCTTTATGGACATTATAACCGGATACATTATAGAAAATGCCACGATCATTACTGCAATAATGACCATTAAAACCTTCTGTGTCTTTGATAAATTTTTAATTCTTTCCATACCCCTTTTTCCCTTTCGATCATCAATTTTTATACGTTATCTTCATGAATTACCAGGATCATACTCCGCAACTTTCGAATAGCACCTGGTTACCGCCAGTATCATCTGCTGTCACATCCACCCGGCTAGAACAGATCAAGCATATTATCAAGGTATATCTCTTCTCTAACCCTCAGCTGGTACTCTGGCTTTGTCATATAGTATAACAGAAATTCCAGCACTATGGCACTTCCAAGACTACGCCCCTCTATCTTGAAATTGGCAAATCCCATCGGCAGGTAAATATTCCTTATATCATCTATACCTATAAATCCCGGATTCTCCATCGCCTTTGAGAAACGATAACCGTCTGCCGCTTTTGGAGATGTGCAGCGGTGATTTGATTTCTCACCAAGAGCCATACGGCTCACATCCTCATAGCAGGCTTTCCGATCCTGACAGGAGAACCAACAGCATTCGTTGCACAGGAATTCTACCTTGTCTTTCTGCCTTTGAGAAAGCTTATCTAGTCTGTCAAATGCTTTGTTCAGCCGGAAATCTGGCACAACATATCGGAATTCATCCCGGTCAAGCTCTGCTGAAAACTGGTCAAAGTCCGTGATGACCTTTGTCGTGGATGAAATTAGATATAGCCCCTGATAATTCTTCCGCAGATAGTCAAGCAACAAGTTCGAATGGACTATGACGCCATTTTGAATATCACCATTCTCAAATGCTCTACACAAATCGTTGCACCGCTTATCAGCAAGATGCTCAGGTCTTAGTAGTGAGTTGCTGAAGGTCAGTCTCGCCGATATTCCATACACGCTCATAAGTTCCAGCACATCTCCAGCATCGCTGTCTCCATATCCCACTCTGCCGCCGCCCCAGAGGCAGTCCCCCGGCGCGCCATACACTGAACCGATATCACACCAGTCGTAAAAATATTCCCTGTGCTCACGATATAGTGGCAGGAATACCTTGTACAGGTCGTAGAATTCAAAAAGTCCGGGCAGATGGTAATGTGCCTTGTATTCTGTTTTGTTATTCCCGGTCTCAGGCTTTGATCTGCCAGATAATGAGTCATTCTTCATAATATTCATTTTCTCATTTTCACTTTCGGTTTCTGCTGTCTACAATTATATAAAAAAAGTGGGACGATTGCCATAATTATCATCCCACAATAATCATTTAATTTAAAAACTTGCCATTAAACTATAACACCGATCAGCGCCACGATTCCACCTATTATCAGGGCAAGTGGAAGGATCGATACCAGACCTATAAAGAACCATTTCCAGTGGAATGCATAATCGTGATATGCCTCTGTCATGTCCTCTGTTCCAGGGATTACCCACCATTTGCCATGGCAGAACCAGATCGTGTCTATCACCAGTGCATCAAACAGTGAAAATGCGTTCAGGAATATGTATGACTGAGCAAATCCTGCAAGGAATGTGGTCTGCTTGTTGACAGCGCATGTTATGGCTACACACAAAACCACCATGACAATAATTCCCCATATCTTGTTCTTCTTTGCATTTGCATCGAGTTCCTCCTGGGTGATGATCCCAAGCTCCTTGGCACGATCCTGGATCGCCTTCGGATAATTGTAGAGCTGATGCTCTGCGCCCTGTATCTTGAACAGGATCAGCATAAACACTGTGTAAACCAGACTGTAGATAACTGCCTCAATTGCTACTTTTGCTATCATTTGTATTCTCCTTTGACTATTTATTTGATTTATCTGCGGCATAGTTGTATATGCACTCAAATATCATGTCTATATTGGTCTCGAACACTTCATCGATGAACGTGTCCCTGTTCTGGGCCATACTGTAGATGGTCTTGAAAAAATTGATGATGATGCGGATATCGAGATCAGGTCTTACCCCGTCCACAAAGGACAGATATCTCATTGCCTCGTCCGCATCATGGGATGGACTAAACAGGCCGTCCTTCGTCCGGTGTGTCTTGAGCCATACCCAATCATCCAGGGTGAGCTCCATCAGGATATTGTTCTCCTTCCTGAACAAATCCCGGAACCACCTGATCGCCTGCTCAAGCGTGAGTTTGCCATTTGCCTGTAATAACGGAATGAGCTGTGCCTGGCTCTTCATATCCTGTTCACATATCAGAGCCTCCACATATGCTTCCTTGGACTCAAAGAAATGATAAAATGTTCCCGTGGCGATATCGGTCCTCTCTGCAATGATGGACACCTTCATCTTCTTAAGTCCCATCTCCCGGATCAGATCATAACCCACTGCGATGAGCTTTTCCCTTATCTCCTGTCTCTGTTCTTCTGTAAAATTAGCTGGCATCTGCTCCCTCCAATCCTTTTATAAATTCTCTGGTGGCATCCACATATGTATCTACCTTGAACAGGGTTGCCGTGTGTCCGGCGTTAACCCATTTCACAAGTGCATGCGGCATACAGTCCCTCAGATCCTTCTGTGCCGCCTCTGAGAATGCCTTGTCATTCTTTGGCAGTACCAGAAGTGAGCGGTCATCAAATCTGGCGTAATCTTCCTTTGTCATAAAGTCAAGATTCGGTATATCCGCAAGAAGCTTTGTCATGTGCGTATCAAATTCCTTCGTATATCGGTTAAACACCCATGTGAATAGATCCTCCATATATGTGCGCCCCACCTGATCCTCGTTCTCAAGTCCTATCTGTTTCTTTGATATATTCAGGGACAGGATGCGAACCCAGGAATACGGCAGGATCTTCATAAGCACCAGCATGACTCCATATGATTTATACTGTTTCTTCAGATCCACGACACTCGTCTCCGACAGGCTGCATGTGGAGTAGAGGCACACTCCCGCTGCACGCTCCGGGACTATTCTTCCTATAAGCTGTGCGACAAAGCCTCCAAGCGATGCACCGATGAATATCGTATTTCTCAGATATAGCGTATCAACCAGATGCACTATGTGTCTGGCAAGCACCTCCATGCTCTCTATCTCCATCGGATAATCCATGGTCAGGATACGGAAGTCCTTCTCCATCTTAAGGATGTGGTTGAGCCAAACCTCTGGAATTCCCGTACCGCCCACAAGATAGACCAGCGTGTACTTCGAACCCTCATTTCCGCACAGAAGATATCTGGTGCCGATGCCATCCACCTTGATCTGTTTAAATGTATGAGTTGCCATAAAGTTATTTATCTCTGTATCAAATTTCATAACGCCCTCCAACCCTTATTTGTTTTCAATGAATATTTATTTTATTTATTCACTGAACTGGATTATATCACCAGACAGCTGCCTCTTCAAGGGACAAGCGTTCTTTGTTGTTGATAAAGTTTTTCATCTGTTGCAAATCATGTTCAGGATATTGTATATTTGAGCTATGGGAAATTCATATTTTGTAAGCGAGGTATGACTATGAATTATGCATTTACAAATGGAAAAATATTAAACGGAACTAAAGATATGCAGATACAGACCGGGCTATGTATCCTGGTCAGGGACGGCAAAATATATGACATCGTAAAGGATACCGATGATCTTGGCGAATACAAGATCATAGACCTTCAGGGACATTACATTCTGCCGGGTCTTATCAATATGCATGTACATCTTGCGGGAAGTGGAAAACCGCAGAAGAAGCAGCGCGACAATGAAAAACTTGTAAATACCATCATGGACTCTGCTCTCACCAGAGCGGTCGCATACAACATGGTGGCGGGCTTTGCAAAGGACGAACTGTTAGGCGGTGTCACTACCATAAGAACAGTTGGCGGCCTTGGCGACTTTGACACCAGACTGCGTGACGAGATCGAAGCAGGCACCAAGATGGGACCGCGTATCCTTGCCGCCAATCAGGGAATCTCGGTTCCCGGCGGACATATGGCGGGATCGGTCGCCATCGCTGCCGCGAACATAGATGAAGCACTTGCCCACCTGGACAAATGTGAGAAAGAAAAGGTTGATATCATCAAGCTCATGATCACCGGCGGAGTTCTTGACGCAAAGGAAAAGGGCGTTCCGGGAGAACTGAAAATGTCACCAGATATGGTGCGCGCAGTCTGCGACAAGGCTCATGCAGACGGCTACATGGTGTCCGCTCACGTCGAATCACCTGAGGGTGTGCGCGTAGCTCTGGAAAACGGAGTTGATTCGATCGAGCACGGCGCCAAGATGGACAGCGACATGATAAAACTTTTTAAGGAACGCGGGGCATTCCTCTGCACCACCATCTCTCCGGCGCTTCCATATGCCCTGTTTGACCGCGCACTCACAAATGCGACTGAGGTCGAGCAGTACAATGGAAATGTCGTATTTGAGGGAATCATTGACTGCTCAAAGGCAGCCCTGGCAAATGACATCCCTGTTGTGCTGGGAAATGACGTTGGCTGTCCATGGATCACACAGTACGACTTCTGGCGTGAGCTGTACTACTTCCACAAATACGTCGGGGTATCCAACTCATTTGCACTGTACACAGCGACAAAACGAAGTGCGGAACTTGCCGGGATCGGACAGCTCACCGGATCAATCGAGAAGGGCAAATATGCAGACATGATAGTCACCGCAGAAAATCCACTGGACGATCTGCGTGTCCTGAGAAACCTTGAGATGGTCGTTGCCAAGGGGAACATCATCGACCACCCGAAGATCAGCAAGAGGAAGAACGTCGATGCGGAGCTGGACAAGTTTCTGTAGGCAATACAAGCAATTACTGTGGAGGTTATTATGGGGAATACATTCAGAGAAGTTCAGTGTTACAAATGCGGACATATCTTTATGTGGCAGAAAAACGGTATCGAATATCAGTCTGAATACCGTTTGGAAAGCACCGACGAACTGCTGGGAATTGCAAAGTGTCCTAAATGCGGCACGGATATGTTGGTAATTCCACATGTTCTTGAGGGGATATCTAAAGATGCAAATGGAATTATTAAAATGGGGATAAGGGGAGTATAAAGATTTCTCTAAATTATTATTTTCCTATTGCAGAAAATCAACATATTTCTGTTATAGGAGACGAAAGGGGAAATATGGTAGATAAGAACACCAAGAACTGCAACTTGATGAAGAGTATTGTTAATATTATCACTTCTGTCATTGCTATTATCATCGCGCAATTTATTGCGGGAAAGTTTTTTGATAAGTCATTTGTATGGGCTTTGATAATGACACTGATCTTCCTGGCAATTTTTGTGCCTGTAGATCTGGTTATTGATAAAAAGATCGAAGCTTATTATGAGAATAAGAGGGAAGCATAAATTTTTCAGTATATGTTAATACAAAAAACAACCGGGTATGTTTTTTCCTGAACATGCCCGGTTGTTTTTTATATGAAAATATCCTACTCATCTGGATTCACGATGGCGCCTATCTTAAACTCTCTGCCGTCCTTTTGCCACTGTCTGTACTCCGCTGTAGCGGCAAAGAGTACATCTCCCGATGAGTTGATTGCCGTCTCAAGTGAATCCTGGACCACTCCGATGATCATTCCGACAGCAACAGCCTGCATGGATATATCCTGTGGGATTCCAAACAGTGAGCACGCCATAGGAATGAGCAACAACGAACCTCCCGCAACACCTGAGGCACCGCACGCGCCAAGGGTTGCCATAAGACTGAGCATGAGTGCTGTCGGAACGTCAACCGACACTCCCATGGTATTTGCAACGGAAAGCGCCATTATAGTTATAGTGATGGCTGCACCATCCATATTGATGGTCGCGCCAAGCGGTATGGATACCGAATACACATCCGGGTCAAGTCCAAGTCTTTTGCAAAGTGACATGTTCACTGGGATATTTGCCGCAGAACTTCTGGTGAAGAACGCCGTCACACCTGACTCTCTGAGGCATCTCCACGCAAGTGGATATGCATTTCTCCTTAAGACGATAGTCGCAAGGAGCGGATCTACGATCAATGCAACCGTAAGCATGGCGCCCACAAGCACAAGCAGCAATCTGCCATATTCCTTGAATATCGACAATCCACTCTCCGATACTGTCGTGAACACAAGTCCCATGATTCCAAATGGTGCGCACCCGATGATCCACCTCACGACGGTTGATACCGCATCCGATATGGATACAAGTGCAGATTTTATAGACTTGCTTGTCCGTCGCATGGCAAGTCCAAACAAAAGTGCCCATGCAAGTATGCATAGATAATTTGCGTTGAGTATCGCATTTACGGGATTATCGGTGATGTTGAGCAAAAGATTCTGGAGGACCTCCATGATTCCCGATGGGACGACATCCGCCTGATATGATTCAAGGTCCAGTGTCATGGTTACAGGGAAAATAAAACTTGCGCTCACCGCCACTACCGCTGCGCATAGCGTGCTGAGCATATACATGATCGTCACCATACGGAACTGCTGGCCATTTCCCTTTCCTGCATTTGCAATTGAGCTGATGACAAGGGCAAACACCAGTATCGGCGCAATTGCCTTGAGCGCCCTGACGAACATGGTTCCGATCAGGCCTATTCCCGTTGCCCCCGGCACCAGAAGTCCCAGCACCGCACCGATCACTATTCCAACCAATATCTTCGCGATCAGCGACACCCTATTCCACATCTCTACAATCTTTTTCATGAATCTAACTCCTAACTATATCTATATTTCTGCTTTTTAACATACATTTTCTTTAGCATTCTTCTTTCTCAGAAGAAATATCCCCACGAGCAAAAGCACTGGGAATATAACTCCCGCAAGGATTCCGCGTTTCTTAATAGTATCATATATCGATCAGGCTTGTATATAACAGATTTCATAACACAAAAAAGCGGCGAACAGATTCTTGCTTCTGTTCGCCGCCACTTCACTTCTATAATACTCTATTTTATGACCAGACTTCCTCTGCTATCTCCTTAACGAGCTTGAGCTTTGCCCACTGCTCATCCTCTGTCAGCTTGTTTCCGATCTCACATGATGCAAATCCGCACTGAGGGCTCAGACACAGTCTGTCAAGCGGTACATACTTTTCTGCCTCGTGGATCCTTGCAATGACCTTCTCCTTATCCTCAAGAACCGGAGACTTTGTTGTGATGAGTCCGAGCACAACCTTCTTATCCTCTGAAACCTTTGCAAGAGGTGCAAATCCGCCTGATCTCTCATCATCATACTCAAGGAACAGCGCATCCACATTTTCATTTGCAAATACGTAATCTGCAACTGTGTCATAAGGTCCGCTGGTGAAGAATGTTGAGTGATAATTTCCTCTACAGATATGTGATGTGATGACCATATCCTCCGGTTTCCCTTCCAATGCAAGATTGTTCACTGCAAGCAGCTCCTTCTTGACATCCTCAAGTGATATTCCAAGCGACTTATATCTCTGCTTTGCTGCATCCCCCACTATGGCGCCCCATGTGCAATCGTCAAGCTGAAGATTTCGACAGCCTGCATCGTAAAACTGCTTAATAACATCCTGATAAGCCTTTCCAATGTCCTGGATAAGCTTCTCATTTGTAGGATAGAACTTCCTTGTGTTTGCAATATTGTCAGGTACTATCATCTGCTGAAATGTCTGTGCAGGAGCCGGTATCGTATACTTTGCAACAGTATTCTCATCCTCGAACTGCTTTAAGAACTTGAAATATTCAACAAATGGATGAGCCTTTGCCTTTATCTTGCCTACAAGATACGTATCATCAAGAACCGCAAGCTCTGCATCGAATTTCACACCATTTCCAGTGTTCTCATGGGCAACTCCATCAAGTCCCCACATAAAGTCAAGATGCCAGAATGTTCTTCTGAACTCGCCATCTGTGATCGCATGGAATCCAAGTTCCTTCTGCTTTGCAACGACCTTGGTAATCTCCTCATTAACAACTTTGTCGAACTCCTCCTTGGTGATCTTTCCGTCCCTGTATGCTGCCTTCGCATCCTTGAGTGCCTGTGGTCTAAGGAAGCTTCCTACAAAATCGTATCTGAAAGGTGTCTGTAATTTGCTCATATGTCTTTATCCTCCGTAGTGTTTTCTCGTTTTCTTAACTTGAGGATATTCTAGCAGGATAGGCTGTCCATGGAAAATACTATTATTTTGAGGCTCGTCATAGTTTTAAGCTATGGGTATCTATAAATCCTTTAACTCCACTGCGAGTTATACAGATCCGCATAGAATCCATTCTGCGCCATAAGCTCATCATGGTTACCCTGCTCTATGATGTCACCGTCCTTCATAACAAGGATGATGTCTGCATTCTTGATGGTTGACAGTCTGTGGGCTATGACAAAGCTTGTCCTGCCCTTCATCAGATTGTCCATGGCTCTCTGAATCCTGTGTTCTGTTCTCGTATCGACTGACGATGTAGCCTCATCGAGGATCAGAACTGGATTGTCTGCAAGAATTGCTCTCGCTATAGTTAAGAGCTGTTTCTGTCCCTGGGAGATATTTGTTATCTCCTCGTTGAGCTCCATGTTGTATCCACCCGGAAGTGCCGAGATAAATCTGTGTGCATGAGCTGCCTTTGCCGCTGCGATAACTTCCTCATCCGTAGCGTCCAATCTTCCATATCTGATATTCTCCATGATAGTGCCCTTGAACAACCAGGTATCCTGAAGCACCATGCCAAATACATCCCTGAGTTCACGTCTGTTAAAGTCCTTAATATTGTGTCCATCCAGAAGTATAGCACCGCCATTCACGTCGTAGAATCTCATGAGCAGCTTGACCATGGTGGTCTTGCCCGCTCCAGTAGGTCCGACTATAGCTACCTGCTGTCCCGGTTTTACATGGGCTGAAAAATCCTTGATGATGATCTGATCCGGATTGTAGCCAAACTTTACATGTTCAAATGTAACTTCACCCTTGATTCCCTCTGTGGATACAGGATTCTCTACTATCTGCTCCTCTTCTTTCTCTTCAAGAAGTTCAAATACTCGCTCAGCGGCTGCCGCCATCTGCTGCATCATATTTGTGACCTGGGCAACCTGCTGAACAGGCTGTGTGAGGTTCTTCACGTACTGTATAAATGCCTGGATATCACCTATCTGGATAGTTCCTCTGATTGCAAGAGCCGCACCTGATATGGCAACTGCCACATAGCCCAGGTTACCGACAAACATCATGATAGGCTGCATCAGTCCTGAGAAGAACTGTGACTTCCATGCTGACTTGTACAGAGTCTCATTTGTCTCATGGAACTCTTTTCTCACATCGTTCTCCTTATTGAAGGCCTTTATGACATTATGTCCGCCATATACTTCTTCAACCTGTCCGTTTATATGTCCCACGTATTCCTGCTGCTGCTTGAAGAATCTCTGGGATTTCTTGATGACAAACATCATGAGCATGATACTTATCGGAAGTATCAGCACTGATATAAGTGTCATAAGCGGGCTGATCGTGAGCATCATCACGATTACACCGATGACTGTACTAACCGATGTGATGAGCTGTGTTATACTCTGGTTCAGACCGTTTCCCATGGTATCTATATCATTTGTGATCCTTGAAAGTACCTCACCATAGGTTCTGCTCTCAAAGTAGCTCATCGGCATCCTGTTGATCTTCTCGGATACCTCACGTCTCATCCTGTAGCACACCTTCTGTGTGATACCGGTCATGATGAATCCCTGTACAAAGCTAAATGCCACACTCAGCACATACAGACCGAGACAGAACAGCAATATCTTACCGATATACGTGAAATCAATTCCGCCGTTGCCTGTTATCTTGTTCATGATTCCCTCAGACAGGGCTGTTGTTGCCTTGCCGAGTACCTTCGGACATACTACGTTGAATACCGTACTTCCAATTGCAAATATGGCAACGACAACAACCGCCGCCTTGTATTTGCCTATGTATCTGAATAATTTGCCTATCGTTCCCTTGAAGTCCTTGGCTTTCTCGCCGCCCATCATAGGACCGTGGCCTCTTCTAGGGCCTCTGAAACTTCTTTGATTATTTGTCTGATTCTGTTCTGCCATGTCCTACACCTGCCTTTCTGAGTCAGTTCCAAGACTGGCTGCTATCTCTGATGGAGAAAGCTGTGACTCGGCTATCTGCCTGTACTCCTCACAGGTCTGCATAAGCTCCTTGTGAGTTCCCTTGCCAACTATCGTGCCCTCGTCAAGGACAAGTATCTGATCCGCTGAGAGTATGGTGCTTACACGCTGTGCAACGATAAATACCGTGCTGTCCTTCACATGCTCGCCAAGTGCCTTTCTGACCGCCACATCTGTCTTGAAGTCAAGCGCTGAAAAGCTGTCATCGAATATCAGAATCTTCGGCTTTCTCGCTATAGCTCTGGCTATTGCAAGTCGCTGCTTCTGACCGCCGGATACATTTCCGCCGCCCTGGGCAACTGTACTGTCGTAGCCGTGCTCCTTTTCCTCTATGAAATCTGATGCCTGGGCTATCTCAGCCGCAAGCTTCACATCTTCATCGGATGCATCCGGCGCACCGAATCTTATATTTGAAGCTATCGTTCCTGAGAACAGAATTCCCTTCTGCGGAACAAATCCGATATTCTGTCTCACACTCTCCATGGTGAGATCTCTTATATCCTGTCCGTCTATCGTTATCGAACCCTCGGTAACATCGTAGAATCTCGGAAGGAGCTGAACCAACGTACTCTTACCACAACCGGTACTTCCGATGATCGCCGTGGTCTGTCCTGGTCGCGCCTCAAATGATATGTTCTCAAGTACATTTTCATCTGCACCCGGATATGCAAATGCAACATTGTCATACTTTACAACACCCTTTGGTGCCTCAAGCTTCTTTGCCTCTTTTGCATCCTGAACTGTCACATCTGTGTCTATGATCTCCTGTATTCTGTCCGCTGCAACGCTGGCACGAGGGAGCATGACAGACATCATGCTGAGCATGAGGAATGACATGATTATCAGCATTGTGTATGTAATAAATGCAGTCATTGATCCTACCTGAAGGACGCCTGCATCGATCTTGTGGGCTGCCACCCACTCTATAAGTATGCTTATGGCATACATGATGAACATGAGTATTGGCATTGCAAATGTCATTACTCTGTTGACGAACAATGTGTTCTTCGTCAGGTCTTTATTTGCCTCGTCAAATCTCTCTTCCTCACGTTTCTCTCTGCCAAATGCCCTGATGACCGGGATACCTGTAAGTATCTCTCTGGACACAAGGTTCACCCTATCCACAAGTGTCTGCATGATCTTGAACTTAGGCATGGCAATAACCATAAGTGTTCCCATGAGAATGAGAACGGCTGCAATACCTATGAAGATGACCCAGCCCATTCCGGCTCCGGTCTCCACTACCTTGATGATACCTCCTATCGAAAGTATCGGTGCGTACAGTACCATTCGAAGCATCATAACTGTGACCATCTGGATCTGCTGAACATCATTTGTCGATCTGGTTATGAGTGATGCGGTTGAAAACTTGTTGATCTCAGCATCAGAAAATGCAATGACCTTGTTGAACACTTTTTCTCTGAGTCCACAGGCAATGCTCGCCGCAACCCTTGACGCCACAAGTCCTATGAGAACCGCAGCAGCAGCCATGAGAAGTGACATTCCAAGCATCTTTACCGCTGCCCACTTCAGATATGACATCTGTCCTGCCTTGTAGTCGTAGCCAAAGCTATCGTAACATATCTTTGTACATGCAATGGCTGTTGATTCCATATAATCCTCGCCCATGCTATCGAGCATGCCGTCAACCGTAGGCTTCATCTGTTCACCGATCTGCGCCCACATCTCCTCCGGCATCTCATCAAGGGTAATTCCCATCTTGGCAAGACCTGCCTTGATCTCATTGTCCTCATCCGAGTTCACCATCTGATATGGATAGTAGTACATCATAAGCCCCTTCATACAGGCACTATCCACTTCTTCTATGTGATCCTCGCCATCTTCTGTCAGATAGTAATAACCATCCGAACCATTTTCATAATATTTCTCCCATACGGCTTTCTCGTCATCATCCATAAAGCCATCTATCACATTGTAGGCCTTCTCCGGAATCTGCTTCGGACTGCAGTGCTCTATACCGTAGTTCTGTATACCGGTATCTATGAGTTTTGAAGTATAGTCCGGAAGTGACAGATCACAGTATGCCTGCAGAACGAGAAGAAGTGCTATGATAATGACCGACTTCCAGTATGGCTTCAGATTTCTGAATATCTGCATGTCATTTCCTCCTTGAACAATTATTGATCAGATGAATGTATCCCCTCTCTAGTCTTTCTATGTGTACATTATGCAGGGATACATTCATCTGATATCTACGCTTTCTTCTGACGGAGAAAATGCCATGCCCTAACCGGCGTTCCTTCTCCATTTATTATCAAGCGTAATCTTTCTTTAGTTAAATATCGTTGAAAGTTTATCATTGCATATATTCTCAGTCAATTAAATATCTATAAAGATTTAATTATTTTTATGACAAAAATACGGCAGCGGTTGTCATCCAACCACTGCCGTATTTTCCGAATATTTCTGTTTCCTCTGACTTTCAATCTAAGCCAGCTTTATCCTCTCCGCCGCATCCCTTGTTATCGCCAGTCTTTTTCCCTTTGCCTTGATTATCACATTGCCAAAGTAAGACGATACGACCTGCACCTGATCTCCGGTCTCAAGCTGACATTCGCCGAACAGTGATCTGTCCGCACAGTTCCAGGCAACTTCACCTGAGAAACCGTTTACTGCATCTGATAATGACATCATAGTAACCACCCCTTCAAAATAATTGATTTTATGAATTATATTATGTATCATCGCACTATCCGATATGCAATTCATCTTTCTTCTCTTTTGTTGTCTATACAATTATAACTCTTTTGGGTTGGTGCAAGTCAATTCTAATTGTTAGTATATGGAGCTAATCTTTCTTATGAAGGACTAACTTGGGCATACAAAAACCCCACCGACATCCGACTTACCATCAGACATCTGTGGGGTATAATGTTCTCAATAATTATTATCTTACACCGAATTACTCGATTACCTTAAGCCATCCCTCTGGGCCTTCGATTCTGCCCATCTGGATTCCTGTAAGAGTATCATACAGCTTCTGGATAACTGGTCCCATCTTCTCCATACCGCTTGGGAAGCAGATCTCCTTGCCGTGGTCGTTGATCTTGCCTACTGGTGAGATAACTGCTGCTGTACCACACAGACCGCACTCTGCAAAATCCTTAACTTCGTCGAAGTATACTTCTCTCTCCTCAGCCTCAAGTCCAAGGATATCTCTTGCAACTACCATCAGTGAACGTCTTGTGATTGATGGAAGGATACTGTTTGACTTAGGTGTAACTACCTTGCCGTCCTTTGTAACGAAGATGAAGTTTGCTCCACCTGTCTCCTCAACCTTTGTTCTTGTAGCTGCATCGAGGTACATGTTCTCATCAAATCCCTCTTTGTGTGCTGTAACTATTGCATGAAGGCTCATTGCATAGTTAAGACCAGCCTTGATGTGTCCTGTTCCGTGAGGTGCTGCTCTATCGAAATCAGAAACCTTGATAGTGATAGGCTTTGCGCCGCCCTTGAAGTAAGGGCCAACTGGTGTACAAAGGATTCTGAACTGATACTCGTCTGCCGGCTTAACACCTATAACAGGGTTTGAACCGAACATGTATGGTCTGATATATAATGTAGCACCTGATCCATAAGGTGGTACATAATCGATATTTGCCTTTACTGTATCTACTATTGCCTGTACAAATCTATCCTCTGGGAAAGGTGGCATCTCAAGTCTTCTTGCTGAATCTGCCATTCTGCTTGCATTCAGGTCAGGACGGAAACATACAACACGTCCATCCTCTGTTCTGTAAGCCTTCATTCCTTCAAAAACTGTCTGAGCGTACTGAAGAACACCTGCGCACTCGTTTAATACTACGTTAGGATCCTCTGTGAGTGTACCCTCATCCCACGCTCCATTCTTATAATTTGCTACAAATCTCTTATCTGTCTGAACATAGCCAAATCCAAGGTTTGCCCAATCGATATTCTTCTTATCCATATCTACATCTTCCTTTCACTTTAGCTTACGCTTTTTGCTATGTGTCTGTTATATCACATTATTTCGCCTTTTTCCATATGTATATTGAACATTTGCTTGAAAAATTAAGGTTTTTCTTCTAAAAACGGCTAATTTTTTCATGTCACAGTGTATAATTTGATGATTTTCCCAAGTTAACCATCAATCACCACTTGATTTTTCAAGCTCATCTGCCCAGGTCAGCATCCATCTCAGCTTTTTGAAACACACGCTGCCAGTTTTACTTCAGCTTATTTCCCTCTGAGAACGCATCACCGACTCTGTCACCGAGTGCGAAATAACCATGTCCTATTGTATCAAACATGATAGGATGGAACTCCTCGTATGTGATCTCTCCGTCATCGCCGAGGATTCGGTCGTCTGCAACCACATTCACAATCTCTCCAAGGAACTTGTCCCCGTCTATTATCTCCTTGAGCTTGCACTCCATAGTAAGGGAAAGCTCGTTAATTACAGGTGCATTCACGAATTCGCTCTTTCTTGTTGTAAATCCTGCCTTCTTCATTTTATCAGGCTCATCATTTGCCGACACGATTCCCACATAGTCACAGGATGCCACATGTTCAGCATCTGCAATGGCAACTGTGAACGCCTTGTTCAGCTTTATATTCTCGGTAGTCTTATGACTTCCAAGGTCAAATATGATCTCATTTGCTCCGACTATTCCGCCCCATGCCGCATTCATGACATTCGCATTGCCATCAGCATCGTATGTTCCGATCATCATGACCGGCTGTGGCACCAGCATAGGTTTTGCACCAAGATTCTTACTCATATT
>JAQYAS010000115.1 GCA_029338615.1 Clostridiales bacterium
ATAATAGAAAAAGGGCACAGAACGATATCGTTCTGTGCCCCTTTGCACTTACAATGACATTATATGTCCTGTTTCTCCATATTGCAAGTTTATTTTTTATGTGCCTTTATATCTTTCTTCAGTTCGGCTGACTTCTTCTCAGCCTCTTTCTTCAACTCAGCAGTCTTCTTCTCAGCCTCTTTCTTCAACTCAGCAGTCTTTTTCTCTGCCTCTTTCTTCAACTCGACGGCTTTTTTCTCTGCTTCTTTTTTGATCTCTTCCGCCTTATGCTGCGCTGCAGCAGCCTTTTTCTTTGCTGCATCAACACGCTTCTTTGCAGCAGCCTTAGCCTCAGCTTCTTCCTTTTCAAGTTCCGGAGTCATATCTGTATAATCATACTCAAACACAACTGTGGAAAGTGGCGGAACTGTAATCTCTATACTGTATGGTGTTCTGGCATTTTTCTTATCCAATGCCTTGACCGGCTTGCTGTTGAGCCTGCCTTTTCCACCGAACTGAACATCATCTGAGCTGAGTATCTCCTTATATGTCGTATAACAAGGAACCGGTATACTGTAATTATCTCTCTCAACCGGTGTAAAGTTGCATACGAAAAGCAGCTGCTTCTTCGGCGTTGAGCCTCGTCTGACAAATGAAAGTATACTCATGTCGGGATGATCACAGTCTGTCCATTCAAATCCCATAGGATCTGTGTCATTTGCATACATCGCATCATTGGTATTGTACAGCTTATTTAGTGCCTTGACATATCTCTCCATACCCTGATTAAGCGGATTGTCAAGTACAAACCAATCAAGACTTCTTGACTCGCTCCACTCTCTGAACTGTGCAAATTCCTGCCCCATAAAGAGCAGCTTCTTGCCTGGATGTCCATACATGAAACCGTACGCAGTTCTGAGGTTTGCAAATTTGTCCTCCTCACTGCCAGGCATTTTTTCTATCATTGAACGCTTTAGATGAACAACCTCATCATGGGATATGACAAGAACATAGTTCTCAGCATATGCATACGAAAGACTGAATGTCAGCATGTTCTGGTTGTTCTGTCTGAAGTATGGATCCATCTGCATATACTCAAGGAAGTCATTCATCCATCCCATGTTCCACTTGAACAGGAAGCCAAGCCCATCCATGGATGCAGGTGCGGTTACTCCCGCCCAGGCTGTGGACTCCTCTGCGATGAGATATGCACCTGGATTTCTCTCCTCCATGATGCGGTTTATATTCTGCATTAGGGCTATAGCCTCAAGATTCTCATTGCCACCATGTTCATTCGGCAGCCACTGTCCATCCTGCTTGCCGTAGTCAAGATACAGCATGGATGCCACAGCATCCACACGAAGTCCGTCTATGTGAAACTTTTCAACCCAGAACAGTGCATTTGCCGTGAGGAAGTTTGCCACCTCATTACGTCCATAGTCAAATATATATGTGCCCCAGTCAGGATGCTCTCCCCTTCTTGGATCCGGATGCTCATAGAGAGGCATTCCATCGAAACGGCCAAGTCCGTGTGCATCTCTAGGAAAGTGTGCTGGTACCCAGTCGAGGATAACGCTGATTCCCCTGCTGTGCATGTAATCAACAAAATACATAAAATCTACAGCATCGCCATATCTGCTGGTTGGTGCATAGTAGTTCGTAACCTGATAGCCCCACGAGCCATCAAATGGGTACTCTGATATACCCATGAGCTCAACGTGTGTGTATCCCATCTCCTTGAGATAGTCTGCCACCATAGGAGCGAGTTCTCTGTATGTATAGAAGCCTGCATCGTCATCTTCTACCTTCTTGCGCCATGAGCCAAGATGCATCTCGTATATGGTCATAGGCATGCGCATTCTGTCAGTACGGCTGGATTTGCTCCTCTCCTTCATCCATGAGTTGTCCTTCCACTTATAACTACTTATGTCTGCAACCACGGAGGCATTCTCAGGTCTCATCTGACACTGGTTGCCATATGGATCCGCCTTGTACAGTATCTCCCCATATCTGGTCATTATCTGATACTTGTACACAGCTCCCGGCTCCACACCCGGAAGGAACAGTTCATATATCCCCTCATTCGCTGTGATCTGCATAGGATTCACATTGCCATCCCAGAGATTGAAATCGCCGACTACACTTACACGTCTTGCATGTGGTGCCCACACAGCAAAATATGTTCCGCGTACACCATCTATGGTCATAGGGTGTGCGCCAAGCTTCTCATATATATTGTAATGTCTGCCCTCTGCAAAAAGATATGTGTCAAAATCCGTGATAAGCGATTCGAATGAATATGGATCTGCACTGTTTATAACGGTGCCATCCTCATATGTGGTGACAACGTTGTACTTGTTGCCATCGTATTCCTTCTTATCAAAATATATGGCAAACAGACCTTCATTTGTCATCTGCTCCATCGTGTGGACCTTCTTGCCTGTGCGCGATGTAACCTCTACCCTTATCGCCCCCGGCTTGTACACAACTATTATCTGACCTTCACCATAATCATGGATTCCCAACAAATGCTTTGGCGCATTGATCTTGCTGGCAATAAGCTCATCATAGAGCACCCAGTTTATCCACTCCTCGATTCTTTTTCTCATAACTACCTCCCATTATATAACCTTCTATCTGAATTTGTGTGGACGTGACTTCTTATAGCTTATAACCCTTACCACAATTGTCACCACAAGTCCAACAAAAATCGTTCCTACATACACCCAAAGGATCTTTGTACCCGTACCTGCCGGTATTATTTCTGGCAGGACATCATGTCCCGGGAAAAGTTCCGCATAGCCTCCATCAAACACCATCCTCCTTATGCCATACATTATTCCGCTGCCGGATATTGCCATGGCTACGAAGCTGATTATTCCTATTATAACGCCTGCGGCACCGCCCCACACAACACACTCATACAGTCTCCTTCTCCTTATGACTACAAAGCATGCCACCAGAAGCACAATGGATATAAATACTCCATTGCTGGCCTTGGACTTAATATCCGCAAGCTGTTCAAGTCTAATCACATTCTCAGTGGACAGATATATGTTGCCAAGTCTGTACTCCTGCTCACTGTCACCATCCAAGGCATCCAGCACGATACTGTATTCCACCCACGCATCAAATTCTGATAATTTCTCAGTCTGTCCGTTATTCATGACTGAACTTATCGTGCCACTGTTACTCGGCTTGTAGCTCTTCTCCGTAACTCTGCAAACGCTGAACGAACACATTATCGCTGTGGAGATGATCAGTAAGACCAGCGAAAGTGCCATTATCACCTGAAAAAATCTATATTTAAACATCTGTATATTTCTCTGCTTTTCCTGTATTATAGTAAACATGAATTCTTTAGAACCCACTGCATATATGATACCATTTACACCTTTTTATGTAAAGGAATGTAACGTGTTGTTTTACTTCAATTTTCTTTGGAAATACAAAGGAAATTATCTGTGAAAATGCGCAGTTTTTTGTTTTTTGGTCTTGACAACGAATTGTGTTTCATCTATTATATGTGAGTATGTTTACATTGAATTGTCCGTGTCCGGTTTTAATGTAAAACCTTATTATATTTAATTAGAATTTATGGAGGTAAGAATTTTGGCTAATATCAAATCTGCAAAGAAGAGAATCAATGTTATCGAGAAGAAAACACTTAGAAACAAGATGATCAAGTCTAAGGTTAAGACAGTTATCAAGAAGGTTGAGGCTGCTATCGCTGCTGGCGATAAGGCTGCTGCTCAGCAGGCACTTGTTGTTGCTACATCAGAGATCAACAAGGCTGCTTCAAAGGGCATCTACCACAAGAACAACGCTGCTCGTAAGGTATCACGCCTTGCAGTTGCTGTTAACAAGATGGCTTAATTGATAATTTCATAACTTTGACACAAGGATTTGGATATATTAAACGGCTGCATATATTTGAACCAATCATAGTTATAAAAAATAACCACTGTTTTCACAGTGGTTATTTTTTTGTTGTTACTTCTCACACAGCTCAACGATCATAATCTCCAGCGCCGCATTGTCCATCACCTGTCCGGTCTTGAGCTTATAATCCATGTCCTGACAGTTCTCCACTATGTCCTTGAGCTGCGCCGTGCTGTATCCACTGCACTGCGCCTTGTAATTCTTCACCGCCCACACCGGACATCCTGCGATCTTGGCAAGGCTGGCGTCCTGCGCACCATCTGATACTGCCATCTTTACAAGAAGCAATTTATTGAACTGTCTCATGATACATGCATTTATCATGATCGCCGATTCCTTATTCTCAAGGAGATCATGATACATACTGCAAGCCTTCTCCTTTTGCTTTGCGATGATGAAGTCTATCATCTGATACACCTTGCTCTCCGCATCCTGACTGCACAGGAGATCCACATCCTGCTCGCTGACCTGCTTCGTATCTCCGGCATAGCTTATAAGCTTATCAACTTCATTCTTGATGCAATTCATATCCATTTGGGCTGTCTCTATGATTCTATATACAGCCGTATCCGTGGTTGCAACTTCCTCCGCTCTGAACATTGATTTGACCCATGTAACCATCATCTTCTCATCAGGTGTGACAAATTCAAGTGCCTCTCCACTTTTGTCAACAGCCTTAAAAAGCTTATATCTGGTATCCACATCCATCTCAACAAATATTGCAACAGACGTGTCCTCTATCTCCACCAGTTTCTTTGCAAAATCCTCATTACTGGACTTGAACAGACCACTGTTCTCCACCAACACTACCCTTCTGTCCGCAAAAAATGGCATCTCGTTGCAGAATGCAATGAGCTCAGATGTATCAATCCCATTTCCGGCAAACTTCATAAAATTCAAGCTATCATCCTTGTCAGTCAAAGCGGCGAGCAGCTTGTCTCTGTACTGATTTACAAGATACCTCTCCTCTCCATATAAAAGATATATCTTTGCAAATTCTCCAGATTTTATATGTTGATTTATGACCGCCATTGCGTTCTTTTTTTCTTTTTTCTTTGTTGCAGCCATTTCTATTCTCCTTCATCAAGCTTATGTGGCACAATATCATTTTCCAGATACAATACCAGTTTTACCATAAACATATTATACCCAACACATCTGACCTTTTTTTTTATATTTTTCGACAGTATCAGCATTAATCTGACCTGTTTTAATAATCACATATTGATTATTTTTATAATGCCACTTTAGTTTTATAATCACCTACAGATTGTGAGTTTATGTACACTCACTCCAATAAACACAAATCTAATTATAACGGAGGTTCAACATGGAGACAACAGAAAGATATAAGTTAAATAAGGAACTTGCCCAAATGCTTAAGGGCGGAGTTATCATGGATGTTACAACACCTGAGCAGGCTAAGATTGCTGAGGCTGCCGGTGCATGTGCAGTTATGGCACTTGAGAGAATCCCAGCTGATATCAGAGCAGCAGGTGGTGTATCACGTATGAGCGATCCACAGATGATCAAGGGAATCCAGAACGCCGTATCAATACCTGTTATGGCTAAGTGCCGTATCGGTCATTTTGCAGAGGCTCAGATCCTTCAGGCAATCGAAATAGATTACATTGATGAGAGCGAGGTTCTCTCACCAGCAGATGACGTATACCATATCGACAAGAGACAGTTCAAGGTTCCATTCGTATGTGGTGCCAAGGATCTTGGCGAGGCTCTCAGAAGAATCAACGAGGGTGCTTCAATGATCAGAACAAAGGGCGAGCCTGGTACAGGTGATATCGTTCAGGCCGTAAGACATATGAGAAAGATGAACAGCCAGATTGCTGAGATCGTCAGCATGAGAACAGATGAACTGTATGAGGCAGCCAAGAAACTTGAGGTTCCTTACGATCTCGTTCAGTATGTACATGAGAATCACCGTCTTCCAGTTGTAAACTTCGCAGCCGGCGGTGTTGCTACTCCAGCTGATGCAGCTCTCATGATGCAGCTCGGTGCAGAGGGTGTATTCGTAGGTTCAGGTATCTTCAAGTCAGGCGATCCTGCTAAGCGTGCTGCTGCCATCGTTCAGGCAACAACAAACTACAATGACGCTGACCTCGTTGCAAAGCTTTCAGAGGGACTTGGCGAGGCTATGGTTGGTATCAACGAGCAGGAGATCGCAATCCTCATGGCAGAAAGGGGTAAGTAATATGCAGGTTGGTGTATTGGCAGTACAGGGAGCTTTTGCTGAGCATGAACACGTTCTCTCTGAGTTGGGTGTTCCATGCGTAGAACTGAGAAATGCCGGAGATCTTGACAAGCCTTATGACGCTCTGATCCTTCCCGGTGGCGAGAGTACAGTCCAGGGTAAACTGCTCAGAGACAGTGATATGTTCGACACTATAAAGTCTCAGATTGAAGGTGGTATGCCGGTTCTTGCAACATGTGCAGGCCTTATTCTTCTGGCACAGCACATTGAGGACGATGACACTGTACACCTTGGCACTCTTCCTGTTACAGTAAAAAGAAATGCATATGGAAGACAGCTTGGAAGTTTCCACACAGTATCAGATATCAAAGGAATCGGAGAAGTCCCAATGACATTCATCCGTGCCCCATATGTGGCAGAAGCATCCCCTGAAGTCGACGTTATGGCAACCGTAGATGACAAGATCGTAGCTGTAAAATACGGCAAACAATTTGCCCTGTCTTTCCATCCGGAACTTGACAGTGATTACAGAATCCATAAGGCATTCATAGAAAGCATATAGTAATTTCTATTTGTGACAATTACAACAAAAAGACCTGTAGATAACACATTTCTACAGGTCTCTTATTTTATTTATGCGAATTTTTCCGACTCTCTGGTTTTATTTAATCCATCAAAATCTTTCATACTCTCATGCTCTGGAAGATCATTCAATTGTTCTTTTTCATCTTCATCCTCAACCTTCTCAAGCATCTCTTTATATTCATTATCTTTTATATGATTTCCGATGATCTCTGCAACATCTGTTACGGTCACAAATGCTGATGAATCTATTGAATTTATGATATTCTTCAATTCTCCTATCTCAAATCTTGTGATAACACAATATAGCACAGTTTTATTGCCGCTTATCATTCCTTTTCCCTGCATGATCGTCACAGTTCTTCCAAGCTGTTTGTATATCTTATCAGCGACCTCACGGGCATCATCCGTTATTATCATTGCCGCCTTAGCCTGGTCAAGCCCGGTCTCTACCATATCCAATACCTTGGATGTTATAAAGTATGTAAGCAGACTGTACATCGCCCTGTCCAGTCCAAACAGCAATCCGGCTATTGAATATATTACAAGATTCATCCCCAGAACAACTCTTCCAACCGGCCAGTTTTTTTTCTTATTCAGCATTATAGCCACCGTCTCTGTTCCATCTAGGCAGCCTCCAAACTTGATGATAATCCCTACACCAAGACCAAGTATGACGCCACCAAAACATACTGCTAGAATTGTCTCGGCCGTGGCATTCTCAAGAGGCTTAAACACCTCAACAAATACTGAAAATACAATCATGGAATAACCGGATTTTACAATGAACATCTTTCCCAGCTGCCTTGATCCAATTATCAAAAATGGTACATTGAGAACTATAGTCAGTATACTAAGTGATACCCCGGTAAGATTATTGATCATTATACCTATACCTATAACTCCGCCATCAAGTATGGTGTTTGGCACCAGAAACTCCTCTATGGCAAGTGCTGCTATAACCGCTCCAAATGTCAACATTACAAACTCCATCAGTGTTTTCAGTTTCTTTGTCATACTCATCATCCTTTCATTCTATTCATTTTCTTCCTGATCTCTGTACCCTTTTACCTCCTTTTTCCCTTTTGAATCTATACTAACGATCACTGCTCCGTGATCTATGGTACATTCATGTTCTATTCCCAATCTGTTCATTCTGTCTATTGTCTCCTGATGTGGATGCCCGTATCTGTTACCAGCTCCGGCTGATATAACTGCAAGCTCAGGTTTTACCGACTCAAGAAAAATTTCACTTGATGAGTAACGGCTTCCATGATGCCCGGTCTTTAATATGTCTGCTCCAAGCACACCTTCTCTGTACATCGACAGCAGCTTTTTTTCTCCCGTCTCCCCCAGATCTCCTGTGAATAACATTCTACAGTTTCTATATTGCATCATCATAACTGCAGACAACTCATTTGCATCCTGTATACCAGACAGCTCACCAGGATATAGATACACAAGCTCCATCTTCCCGGAAGAGATTGTATCTCCAGATTCCATATAGATAACATTTATCCCTCGGTATTTTGCCAATGTTATTATTTCCTCCAGATCAGCTGCTCTCCCATACTTTGGTATCACCAGATTGTCTATAGATATACCTGACAGCTTATCACTCAGCAAATATTGTATTCCTGATATGTGATCTTTATCACCATGCGTTACAAACGCATATGAAATATGTGATGCCCCATAATATTTTAGTACCGGAGCCATAACATATTCGCCCACCTGAGGATTATCTGTGGAGCCGCCGTCGATCAACATATTTATGCCGTTCTCCATACGTATGAGTGCACCATCCCCCTGGCCAACGTCCATAAATACAACTTTGAATTCCCTGTCATCCATTTTATATTCACATACTATACCCAGACATATGAATATGATCGCAAATAGTATAAAAAATCTCCGTCTTTCTGCAGCCCATCTCGATATCAGCCATAAACTCACCACAAGCACTACATAAAATATACATACCATAGCCGGTGATATATGCCCAACATTTACACTATATCCGGGAATACACATAAATAATCTGCATAACCATCTATAGAAACTCAGTATACACGATACCGGAACCGCCAGTATCTGTGCGGCACCAAGGCCGGCCGCTCCTACAGCCATTACTGCAATACTGAAAAACAGGACATACGTCACAAGTGGCACTATCACCAAATTCAACACAATAGAGTACACAGGAAATTGATAGTAGTAATAAATTACAAGAGGAGCCGTGGCCAGAGTAACTGACACATTTATCAGCAGTGTTTCTGCTATATGACTCTTTACCTCAAAGATGGTCCTGAACATCGGACCCAAAACCGCCATGCCGATCACAGCGGCAAATGATAATTGAAAACCAGCATCAAGGATTATATATGGATTGACAACTGCCTGTATAACTACCGCCACACCTGCAGATGTGAGCATGTCTGAACTTCTGCCTTTTACCATTCCGATCATATTGATGATCATCATTATCACAGCTCTGCTGGTGGAACTGGCAAGCCCGGTCATAACTCCATACAACAGAACCACTGAGACAGCTATTCCACACGACCACAAATATGATCCGGTAATACGCCTTAACATCTTAAACAATGACATGCCCAATATTGCTATATGTATGCCTGATATCGCCAGAATATGTGCTATTCCATTCTGTTGAAACAGTTTCTTTGTATCTTTATCCAGACCAGCTTTGTCCCCAAGAAGCATTGCCCTGACAACTGATGCATCCTCCTCTGCAAATACAGCGCCTATTATCCCGCCTGCTGCAGTCCTTATCTCATACAGTTTCTGTCTGATTAAATCTACATGCTTGCCGAGATCATATACCTCTATTATATCAGCCTGCATATATATCCCTCTGGACATATAATATCTGCGCATGTCAAATTCTCCCGGATTGGAGGCCTCCTTGAGTCTCGAAATATCTGCAAGACAGACAATCTCATTGCCTATTCTAACATCTTTGATGTCATCCACATAGGCAAAGATACAAGTCTTTACCATTTTTTTACCATTGGAATTATCCATAGCCAGTCCGGATACACGTATAAACACCTGATATCCATTGTTTTTCTCACGAATATCATATATGCTTCCAGCAATCAGCATCCTGCTGTCGTCTTCGATACTCTGCGCCAACTCCATCTGATTTCTGACCGATCTGACATTTGTAAAACCTGTAAGCACTACACACAGGAAAATTCCAACAAAGGCGATATTTTGAACAAAATACCGCCTCTCTTTATGTCTGCTCCCAGATACTATAGTATATGCTGGGACAGCAACAACTAATAAGCAGGCCATAATAACTGAACTGTCAACTGCCATTGCATACGCCTCTCCAAGCGCAAAGCACACTGCTATCCAGAATAATGGTCTCTTTATATAATTGTCCTCCTTATGAAAATCATCTTTCTACCCGTGAATAGTTTCCTGTATATTCATCTGACAATCTTGTAGTATTGATACTGTTATCACGGGAATCGTTTATAATTATCTTAACTCTTTCAACATCAGAAAGCTGAACAAGGGAATCTACTATTGAGTATATAGTGATTTCATCATCTATCCCTTCTGTCCCCCTCATCATCTGACTGCTAAATGTTACTGTACACAGTCCATCCTTTACTTCTATATTCTCCACTACTACATCGGGATTCAGTGCAGCCCTTGCACCATCATACGCTGCCCTGAGACCGTCTATAACCTGCTCCTCCGGCGTTTTTACCGCCGCCAGGTCAAGCATCAGAACCTTCTTTACAAGAGTTTTTCCTTCTTCCCCGGGAATATATATTGCTGACTCCTCACTGGAATTAAGAACCGAGTCCAGATTTAAAAACGATTCCTCAGAATATTCCTCCCGAACTACATTGTTCTCATTTACTATATCCGCCATCTCATACGCAACGCTGCTCACTCCCTGTATCTGGCACAAAGATCTGACAAATGCCGACTTACAAAGGATCATATCATATGATGCAGTATTTTCCCAATCTACACTGAATATGAGTGTCACAGTTCCAGCCCCATTGTAGGTATATCTCTGATACGACATTCCAGCAGGCACTGGTGACTGCTGTGATTCTGAACCACCGCCCTCGATCAGACTCTTCACAACACTGTCAATAAGATTCCCCGTTGTCGCAAGCTGATCCATATCTACACGTTTGATGGAATAATCTGACCACTGGTTGTTGATATAATAAAGCATCATTTCATTCGTCTCTCCAACAGATTCCTCCGACGTGCTCACTGTATTATTTTGTATTCCGCATCCTGCTGCCACCGTCACGATAGACATTATCACCAGCAGCAAAATGATATATCTGCCTGTTCTATTCATATATATATTCCTTTATTGCTGTATACCGAGAGGCACCCTGACTGTAAATGTAGTTCCCTTTCCCGGCTCACTGTACACATTGATAGTTCCCTTGTGCAGAAGTATTATGTTCTTGGTTATAGCCAGTCCAAGACCTGTTCCACCTGTATCCCTGCTTCTGGCCTTGTCAACTCTATAAAATCTCTCAAATATTCTGTTGATACAATCCTCAGGTATACCTACTCCTGAATCCGCAACCTTTATATAGAAGTTCTTGTGATCTGAATTGAGTGATACTTTTATCCAGCCACCTTCTATATTATATTTGATTCCATTTTCTATGATATTAGATATTGCAAGTGTAAATTTTACCTTATCAATATCAGCCTGAACATCTGTGAAGCTTTCAAACGTCAACTGTATGCTCCTCTTCTCTGCCAGAGGTTTAAGTCTCTTAAGTATAAGCTCCATAAATTCATTCATATCAACATTTTCTTTATTCAGGCTGTCAGGACCCTTATCTGTCTTGACCAGTGTCAACAGATCACTTATGATCTCCGCCTCTCTGTCTATCTCCTGAACTATATCTTCCATAAACTCTCTGTACATCTCTGCAGGAACATCATTCTGTGTTAGAAGAGACTCTGACAAAACCTTCATGGAAGTTATTGGTGTTTTTAGCTCATGTGACACATTTGATACGAATTCCTGCCTGGAATCCTCCAGTATCTGTGTTCTGTGGAATATGTCATTGATATCAAGAGTGAGTTCCCGCATCTCACGGAACATACCTTCCGGCTCCATCTGCTCCAGACTTCCACCCTTCATGCCCTCTATCTTGGTCTTCACTCGGGTTATATCTCTGACAGATATCTTTGCAACAACAAATGCAACCACAATTCCCAGTATAACAGCCAAAGAATACAGATAATTGATACTCTTATTCATATGATCTGCGCTGTCATTAAGTATTCCAGTATCTACACTTACAACTGCAACAGAACCAACGTGTCCATCACTGTTTACTATCGGTATGATCTTTTCATACATGTTGTCATCTCGATTTACTACAAAATCCTTTTCTCCTGACATAACCATGTATACATTCTCATCCACCACATTTCTGTCTGTATCTCTACCATATGTATCGAGAATTATCCTGTAGTCATTGTCTATCACAAAAACACGTCCCGATAGAGAATAAGCCATGGATTTGATCTCACCCACGGCTTTATCTATATCCTCATCTGCCGCATTGTAAGAGTTCACTGTATGAACTATGTAATCACAGCACATATCAACGTTCTTCTCAAACTCAGATTCATTTCTGTTCCTGGTTGTCACTGAAAGCACCATCAGCACTACAAATGAGATAACAGCAACACTCATCGCAACTGCCAAAGTAATAATTGCTCTCTGACTTATCCGGATCTTTCTGGCAGACTTTGTCCTGTTATTCGATTGTTCCTTTTCTGTCTCTTCTACTATCTGCTTATGCTTTTCCATATCAACCCTTGAAGAAATATCCTACTCCCCATTTTGTATGAATGTAAACCGGCTCACCTGGGTTCGCCTCTATCTTCTCTCGAAGTCTTCTCACATGAACATCCACTGTTCTTGCATCACCTGGATACGAATCTCCCCATATCGTGCTGAGAAGTTCATTTCTGGAATATACCTTATTCGGATGTGCCATCAATAATTCCAGCAGATCAAATTCCTTTGCAGTAAGATTAAGCTCTTTTCCACCCACAAATACACGTCTGCTATCCAGCTCGACTTTCATTCCATTGATCTCCATTACATTTGCCGGTTTTACAGGAGCCTGCTTTCTGTTGCTTCTTCTGAGTATTGCTTTGATCCTTGCCTTGACTTCCAGTATATTAAACGGTTTAGTAATATAATCATCCGCACCATACTCCAACCCCATTATCTTATCCATATCCTCGCCCTTAGCTGTGAGCATGATGATCGGTACATTTGAAAACTCCCTCACCATCTGACATACTTCTATACCTGTATATACCGGGATCATTATATCCAATAACACTATATCATATGCATTATTTCTGATCTTCTCTATAGCTTCGCCTCCATCATATGCAGTATCCACTTCCATGTCATCCTGCTCAAGGCTGAACTTCAATCCTTTTACAATTAACTTCTCATCATCTACAACCAGAACCTTCTTCATGTCTTAATCCTTTCTCACATGCAATCTGATAAAACTTCAATCACTGCTAAAAGCCAGAAAACCGGCGCCCCTCACGCTTTTGTCAATCGACAGTAATATACTCTTCAAGCCCTTCGTATATATTGTCCCCTATACCACTGACATTCTTCAACTCTTCTATGTTGGCAAAGCTTCCGTGAGATTGTCTGTATGCTACTATTCGTTCTGCCCTGGTCTCCCCTATTCCAGGCAGACTGGTAAGTTCACTTGTACCAGCCGTATTGATATTGATCACACTCTGGCCATCACTATCATTCCCAAGGGAGTAGTCTGTCACTTCTCCGAGTCTGGGGAAATAAACTTTCTCTCCATCCTGTACCTTTGCTGCCAGATTGATATTATCTGTATCTGCATCTTCTGCAAATCCACCTGCAGCAACAAGCGCATCATTGACCCTGGAATTACTGCCCAGTTCATATACACCTTCATGTACAACTGCACCACACACATACACAGTTACCACGGCATCTTCTTTTTCCTCCGTATCCATCCCCGTATATGTCTCACTGATATCCACCGACAATGATGTATCATCTGGTACTTTACTGACCGTAACCTGTTCCATACCACAGCCCGAACACAACGCACACATCAATAGAACATACAATTCATATGCTATTTTTCTTATATTAATTCCCAATAGGCTGACACCTCCTGCGCCTGCCCGGAAATACACAGATTTATTGTATCTAAACCCCCTCTAATTTACAACAATATATTTCTATTTTATTTCATTTTTGTTACTTTTTTCACAAATAAGCCTATTTGCGCTCTTTTGATTGATACTTTTTACAATATGAACAAATAACAAAAGAACAGTACATGACATCGTTGTAATCCATTCAACGGTCATGTACTGTTCTATATTCATTTATGTCGATATTATCAGGCTGATTTTATCTTTCTGTAACAAATTGCATCAGCATCTATCAGAATAAAGGCTCCTTGAGAATTGCAGTTCCGATACCCTTCTGAGTAAAGAACTCAAGAAGCAGGCAGTGCTGAAGACGACCATCAAGTATATGTACTCTGGAAACTCCATTCTCCATTGCGGAGATACAATTGTTCAGCTTTGGAAGCATACCGCCACCGACAACGCCCTTCTCTATTATCTCCTTTGCTTCATGTATATCCATCTCTGAGATGAGTGTTGACTTATCTGTAGGATCGATAAATACACCTTCGATATCTGTGAGGAATACGAGTTTCTCAGCTTCAAGAGCTGTGGCAACTGCACATGCTGCGTCATCCGCATTGATGTTGTAATCCTCATAATTCTCATCCACGCCTATAGGTGCGATAACCGGAATGAAATCGTCCTCGATGAGCGATGTGAGCAGTGATGTATCAACCTTTGTTATCTCTCCCACATAACCTATATCCTTGCCACCAGGGAACTTCTTCTTGACTGTGAACATACCGCCGTCCTTGCCGCTGATTCCGACAGCCTTGAGTCCTATCTTCTGCATGAGACTTACAAGACTCTTGTTGACCTTGCCGAGAACCATCTCTGCGATCTCCATCGTCTCTGCATCTGTCACACGGAGACCGTTGATAAATTCTGCCTCCTTGCCAACCTTCTCGACCCATTTGCTGATCTCCTTGCCGCCTCCATGTACGATAACCGGCTTCATACCTACAAGCTTCAACATGGCAACGTCCTTGATTACGTTGTACTTGAGATTCTCGTCAAGCATGGCACTTCCGCCGTACTTCACAACCACTGTCTTTCCCTGGAATTTCTTGATATACGGCATAGCCTCTATCAGTGTCTGTGCCTTCTCAATTACCTGATCTACTGTGTAATCACCTATAACCATTTTTTTGTCCTTCTTTCTTCTATTTTCTATAATCCGCATTTATCTTTATATAATCATATGTGAGATCACACCCCCATGCTGTGGCTGTCTCATCCCCCATATTCATATGTGCCTTGAGCTTTATCTGCTTCTCTGAGAGTATGTGGCTGGCTTCCTTCTCATCGTAATCAGTTGTCACACCATGCTTAACTATCTCAAGATGTCCTGCCACACTGGCTATCTCTATATCAACCCTGTACGGATCAAACTTCACACCGCTCTGTCCCATGGCGCATACTATTCTGCCCCAGTTGGCATCAGCACCATACATGGCACACTTTACAAGATTGGAGGCGACTATCGCCTTTGCCAGATGCCTTGCAGTATCCTTATCCGGCATGCCCGACACATCCACCTGAAACATCTTGGTAGCGCCCTCTCCGTCCGAGGCTATCGCTCTGACAAATGCTCTGTTGATATATCTTATCGCCTCGACAAATGCAGGGAAATCATCATCGGTCTCCAGCAGTTCCTCGTTGCCCGCCATGCCATTTGCAAATATCATGACAGTGTCGTTGGTGGACATATCACCATCCACAGACACCATATTGTATGTATCAACCACATCAGCCTTAAGCACCTTGTCTAGCAGCTCTGAGCTGATATTCAGATCAGTCGTGATGAAACTGAGTACGGTTCCGAGGTTTGGATTTATCATTCCTGATCCCTTGCACATGCCTCCTATGGTTACCTGCTGTCCCTTGATCTCTAAAGTTACGGCTATCTCCTTCTTATAGATATCCGTCGTTTTTATCGCCTCAGCCGCATCAGCTCCGGCATCTATCGAGTATGAAAGTTCCGGCACCAGCATTTCTATGCCGCTCTGTATGACATCCATCGGAAGTCTCATTCCTATGACTCCGGTGGAAGCCACCGCCACCATGGCCGGATCTATGCAAAGGCTCTTACCTACATGAGTAGCCATGGCCTCCGCATCACGGATTCCCTGCTCTCCTGTACAGGTATTTGCCACACCGCTGTTCACCACCAGAGCCTGACACATTTCCACATTCTGGCAAAGCCGCCTGTCGTATATGACCGGAGCTGCCTGAACCATGTTCTGTGTAAATGCACCAGCAACATGAGCCGGAACATCGCTCACCAGAAGTGCCATATCTTTTTTCAGTTTATTTCTTCTTATTCCAACGTGAAGTCCCGCTGCCCTAAAGCCCGCAGGGGCTGTCACGCCTCCCGGAATTATCTTCATCCTACCACCTTATTTCCAAATTTATGGGAAAACAGGAGCCATGCGGAGACCTTCTGCCTCGTCAAATCCAAACATAATATTCATGTTCTGAACCGCCTGACCTGCAGCACCCTTTACAAGATTGTCAAGTGCGCCCATGGCGATGACTCTGTTTGTTCTCTCATCTATCTTGAAGTTGACATCCACATAGTTGCTGCCCTCAACCCATCTTGTCTCAGGACATACATCCTTGTCGAGAACTCTGATAAATCTCTCATTTGCATAGTACTTATCGTATGCAGCTCTCACTGTATCGTAATCAACCTTCTCTTTGAGGTTGGCATATGCTGTCACAAGTATTCCTCTGTTCATCGGGACAAGATGTGGAGTGAAATTGATGACTATCGGACTGCCATTTGCATATCCAAGCTGCTCCTCTATCTCAGGTGTATGTCTGTGTGTCGTAACTCCATAAGCCTTTATGCTCTCATTGACCTCACAGTAGAGATTGGCGATCTTCGCGCCTCTTCCTGCCCCCGATGTTCCGGACTTAGCGTCAACAATGATGGAGTTCGCGTCAACCAGTCCTTCCTTAACCAGTGGATAGAGTGAAAGAATGGAACATGTGGTGTAGCATCCAGGGTTTGCAAGAAGCCTGCACTTCTTTATATCCTCCCTGTTGATCTCACAGAGACCATACACGGCCTCGTCAATAAACTGTGGGCTCTTGTGCTCTATCTTGTACCACTTCTCATAAGTAGCGACATCCTTTATTCTGAAATCTGCACTGAGATCTATGATCTTCACCTTTGACAGAATCTCCTCATTCACCAGTGATCCGCAAAGTCCCTGTGGTGTGGCTGTGAATATGACATCGACCTGTGAAGCAAGCTCCTCCATGTTGTCATCCATACACTTTGCGTCCACAATCTGGAACATATTGCCGTATACCTGATAATACTTCTGATCTATGAAGCTTCTTGAACCGTACCATACGATCTCCGCTTCCTTATGCCCAAGAAGGATTCTTACTATTTCCTGTCCTGCATATCCTGTTGATCCGATAATTCCTACCTTAATCATAACTGCCTCCATATATATGTAAAAATTTATATTTCCATTCCCACGGATTTGTCTTAAGGCATATCCTGCTTGATTGTATACCTACTTAGTCAGCCTCGTCAACATGCATCTCATCAGCATGTATATTATAGGTAATGATAGACTTGATAACTGACAATCTGATTCTACCCGTCCAAGCTCTGGATATTCCATTAACCCATCCGACAAAATGTTATCTCCCATACAAAAAACTTTTATAATTATACATTTTGATTGTATATTATGCAATGGTTTTTTTGAATATTTGCATATTCGTTAAAAATATACGGTTTATCAAAGTTTTTGCCGCCATTCAGCTATGTATCCATGCATAAATCGCATGCATATTATACGCTGATCGAATGAATATTTTGAAAAATCACTTGCATAATATACATTTGCGTTGTATAGTTCATGTAGACGAAAAATGGAATATATTATAAAGTAATTTTTCAAAACACTATATTTATAGGAGGATTTATTAAAATGGCTAAAGAAAAAGTTGTACTGGCTTATTCAGGCGGTCTTGATACCACTGCCATCATCCCATGGTTAAAGGAGACATACGGATACGACGTTATCTGTGCATGTATAGATGTAGGTCAGGAGAGCGAGCTTGAAGGACTTGACGAGAGAGCAAAGTATTCAGGAGCTGAGAAGCTTTACATCATCGATGTTGTAGATGAGCTCTGCGATGAGTACATCATGCCAACAGTTCAGGCTGACGCTGTATATGAGAACAAGTATCTTCTCGGTACTTCATTTGCAAGACCTATCATTGCAAAGAAGCTTGTTGAGGTTGCACGTAAGGAAGGCGCTGTTGCCATCTGCCACGGAGCTACAGGTAAGGGTAACGACCAGCTTCGTTTTGAGCTTTCTATCAAGGCTCTTGCACCGGACATCAAGGTTATCGCTACATGGAGACAGCCTGAATGGACTATGCAGTCACGTGAGGATGAGATCGCTTTCTGTAAGGCCCATGGCATCGATCTTCCATTTGATGCAAAGCATTCTTACAGCCGTGACCGTAACATCTGGCACATCAGCCATGAGGGTCTTGAGCTTGAGAATCCTGCAAATGAGCCAAACTACGATGATCTTCTGGTTCTCTCAGTTACACCTGAGAAGGCACCTGATGAGCCTGAGTACATTGATCTTGACTTTGAGAAGGGCTACCCTGTAGCACTCAACGGCAAGAAGATGAAGACTTCAGATATCATCCGTGAGCTGAACAAGCTCGGCGGAAAACATGGTATCGGTATCATCGATATCGTTGAGAACCGTGTTGTCGGCATGAAGTCACGTGGTGTATATGAGACACCTGGTGGAACTATCCTCACAGAGGCTCATAAGCAGCTTGAGGAGCTCACACTTGACCGTGATACAATGGAGTACAAGAAGCTTGTCGGAACAAAGTTCGCAGCACTTGTATATGAGGGCAAGTGGTTCTGCACTCTCCGTGAGAGCCTTTCAGCATTCGTTGCCAAGACTGAGGAGCGTGTAACCGGTCATGTAAAGATGAAGCTCTACAAGGGCAACATCATCAAGGCTGGTACTACATCAGATTATACTCTGTACTCAGAGAGTCTCGCTTCATTCACAACTGGTGACCTCTACGATCACAAGGATGCTTCAGGTTTCATCAACCTGTTCGGTCTTTCAATGAAGGTTCGTGCTATGATGGATCAGAAGCGTGAGGAGAAGGACAACGCCAACAATAAATAATTTATAGATTCTTGACAAAAGAAGCGTGTTGGAATGGTATATAGAAAAGGAAATGGGTTTTTACCACATTTTACTGTTGTGGGTTGCTCGTTTCCTTTTTTATTGATAGAATATCATACAGATATTTCTTACCATTTTCTGCATGATTTACCAACAAACATCCTGAATATATATTATGCTTTTCTTTTCTGTTTTCCTCCCATTTAGGATTTGTCGCTATTTGTATAAGTTCTGGTATCGCTGTAGCCGAATTTGCCTTTGCTTTTGCAACAGCCCCCAACTTTCTTAATGAATTTATACACATCGTATATCTCGACGATATTTGAATGTATATCTATAAAAAAAGATCCAGAGCCGAAGCTCCAGATCTCCCTAAATACATATCATTTACAATATCGCTGCACCAACGTACATTATTTTAAATTACAGTCTATATATTCCATATATGACTTTTTCCCAACTTCTGATTCATTTTCCACATACCACTCTGCGCATTCTTTCAATCCATCTTCCAACGATATTGTCTCCGGGTATATTTTGTTCTGCTGCTGCACATCGAGATAATATTCATAGTTATAAAAGCTGAAATAATTTCTCTGTTCTATATCCTCACTGACATTTACAAACGCAGGGATCTTATCAAAGCAGGCGTAACACATCGTCACCCAGTCTTTTATAGTGACCGGCTCCACATTTCCCACATTCATGATATGAGTCTCCGGCTTTTCCTCTATTATTCTCTCCATCAGGATACAGAGATCCTTCACATGGAAGAACTGCAGCTTCATTCCACCATCTCCGGGCAGATAAAATGGCCTGTCCGCCCTGGCGCAGTCAAATAAAAAAGCCTCCCTGTATACATTGTTCATAGGTCCATAAATATATGGTGGTCTGAGTATGTAAGCATCACTCACTCTGTCAAGTAATGCATCCTCCGCAGCAATCTTATCCGTACCATATGACCCCCAGTATCTGTTGAGTGCCCGTTCTGAATCTTCACGGAATGGCTGATCTCCATACTCTGGATACACTGCACTTGAGCTGATCATGATATACTGACCAAATGAACCAAGGCTGTCACATAAGTCTGTGATATCTTCCGCATTATATGCGGTTATGTCCGCCACAACATCAAAATAGATGTCTTTGAGTTTGTCTCCCAGGTCATGCCTGTCCGTTTCTATAAGTTTCACACCTGGAACCTGCGGTCTTGAATTTCTGTTCACCACATACACCTCATAGCCTTTGTCCACAAAATACTGCGCCGCATACCGGCTTACAAATACTGTACCACCCGTTATTAGTATTTTCTTCATGGAGAGCCTCCTTTAAATTGGGATTTTTTATCTACTCACCAAGTTCCAGTACCACGCTCTCATTTCCAGCTAATTTCACTGAACTAAGGTCTGACACACCTGTCTCACCAGAACTTGAATAAAGTACATTTGTAACTGTTATGTCTCCGCACTCAGCAAGTGATACCGTCTGATCGCCCTCTGCAAAGTTATGCACCACCAGCAGTTTCTGTCCATCCGCCTCACGGAAGTACGCTATCACACTGTCGCTTGTGAGCGCTGCCGCTCTATAGTTTCCTTTCATAAGGGCAGGATTGTCTTTTCTAAGCGCTATCAGTGTCTTGTAATATGAATACATTGAATCCGGATCTTTCATCTGCTGGTCAAGTCTCTTTGTCTCTGCATTCTGATCGTCCTTTTCCCATGACGTGTTGTATGTACTGTCATCTCCCCACAGGAATGGTGTCCTTATCATCTCATCCGGCTTGCTGCCGTACATTCCGAGTTCCTCGCCATAGTAAATATATGGATTGCCTGGAAGTGTCATATATACCGCTGCTATCTGTCTCGCCTTATCCAGGCTGTTCACCGACGATGCTATTCTGTCCTGATCGTGATTTGCTCCAAATACTCCATTCAGATAGTTGACATCCACGCCGTCATATTTATTCTGTATATTCTCTATCGCCACGGAAAGAGAATCGCCAAATCCTGGCACCGCCATGCCTTTCTGTACGCAGTTCAGTATCTTCTGCTGAATTGCAAAATCAAACTTCGTGTCAAATGGCTGGACATAATTTTCCAGCACCTTGTCATCCTGCCATACCTCACCCACCAGATATACATCAGGATTTATGCTCTCGCAGTAACCGGCAAATTCGTTCCACCAGGTGATATTTGCCGCTTCAGAATCTTCCTGCTGCTTGAACTCGTGTGCCCCATAGATATGAACTGCGGCGTCCATACGGAAACCGTCAAGACCAAGCTCCAGCCAGTGACCGGCGGCATCCTTTGCAGCCTGTCTCACCTCCGGATTGTTGTAGTTCAGATCCGGCATATCCGCGCCGAACACACCATAATAATAGAAGTCACCTTCCTGGTGCCACACCATATCTCCCCAGCTTGATTTGTCGAGAAGATGATTGCAGTCTTTCTTGTCGGTCTTGTACACCCACCTGTAATAATCTCTGTACTCGCTGTTCTCATCGGACTTTGCCGCCTGAAACCACGGATGATTGATACTGGTGTGATTGATGACCAGATCCATGATGACTTTCATGTCTCTGCTGTGTGCTTCGTCAAGCAATCTCTTAAGATCATCCTCTGTTCCGTAATCGGGATTCACCGCCATGTAATCCGTCACGGAATATCCGTGGTAAGTATCGGATGCAGTGATCGGCATGAGCCATATCCCATCGATCCCGAGCTCCTTCAGATAGTCAAGTTTCTCCGTGACGCCATTCAGATCGCCTATACCATCACCGTCTGAATCGGCAAATGATCTGACAAATATCTCGTAATACACACCGCGATTACCCTCTCCGTCGGTCTTCTTACGAGGCTCTGCCGTAAATTCTGCCACATCGTATGCATCACTGGAATATGTTCCCTCTGCATAAGACTCGTCATTATCCTTTTTAGACTCCTGTCCATTTTCTTCTTCGGCTCCGGCATCTGTCTGAGCATCCGTTGAAACCGCCACTTCCGACGATGCAGTACCATCCGCTCCGTCATCTGCTTTGCCGCACCCTGTACCGAGTCCAAATGTAAGGGCCAGCATGATCACTGCAAGTCTCTTCTGCAGTCTGAGTAAGTTGTTCTGTTTCAGCACTTTATTTTTAAGCACTTTCTCGTTCCTCCTATACTCCCTCCAAAAAACATTATAACAGACCATGCCTCATAACTTCCAGTGTATTTTCTAAGCCATCGCCTTGCCGGCTGTCTTGTACCTGTCAACGATCACTCCAACAAGTATGAACAGAACGGCAAAGAGCACCTGTACTCCCATGCTCACAAATATTCCTGTCACCGAACTGCCCGATGTGAAATTGTCGATGGCATCCGTTGCATTTGCGTACCAATATGCCGGAAGGAAATGTGCTATCGCCATCACAGTGTCACTTAAGAACTCTCTCGGCACAAATATCCCGCAGAGGAATGCCATTCCAAGTGATATGACATTTGCACACATGGAAAGAATCTGTTCACTTTGGGTAAGCTTGCTAACTAGAAATGCCAGCGACAGTGCCACGCATGCGTACACCAGCATATTGAGTATGAACATTCCGCCTCTTGCCGATGTTATATCATATTTTATAAGTATTCTGGAGAGTGCTATAAATACTACAGACAACACGCATCCAGTAAACATCATCCCCAGGACAAGCTCCCTGTTGAGTCTGAAAAATCTGTATGAGGAGCACTCTATTCTCGCTCTAAGCTTTTTTCTGTTATATACCTGCAAAACAGGCGCTACCCCAATTATCATAACGCAGATCATGACCCACCCCAGATAGTTGTAAAAATTATATAACATGGAATGTCCTGAGGTCTTTCCTTCGGCCATATCGACTTCAGCCTTCTGCTCAAGTGCCGTCCTCGCTCTCTTATCGGCATCGTTCACATCATCTCCGGCTCTCTTGTACAGAGACACCATATTCATGTAGCTGTCAAGCCGTGCCTCAAACAACATGGACGCCTGACTTCCGGGGATAGTCGTTATCTCAAGCAGACCATCCGCAGTATCATTTGCCCATGCATCGCCAAAGCCATCTGGTATCCTGATCACACAATCCACCGCCCTGTTGTAGAGAGCATCCTGAATCCCCCGTTCGTCCATATCAACGCCATCTACAAGCTGCTGCGTATCACTCAGGTAAGCCATCAATTTTCTGCTCATCTCACTGCTATCCTCATCGCTCACCGCATATTTGATCGTTTTATCCTTATAATAGTTCTGTGGATCTGTGTTTCCCACATTGATGAACACAATCATGACTCCACACAGAATTCCCACATACATGATCATCTGCCCAATATATTTTCTCAAAACCTTGAAAAAAGATTTAAACACTTGCATATCTGTTCCTCCTTACCATGAGAATCCCAACTGCTATGAGCACCACAGCCTCAATAGTCATTATGACGATATTCTCAGTGAAAACCTGGTGGTCACTGTAAACATTCAGCGCATAGAATGAATCCGATATCAATGCTGCGGGATTGAGTTTATTTATAATCGGCACGTGCTGCTGTATCTCATACTTTATCCCGTTTATACACAGATCAGAAAGGATGGACATCACCATAGATATTCCGATCACAATACCTATCTTGGTTCCCTCAGCAAGCTTTGATATAGCCCCAACTATGACTCCAATCGCCAGACCGATAAAGCAGCCCACAAACAGAGTAAGCAGGATCTCCCATACTCTGTCGCCAAAATCCACTCCTATGCAGGACATGTATATAAAGCTTATGACCTCGACCACAAAATGTATAAGCAGCAGTGCAGCAAACTCTGCCAGAACAAATGTCATTTTTCTCTGTGGGGACACATTTTTTCTCTTTCCCGTAGCGCTCACATTTGCCTGAAGATTGCTCATCATCTCTATAGATGAAAGTGATGCAAACAGACAGCTCATGGCAAATATGGCATAGAAATAATTGTTATACACGTTCTGGCTGCCCTCGGTGCTGGCTTTCTCTGTATAATATGATCTCTGTTCTGAGATCTTTTCCACAAGGTTCGACATATCATCCACGCCGGAAGTTCCTGACATATACTGTTGGAGTCCAATACCATCCTTATATATATCCTTAAGTGCATGCTCGTACTGCTTGTACTCAGAAAGCACTGTCTCAAGTATGCTCGCATTGACAGAACTCTCCGCAACCGTGAGCTTCACATCATCCGTATATATGATGCCCTCGACCTCTTCATCAGCCAGTGACTTCTCCGCATCGCTTTCGCTCATTCTCGTAACCGACAGAAGGGCGTCATCGCCATCCGACAGCGCATCCAGCATATAATTAAGTCCATTTGCCGATTCATCCTCAGTGACCACCGCCACCTTGATATTACTAAACATCTCATCCTGTTCATATATGTTGCCAAATGCCATGTACATAAATGTGGCAAGCAGTATCGGAAATACCAGTGTCCAGAAAAGAGACACCTTGGCACGCATCAATATCTTTATCGTATATAGAAAATCCCGTATAAACATATTTCTCTCCTTTTAATCCCGGTTCATCTGAAATATACAAATATTAGTTCTTTCAACAAATCCATAATCCAACGTACATTCAGATCAGTCTCTGAGTTCCTTGCCTGTGATCTCGAGGAACACATCATTGAGTGTTGGAAGCTCCGTAACTACCCTGCCAAATGATATATCGTGCTCCTTGAAAAATTCCATGAGTCTCACCAGATTGTGTCTTCCGCCGGAATATCTAAGTGTAAGCATGCCTCCGTTATATTCGTTCTCATACACATGTGGCTGACTGCGAAGCTCCGACATCTGTTCATCGTTAAGTCCAAACACTTCAACCTTTATGGTCTCTGTATTCTTGATCATCTTCTTGAGCTCATCCTTCGTTCCGACTGCAACAGATTTACCTTTGTCCATGATGACTATCCTGTCACAGATCTGCTCGACCTCCTCCATATAATGAGAGGTGTACACGATGGTCGCCCCCTCCTCATTCAGACGTTTTATCCCCTCAAGTATTCTGTTGCGGCTCTGCGGATCAACTGCAACTGTCGGTTCATCGAAAAATATAAGCTTTGGCTTATGCGCTATTCCACAGGCTATGTTTAGTCTCCGGAGCAGTCCGCCGGAAAGTTTCTTAGGCATGAATTTTCTGTAGTCTGCTATGTCCACAAAATCCATGGTCTCTTCTACACACTTTCGTCTCTTCTCCTTATCCTTTATATATAAACCGCAGAAGTAATCAATGTTCTCATACACTGTCAGTTCATCGAACACCGCTACATCCTGCATTACGACTCCGATCTCCCTCTTGATATCGTAGCTGTCTGGCTTCATCTCTTTTCCAAATACTTTTATGTCCCCCTTGTCAAATGTGAGCAGGGACAATATACAGTTTATCGTTGTTGTCTTGCCAGATCCATTCGGTCCGAGCAATCCAAGTATCTCTCCTTCCTTAACCGTCAAGCTGAAATGATCCAGCGCCAGCAGATCTTTGTACCTCTTTACCAGATTGGTAACTTCTATTGCATTACCTGAATTACTCATATACATCCTCCTGTTTTAATGCGCTATTTATATGCACTACTTTTATGCTTTCTTGTCTCATGATTATCATTCACAAGCATGATAGTCTCTAAGCACCAGCATGCCACATTCTTTTTTATAATCTCATTATATACATCTCTGCCCCGGATTCACAGTGAACAGCGTCATCTTCACAATGTGACATTTGTCATATTTCTTTTTCCACCATATTTATTTATAATGATGAGTAACACAACATTTCCTATATCATGGAGAATATTATATATGAAACATCTCATCAACAAAGGACTTCTGCTGATCTCAGCATTTGTCATAATATATACACAGCATACAGGCATAGACACCCGGCTCATAACCGCACTTCTCCTGTCACTCATTGCCGGTTCAGTCTACCCGGCACTGACCGGCATCACTGCAGTGAACAGCTCCACCACTAAGAGCGTCGAAGAACACAGCAGGATATACCCATACATATGTGAGACGCTGATATGTGTGTATTTTATCTCCGCATTCTGGCTGCAGCCAATATATATGTTCACATCCATAGTCAGCTATGACATGTACAGATACAGACAACGGCTGTCACCAGTCATACTTGTCCTGTTATCCATATACATGTGCGTCAACTATCCTCTGATGTCAGTTCTCCCGCAGATATGCCTCATCGCATTCTCATTTGCTATGAGCGTGTACTGCTGCCGGATAAATCTGCTGATGGCGGAGCTTCTTGCCATGAGGGACAATACTGCAGAACACGACATGCTGGTTGCACAGAACACACGCCAGCTGCTGGAAAATCAGGACAACATGGTGCTCACCGCCACCCTGTCAGAGCGAAACAGGATAGCCAGGGAGATTCATGACAATGTCGGTCATATGCTCACCAGATCCATACTTCAGACCGGTGCCATCAAAGTTATCAACAAAGACGAGCGTCTTGAGAAGCCCCTGGCACAGCTGCAATCTACGCTGGATACCGCAATGGACAGCATGAGAAAAAGTGTCCACGATCTACACGATGAATCCATAGACCTGCGCACTGCCCTAGATGATGTGATCAACAACGTCAGCGACATGGACATCTACATGGATTACGACATGTCAGATAAGCTTCCAAGAGAGATCAAATACTCATTCATCAACATAGTAAAGGAAGCCATTAACAATACGCTGAAGCACAGCAACGGCGACCATATGGATATCCGCGTGCGGGAACACCCGGCATTTTATCAACTGTATATAACAGACAATGGACAGAACATCCGCTCCGGTCCATCCCCGGCACAAGGAAGCGCTTCTGGCGGTATGGGCTTAAATGGTATCCAGGAAAGAGTAAACAAACTTGGAGGCACAATGAAGATATCAACCGACGACGGATTTTCCATATTGATCAATATCATGAAAAGAGATTTTACAGACTGAATTCCAAACAGATATGCAAAATATCCTGATTATAAATAGGAGGAAACCGACAAATGAATGTAGTTATAATAGATGACGACCAACTGGTGGCACTGTCACTTCAGACCATACTCGAAGCCTGCGACGACATACAGGTATCCGCCACGGGAGACAGTGGAGCTGATGCGATCAGCCTGTATGAAGAATATAACCCGGACGTTCTCCTCATGGACATCCGCATGGAGAACATAAATGGACTTGAGGCTTCTGAAGCTATCATGACCACACACCCGGATGCGCGTATTCTGCTTCTTACAACTTTCTCAGACGATGAATATATCATAAAGGCTTTAAGTCTCGGTGCAAAGGGTTATATTCTCAAGCAGAATTTCGAAAGCATTGCTCCGGCAGTAAAAGCCGTATTCAATGGACAGACTGTATTTGGCGAAGAAATAATAGACAGGCTTCCCTCTCTACTCGGGCACAGCCATACTGCCAACACATCGGTTGAACCATCGCCTTTTGCAGGAGTACAATATGAGCTCAGTTCTAAAGAAATGAACATAATACAACTGGTTGCTGACGGTCTCAATAATAGAGAAATAGCCGAATCTCTTTTTCTGAGTGAGGGAACTGTCAGAAACTACATCAGCTCTATATTGGATAAATTGCAGCTCAGAGACAGAACCCAACTAGCATGTTTCTTCTATAAACACCTAAATTGAATACCTTCTTTTATTAAAACAAAAACCACAAGCTTTGTAATTGCATATATACAATACAAAACTTGTGGTTCTTTTGTTGTGATGCCTGTCTGCTATCTAAATATTTTGTCACTTATTTATACCCGGGTGAAAGGTATAAAATATATACACTACTGAAGTGCAGCATCTACACTTACATACTCTGTTGAAATATAACCTATAGAGCCGTCATATAACATTACTCCTACCCAGCTCTCATCCTGCGATACTACATCAAATTCTTCCCCGCTGTTAACTGTTGCTATCACATCCGAATCCCATGACTGTTCTGTCTGAACATCTACTCCATCATAGAGTACAGCAGCTGTTACTCCCTTCATTATCTCCGTAGAAGGTTCTTCTGTAGTTACCTCCTCTGTTGTGATCTGATCATCTGTAACTATAACACTGCCAGATGCATTGCTTGCAACCCTTGTTGTATCTCCTGCAGATACATAACTTCCTGTTGGAACAGCTGCATCAATTGCCACTTCAATACTTCCATCTGCCATCATAACTGCCTGACTCTTTGCTATTGTCACGCCTTCATTGGCATACAACTCATCTGCCAATGGATCTGCATTCTCGCCAAAACTTACAACTGCAAATACACAAAGAGCCATAATGACTACTAGTGCTGTCATCAAAATATTGTGTTTCAAATATTTATAACTCAGAACATTTCTTCTCATATTGTCAACAAATCTTCTAAATCTGCTACGCGAACGTGTCATGTATTTTTCCCTCTTTATTATCTATATATTCAAAATTTTTCGTAATTATTTATTTACAAAGAACGTATATTTGTTACATTTCTGTTAAATATAATACACTACGTATACACATGTGTCAACCGAATATGACAAAAAACATCAATTTCTAGTGGTTTTTTACAATACATATTAACGATATGTTGTGTTTTGGTAACATTGGGTTTTTGTTACTGAAAATATCTCCTTTTCGTGATATTATTACGTATAGTACACTTATGGAGGCCTATATATGCGATTAGACAAATTTCTTGTTGAGATGGAAACAGGGACCAGAAGCCAGGTCAAACAGTATATTAAAAAGGGAATGGTCACGGTAAATGATATACCTGCCAAGAGCCCTGACATGAAAATTGATGAAAATCAGGATATTATAAAATACAACAACAGACAGCTTACATACAGCAGATACAAATACTTCCTGCTTAATAAACCAGCCGGATATGTCAGTGCCACAAGAGATAATGTACATCCCACTGTCATCGATCTTCTAAAAGGTGAGCTCACCAGGGATCTCTTTCCTGTCGGCAGACTGGATATTGATACAGAGGGGCTGCTCATTATCACCAATGATGGAGCACTCTCCCACAGACTATTATCTCCGGCACACCACATTCCCAAAACTTACTACGCAGAAATTGACGGGTATGTCACATCTGATGTTGTAGACCTGTTTAAAAAAGGCGTTAATATTGGAGATGAGGATCTCACCCTCCCGGCAGAACTTCATATAATCAAAGCCGACAAAGACATGGGAAAATCATCTGTAGAACTCACAATAACCGAAGGTCGATTCCATCAAGTCAAACGAATGTTCCAGTCAGTTAATATGACTGTTACTTTTCTCAGACGAATTTCCATGGGATCTCTGAATATAGATGAATCTCTGCCTGTTGGCTCTTACAGAGTTTTGTCCGATATCGAACTTCAACGACTACAGAATTGCTGATAACTTCTCCACCCAAAAGTGGCAGATACCAATTACTTACTGGTACCTGCCACTTTTTATTTCTCATAATATTTATTTCTCAAGACCTGTTATATATTTATCCAAACCATCTGCGATTCCCTTTGATATCTTATCCTGATATTCATCTGTAACCAGCAGCTGTTCATCTGAAGGCGTTGTAATATATCCAACCTCTACTATAGTTACAGGAACTGTACTCCAATTAATACCGCTCATGGTATCTGTCTCCCATATTCCATCGCTTTTTGCTCCAGTGGCTGCAAGGAGTCCGGATAACACGTCAGTCGCCAGATCTTTACATTTGTCATATATTCCTGAATTGTATGGATTGGACGATGTCTGACACACTGTCATAACACCACTTGCCGATGCGTCTGTGGAACCATTGCTGTGAATCTTGATCACGGCATCTGCGTTCAGGTTGTTTGCATATTCTGCTCTGGTCGCATTGCTGATATCCACGTCATTGGATGTTCTGATCATCTTAACTGTATATCCCCTGGATGTAAGCTCTGCTTCCAGCTTGTCCGCTATCTGCAGATTCAATTCATATTCAGCAATTCCTGTTGTAACTCCGGTATTACCGGTAGTTGCCTTAACCTTGGTCTCTGTAGCAGCCGGACCTATCGGTTCTGTCTCACTGTTGGCTGTCTGCTGGTGACCCGCATCAATAACGATCATCTTGCCCTCGCCGACATTGGATGAAGCCGCCTGCTCAGTCGTATTCTCCGATGAATCAGATGTGGTATCCTCCGTAGATGCATCCTCTGTGGTGCCGCCTACAACCTCCAACAGCTCTGAAAATATATAATATTCTCCTCCATCTATAGATACCTTACTCCATTCATCGTTATAACCTACTCTGTCAAGTTCAACATCATTTGCCAGCTCCTGATACACCTCGCCGTCTGTGGAAGGTGTTGTTCTTACATTGACATAGTCAAGGGTCTTAACCTTATCTTTGCAAATGGTAAATCCATCTTTATCCTTCTCAGGCTGAGCTTCCGTTGTAGCCTCTGTTGTTACAGCAGTTGTGGCCTCTGTTGTTGTCTGAGTATCTGTCTGCTCAGCAGTCGTAGCCGAGTCTTTTTTACTTCCACATCCTGCTAACGCCAACATAGATGCAATTCCCAGACACAATATGACCTGTTTTATATATTTCTTCTTCATGAACATCCTCCATAAATGATATTGAGCAGGCGCATTTGTAGGCGCTTCGTGCGGCGCCTGCGTTCTTCATAAAGATTCCTCCCGCTCGCGCGGGTCCCTCCTTATGAATAGTTACAATACATCGTCTTATTGTAACACAATCGTAATACACACACAAGTAAATTGCTCAAATACCTTACACGCCCATAACTGCCGCACATATACCCTCAAGCTGTGCATAGTCATCCGCACTTCCAAGTTCAACTGCCGAATGCATGGCAAGTATCGGAATTCCCATGTCCACCGCTCTTACAGGAAGATATGATGAAGCGATCGGCCCCAAAGTCTGTCCGCCTGCCATACCTGATCTGTTGACCTGACGCTGCACCTTTATTCCATTCTCCCTTGCCAGTGCCATAATAACTGCTGAAGCTGCACTGTCGGACACATATCTCTGACTGGCACTGGACTTAAGTGCAACACCATGCCCCATGATAATCTGATTTGTCGGGTCACTCTTTTCTGAATAGTTAGGATGTGTTGCATGTGCCACATCAAGAGACAGCATAAATGCATCCCTCATGATCCGTCTCCTGTCATTTTCCTCCATGTCCAGTCCTTTCATAAGTCTGTAGATTATCTCTGACAGAAGCACCGAGTCCGCTCCCTGCTTTGATCTGCTGCCAATCTCCTCATTATCGAATAATGAGATCACATTTATACAATTTCCCTTTTCTGCTCTGCACATAGTGTCAACAAGAGCTGCAACAGAAGTAACATTGTCAAGCCTTGGAGAAGCTATCATGTCCTTCTCTGCTCCAACCACCTCCATATCATCCATATTGTACAGATACAGATCATAGTCAAGTATATCGTCCTTCAATAATCCCAGATCATCAGCTACATACTGAATTATATCGGTATTTTTCACTTCATGCCCATTCAGTCCATACACTGGGATCAGCTCCTTCTGTACATTCATCTTTTCCCCGGATGTGTCTTTTCTGAGGTGCGGAGCCAGACTTGGCACTATGCACATTGCACGCTCCGAGTCATACAGATAAGTTTCAGGTCTGAACGGATCTGCTGTCTGTGTCATAACCTTTCCGGCAATTCCAAGCGGTCTATCAAACCACGTCTCCTTGATGAGTCCTCCATACGGCTCAACATTAAGTGTCTGATAACCGCATCGATTCATATCCGGCTGAGTCTTGATCTTAAGCATTGGGAAATCCGTATGTGCCAGCCCAATATTTAATCTGCTATACTCAGGGACATCACCTATAGCAAATGCCACCAGCATAGATGGATAAGGCTTCACATAATACCGGCTACCGGCTGTCAGATGCCAGCACTCTCCCATATCCAGAGCCCTATAATCATTCGCCTGTAATATATCCTCACATTCCTTCACTATATGAAACTGTGTTATTCCTCTGTCAAGAAGTCTGCAAAGTGTATCTATCATAATAATAAACCTCCTTATAGAAAGGATTTTAGTACAAATATCCGTCTTATACAATTACCTGCGCTCTTAATTTGTGATAAAAATATCTGCCTGTTCAACACAAATTGATTTTTAATACAATTCATTTATCAAATAACTTGCTCTGTCGTCCAAAAGGCTGTATAATCGCCATTAGATACTTTAGCGCTTTCATGCGTCAAACTGTTAAATCAGTTGTTTTGACGCCATATATATAAGGAGATGACTCTATGAAAGATTTTTCAATAGGATTTATCGGTCTGGGACTTATCGGAGGATCTATTGCCAAATCCATCCACCGCATTTTCCCTGATTACAGAATAGTCGGTTTTGACAATAATCTGTCCACGCTCAAGGAATCAGTCTCCGATGGGACGCTGACTGAATATACAGATGACATACACACTATAGCTGGGTGTAACTATATCTTTCTGTGTGCACCGGTCCACTATAATATAGAATACCTGCGCCAGCTCAAACCATTCCTTACAGACAGCACCATACTGACTGATGTTGGAAGCGTAAAGCTCGACATATACGAAGCAGTCCAAGAGCTTGGACTTGCCAGGTATTTTGTCGGCGGACATCCTATGGTCGGCTCTGAGAGATCTGGCTACGAAGCGGCCACCGACAGGCTCATAGAGAATGCCTACTACTTCATTACACCTGCAGACGGAGTTCTGCCGGGCAAGACTGCGGAGTTCTCCACATTTATCGGAGATCTGGGCGCAATACCGATCACATACTCACCTGTTGAGCACGACCGTATAACCTCTTACATAAGTCATGTGCCCCACGTCATAGCCGCCTCACTGGTCAACCTTGTCGCAGCGGCAGACAGCCCGGACAATATATTTAAGTCACTGGCAGCCGGTGGTTTCAAAGATATAACCAGGATCGCATCCTCCAATCCGGTGGTATGGGAGCACATTCTTCTGGCAAATCCTGACAATATCGTAAACGGTCTTCAGGAATATGTTGAGCTTATAGACAAAATGATTTATCATATTAAACAGCGCGATGCGGCTGGGATAAATGCTTTTTTTGCATCCGCCAGAGATTACAGAGATTCCATTCCTAACAACAGTAGCGGTGTCATAAGAATGCACCATGAACTGTTTGTAGATATCCCTGACGAGGCTGGTGCACTGGCAAAGGTGACAGCTTTTATCGCAGAGGCAAAGATAAGTCTCAAGAACATCGGAGTCTCCCACAACCGGGAGGATGAGGAAGGGGTTCTCAGGCTCTCATTCTACGATGCTGATGCAAGACGGAATGCGCAGGATGTGCTGAAGGCCGCAGGCTATAAAATTTATAACCGTTAAGTAAAAGCAGTTATAATCTTACTGTCACCTATCGGCAAATAAATTCGCGGCTCATTTTATATTAAGCCGGAGAATAAAATATTTTAACCAGACATATTACACTAGATTAAAGGAATACTGAGAATTTATGAAGATCAACAGAGTAAAATCACTTAACGGAGAGATAACCATACCGGGAGACAAATCCATCTCCCACCGTTCCATCATGTTCGGTTCAATCGCAGATGGAATAACCGAGGTACACGGATTTTTAAACGGTGCCGACTGCATTTCCTCAATGAACTGTTTCAGACAGATGGGCATAGATATCGATTATGACGGAGACATTGTAACTGTACATGGAAAGGGACTGCATGGACTGTCAAAGCCTGAAGGCACACTCGATGTCGGCAACAGCGGAACAACCACCAGACTTATATCGGGTATACTTGCCGCTCAGCCATTTGCAAGCAGGCTTATAGGTGATGCTTCTATATGTAAGCGCCCTATGAAGAGAATCATGACGCCTCTCTCCATGATGGGTGCCGACATCACATCCGAACTCGGAAATGACTGTGCACCGCTCCTTATAAACGGAAAGGAACTCCATGGAATACACTACAACTCACCTGTCGCGTCAGCCCAGGTAAAATCATGTGTACTCCTTGCCGGACTCTACGCAGACGGAGAGACAAGTGTCACCGAACCATATGTGTCAAGAAACCACACTGAACTCATGCTTGAGTCATTTGGCGGCAATATAAAAACAGAGGGAACTACGGCTACCGTAAAGCCTGTGGATAAGCTTGTTGGACAGAAGATACTTGTACCTGGAGATATATCATCAGCTGCTTACTTCCTTGTTGCAGGACTTATCACTCCGAACTCATGCATCACCATCAAGAATGTTGGAATCAACCCGACCAGAGACGGAATACTTGAAGTAATCAAGGCCATGTGCGGCGATATGGAATACTCCAATGTAGTGAACGGATGCGGTGAGCCAACCGCTGACATAACAGTCAGGACATCAAGTCTCAAGGGCTGTGTCATTGAGGGTTCCATCATACCAAAGCTTATAGATGAGATTCCTGCCATAGCAGTTCTCGCATGCTTTGCAGATGGCGAGACTATCATCAGGGATGCCCAGGAGCTCAAGGTCAAGGAATCAAACCGAATAGATGTCATGGTAAACGCTCTCTCATCCATGGGTGCAGACATAACCGCAACCGATGACGGAATGATCATACGTGGCGGAAAGCCTCTCCACGGAGCCGTGATCGACAGCCACTTAGACCACAGGATCGCCATGAGTTTTGCCATCGCAGGACTGAACGCTGATGGCGATACAGAGATCACCGGAGCTGAGTGCGTGAACATCTCATATCCGGGATTTTATGATGATCTGGCTGGACTGGAACGTTAAATTTTTCATCAATAGTAAAGGCGTCACTGCTGTTTATGATGCTTCGCATCCTACGATAACAGTGGCGCCTTTGTTTCACCCAGTGCTCTTGACTTTTACCAGAACCATTTGGACCAGCAAATACAAGAACCATCGGTTTTCTATTTTGCATATTTTATATCTCCATTTGCATATTCAATATATGCTTTTTTATTCTCTTTATCATATCCCGCTATTGGTTTTTTACATACTCTGGCTTTATTTATTGCAGCTTTAACCGCCTCAACAGCTCTGGCATCCATCTCCCGATCAGACAACGTTAACGTTTTACTTTCTTCTTCTCTTGATACTACATTTATTATCTTCCCACTTTTCGTGCTCACTGTTGTCATACAATCACCGCCTTTATACTTTTTATTATATATATAATTCATGATTTAAATAGTCTTATTTTATAATTCATTTTACCACAGTTCATGGACTACTCACAACAACTTACTCCGTTGCACGCTCAAACTCATCAGTTCCAGTATCTTCCCAGTTTGTTTTTCCACTGCTTATCACTTCTCCACTGGAAAATACATATGCATAGACATCTTCTATTTCGGCGCTGCCATAATCATATGTTCCATCCCTGCCTTTTTCAGCGCGATACCTTACATACAATCCACTCTTCCCATTTTCTGACTTGCCATCATATACAATGTATTCCATGAAATTATCACTTTCCGACAAAATACATCTCGACGATGACTCCGATGCACCGTAATACACTTCAAATTCCCCAGCAGTAGCATCTGAATATTTCTCAAAGATTGCCTGATATCCGACTGTAATTTTCTTATTCTCTGGCTGATCATCTGCTGCGGAATCAACAGAGGAATCAGCAGAGCTATCTACATCCTCTCTGTTGTCATCGTAACTTTTTTCCGTTGCTGTAGAGTCTTGCTCTCTGTCTTTTTCTATATCCGTATCTTCTCTTCTATATCTGGTCGTGAGACGTCTATTGCTGGTCTGCCCATTAAAACTCAAGGTCACAAGCTCGTCACGCTGTTCAGATCCGGACACTACCACCTCAACGCGATTACCATACCATGTCGTCTCAAGATCGCCGTCGTAAAATCTTGCACCATCATTTGCCACTTCAAATGACCTATATGCAACAGTCTTCTCTTTGCCCTTCAGCACCAGTCTTCCATGGGCAGCTCCAAATGGAAAATCCGGCTCGCCAACAGAATAGATCACAAGCTCATAATCACCATCTGGGGACGTTGACGTACTTATCTGCTCAGCTTCGTAACGCGTCTTATATCTATCATAACCTAATGGCAGCAACACCACCATTACCAATATGCCGACTATAATCACAACATACTTTGGTATCTTGTTCATGACTATTTCCTGCCTATCTCCTCATACATTCCTATTTTCTTCATATTTATATAAAATTCTAAAAAATTAATTATTATTCTGCGAACAATTTGCCGCATCAATAGCTATCACCAGCATAAGTGCCATGACCTCATCCTGCGGATTTGCAATGTCAAGAAAGTATGTATCGCCCCAGGAAAACAGCTGCTTTGATATCGCAGCAACCGTTCTGCCGCCGGATGTCACATCATAATTCCATGACAGGAAATCACCGCTGCACTGCCAGCCGCCATAGTCTACACTGTATGAAGGCTTAAAGAATGTGAACTCCTTTTTAATGCTTCCATAATTTCTCCCGCCTATGCTTATGTCAAATGTCGGCAGAAATGTGAACAATCTCTGGCTGACAAGTCCTATCTCATTCCCAGCAAGGTCATACACGTGAATCTGATGTGTGAGACGGAATGCCTCAGACTTTACAAAATACTTTTTATTTCCCCATTCGTCGTATATATCATAGGTATCTGTCCATGCAAATACCCGCTGTTTTATCATGAGTCTCATTTTGTGTTTCCTCCTTATATCATATGTCGCAAGCCGAAGGCTTGACGACCTACGCACGCATCAGCGTGCTACATTATATCGCATACCCCGGCACCACCAGCTTTATCACATAAGACACCACAAATATCCCAAGCCACACATACACATACCACAGCCGGAATCTCACAAGCGGTGTCCTGCCATTCGTGGCAAGCCTGATCGTATTGCCCACCAAATATATGATACAGATGCACGCCAGATACACAGACGCCACATGGTAATACAACGCTGTCAGCAAATGCCCATGCAGCATGGCAAGTACAGCCCTTGTTGTTCCACACGCCGGACATATCACACCTGTAAACCGCCTTATCTGGCAGCCCTCAAGCCATGAAGTATCTGGGAGAACACGAAGGAGCAGTATATATACCGCCGTGCCGATAAGCAGTGTTATGAGCACTGCTATCTCCGCAATATATAACTGCCCCTCCGTATGTCCTAGAAGTTCAAATAATCTATATATTTTTCCGCTATGTCTTTCTGCGTTTTTATGTTCCATAGAATGTCCTTTGTCTCTATTGAATGATTTCCGCCCTCGTATGTGTAAAGTGGGATACTCTTAGCCTCACAAAGTCTTGTCAGCTCATCCGTATTCACAAGCGGATCTGCTGTGCCATGAAAAGCTATGCCATTTGAATTGGCATACTGCATGGTGATCTCAAGCGGAGTGAAGTATATATTTCTCACCTTCAGCCCCATCTCCGCCACATATCTTGCAGATATAGCCGTACCTATACTCTTTGATAGAAATACTATATCCTCAGTCTCCGAGAAATCCACAGTCTTAAGACAATCAAGTGCTTTATTCCAGCCATCATCAAATACCTTCTGTATCTCCTCTGGGAGATGTCCCGAAAGCTTGCCGTATGTCACATCAACAATATCATATCCTTGTGCCATCATATATTTTTTACTGTAGTAAAGTAATGGTTTATCGGTGTGATACCCGATTCCCGGAAATACCACGCATATCTTCTTTCCCATAATTATCTCCTGTCAGTCCAACATTGATCCATACCAATCTGTCCATGTGACTGGGACACATTTCAAGTCATCTTATTTTATCAGCATAGCATCGCCAAATGAGAAGAATCTGTACTTCTCCTCAACCGCCACCTTGTACGCCTCAAGTATATGCTCTCTGTCGTACAGCGCCGAAACAAGCATCAGAAGCGTTGACTCTGGCAGATGGAAATTCGTGATGAGCGCGTCAATAACCTTGAACTTGTATCCCGGATAAATAAATATATCCGTCCATTTGCTGCCTGCATGTACTGTTCCGTCATCGTCCGACATGGACTCAAGTGTTCTGGTACTTGTCGTTCCAACGGACACAACCCTTCCGCCTGCAGCCTTTGTCTCGTTGATCATATCAGCGGCTTCCTGTTCTATGATACAGAACTCAGAATGCATGTGATGATCCAGAATATTCTCCTCCTTAACAGGTCTGAATGTTCCAAGTCCAACATGAAGTGTCACATGCGCTATCTTGATTCCCTTCGCTTTGATCTGATCAAGCAGCTCTGTTGTAAAGTGAAGTCCTGCTGTCGGCGCTGCTGCTGATCCGTCGTGCTCTGCGTACACAGTCTGATATCTGTTCTTGTCCTCTAGCTTGTGTGTGATATATGGAGGGAGCGGCATCTGTCCCAGCTCGTCAAGGATCTCCTCGAATATTCCATCGAACTCAAATCTGATGAGTCTGTTGCCCTCCTCAACTATATCGACGACCTCACCGACAAGTTTGCCCTTTATAAGTTCTGTCTCAGGGTCAGGTTCATTTGACTCTGAACCAAATACTATACGTGCACCTACCTTACACTTTTTGCCCGGTTTTACCAGAGTCTCCCATGTACAATCATCCTTGCGTTTCAGAAGAAGAACCTCTATGGATGCTCCCGTATCCTCCTTGACGCCCATGAGTCTCGCCGGAAGAACCCTTGTATCGTTGATGACCAGACAGTCACCCGGATTCAGGTAGTCTATCACATCATAAAAATGCTTGTGCTCTATCGTATTGTCTTTTCTGTCCAGAACCATGAGACGCGACTCACTTCTCTTAAGGAGTGGATCCTGCGCTATAAGCTCCTGTGGCAGATCATAGTAAAAATCTGTTAATTTCATCATATCGTAATTCCTCACATATTTATTCACACAAAAATAACTGTCTGACGCTGGATATATACAATATCTCCGCGCCAAACAGTTACATATTATACTACTATCACAAATATTTCAAGGATAGCGCCTATTACGCTCTGATCTCAATTCCGAGCTTGCTGAGCTCCTTGAGGATCTTGGCGATGATTCCATCGACCTCAGATGTCTCAAGTGTTCTGTCCTTTGCACGGAATGTCATTGTGTAAGCCACCGACTTCTTGCCCTTTGCGATCTGCTCACCCTCGTATACATCGAAAAGTTTGTAGCTCTCAAGCAGCTTGCCGCCACATTTCTTTATGACTTCCTCTATCTGTCCGACAAATATTTCCTTGTCCACAACAAGACTCAGGTCTCTTGTACTTCCAGGGAACTTTGCTATTCCTTCGTACTTGATGTCGAAGCTTGACAGCATAACCAGTGTAGGCATATCTATAACTGCAACATATACCTCACCCTTAAGGTTGTAGTTATCACATACCTCAGGATGTACCTGTCCGATAAATCCGATCGTCAGTTTACCCTTCTTGAGCTTTGCCTGACGGCCTGGGTGAAGGAATGTGTACTCTGACTCCGGCTCGTATGTCACCTGTCCCTTGAGACCAACCTTGTCTGTAAGCTCCTCGAGAACTCCCTTGAGATCAAAGAAATCTCCCTGGCCATACATACCGATAGTCAGCTTCATTCTCTCCTCTGGAAGCTCTGTGAGTGGAAGTGCCTTTGGAAGGTATACATTTCCGAACTCATAAAGTCTTGCGATCTTGTTCTTTCTATTATAATTTGTTGCCAGTGATGTGAGAACACCGTTCAGTGATACAGTTCTCATGATACTGAAATCCTCACCGAGAGGATTTGCTATTGTAACGGTCTTTCTAAACTCGCTGTCAGCAGGCAGAAGCAGCTTGTCAAATACCTTAGGGCTCTCGAATGAGTAGCACATACCGCCAGAGAAACCATTTGCCTCAAGGACATCCCTTGCGATGGCATTGATCATCTGGTCGTATGGGAGCTTACCAACTGTAGCCTCACCTCTTGGAAGTGATACAGGGATGTTGTCATATCCGTAGAATCTTGCAACCTCCTCTGCCAGATCTGCCATGCAGTTCAGATCTTGTCTGAAGCTTGGCACATCCAGAGTATTTGTCTCTGCATCGTATGTGAGTCCAAGTCTGCCGAAGTAGTACAGCATCTTCTCAGGCTCAACATCTGTTCCGAGAAGCGCATTCATCTTGTCTGGCTCAAATGGAAGCTTCTTGTCCTGTACAGGATTTGGATATACGTCAACAGCTCCGCCGACTACCTCACCTGCGCCCATCTCCTCGATGAGCTGGCACGCTCTGTCTATTGCCTCCATAGCAAGATTTGGATCAAGACCCTTTGTGAACTTGGCTGCCGCATCAGTTGCAAGTCCGATTCTTCTCGATGAAAGTCTGATATTTGTTCCATCGAAGCATGCTGCCTCAAAGAGCAGAGTCTCGATGCTGTCAGTTACCATGGAGTTCTCTCCACCCATGATTCCGGCGATACCGATCTCCTTCTCGCCATCACAGATCATCAGAACGTCATGGTCAAGCTTTCTCTCCTGTCCATCAAGTGTGACAAATGTATCTCCGTCATTTGCACGGCGTACTACGATCTTGTTGCCAGCTATAGTGCTGAGATCATATGCGTGCATTGGCTGTCCGTATTCTTCCATAACATAGTTTGTTATATCGACCAGGTTGTTGATTGAACGGATTCCCTGTGAAGCAAGTCTCTGCTGCATCCACTTTGGTGAAGGTCCGATCTTCAGGTTCTTGACAACCCTTGCTGTGTATCTTGGGCAGAGGTCAGGATCCTTTACCTCTACTGATATATAGTCATTGACGTCCTCGTCATTTCCTGTCTTTGTTACCACTGGTGGGTAAAATGGCTTGTCAAATGTAGCTGCTGCCTCTCTTGCCATACCGATCATTGAGAAACAGTCAACTCTATTGGATGTGATCTCGTACTCAACAACAACATCGTCAAGTCCAAGTGCCTTCACAGCGTCATCGCCCGGCTTCACACCTGACTCCACTGGGAATACATACACGCCATCCTCCGGTGCTTCCGGATAAAAGTCTCTTGATGAACCAAGTTCCTCTATACCGCACATCATACCATTTGACTCGACGCCTCTGAGCTTGCCCTTCTTGATCTTGATTCCGTCAGGGTACTCATTGTTGTCACCGTGTGCTGCCGCAACCTTACCACCGTCAAGTACAAGTGGGATGAGATCATCGACCTTTACATTCTTTGCCCCGGTCACGATCTGAAGAGGCTCCGCCTGTCCAACATCTACCTGACATACTACAAGCTTGTCCGCATCCGGATGCTTCTCCATAGTAAGAATCTTGCCGACAACGATCTTGTCAAGATTCTTGTCCTTCTGTTCGTAACCCTCTACATGTGATCCTGAGAGAGTCATGGCATCTACAAACTCCTGAGCTGTCACATCCAGATCAGGAACATATGCCTTTATCCATGAAATTGGTGTATTCATCTATTCGTCCTCCTATTTAAAACTGGTCTAAGAATCTCATATCGTTCTCGTAGAGAAGTCTCATGTCATCTATCTCATACTTGAGAAGTGTTACTCTCTCAAGTCCGATTCCAAATGCAAATCCTGAATATACCTCAGGATCTATTCCACAATCACGGAGAACCTTTGGATGAACCATACCACAGCCAAGGATCTCTATCCAGCCGCTGCCCTTACATACTCGGCATCCCTTGCCACCGCACTTGAAGCATGTGATATCACACTCTGCTGATGGCTCTGTGAATGGGAAGTGGTGAGGTCTGAACTTGACCTTTGTGTTCTCTCCGAAGAACTCCTTTGCCCACTGCGCCAGTGTTCCCTTAAGATCCGCCATTGTGATTCCCTTGTCTATTACAAGTCCCTCTACCTGATGGAATGATGGCGAATGTGTTGCATCAACCTCATCAGCTCTGAATACTCGTCCAGGTGAGAGGATTCTAATTGGAAGATTGCCCTTCTCCATGATTCTTGCCTGAACAGGTGATGTCTGTGTACGAAGGAGGATATCCTTTGTAACATAGAATGTATCCTGCTCATCCTTTGCAGGGTGGTTTGCCGGGATGTTCAGCAGCTCGAAGTTGTACTTGTCGTACTCTACCTCAGGTCCCTCAACTATCTCGTAGCCCATACCGATAAATACTCTCTCCAGATCTTCAAGTGCTATCTGGTTTGGATGTCTGTGTCCTGTAAGCTTCTTCACTCCTGGAAGAGTTACATCTATGGTCTCTCTCTTCATCTTCTCTGCACGAAGTGCCCTGTTGATGGACTTTGTCTTCTCATCAAGTGCTGTCTCGATGGCCTGACGCGCCTCATTTACCATCTGACCGACCTTTGGTCTGTCCTCCGGTGCTACATCCTTCATGCTTTTGAGAACCTGTGTGAGTTCTCCCTTCTTACCGAGTATCGCCACCTTCACATCGTTAAGTGTCGATACAACCTCTGCGCTCTCGATCTTGGCAAGAGCCTCTGCCTTGATGGCTTCCAACTTGTCTTTCATTGTATTTCTCCTTTTCTATTTCTAGGAATTTTGTACATTTCTACTTCGTGTATAAGTCACGGAATTGCTCCGCCTTCGGCTCCCGCAATTCCTACAGAAATTCGTGCTCCGCCCTATCGGGCTGCTCGCCTCATTCTTCTTTTTGGCGTTTACCGGGATTGCTCCGCGCTGCGCGCTCTCTCAATCCCTGCACGGCATTCACACTCCGCCCTACCGGGCTCCGTGTTTCATGTCGCGCGCGGGTGACAAATGTCTGCTGATGCATGCGAGCGAGCTCTCGCATCGCAGCCGCTTGTCACCCTGTAAACGCAAAAGTCCCTAGCATGTTATACATACTAGGGACGAATTATATCCGCGTTACCACCCTGATTCCAGACATTCATTATATGCACCATCATATATATGTGCTATATGTCTGACTCTCATTAGACGTTTGTCGCACGTCACACGCCACAACCTACGCAGACAAATATCTGTAAAATAATACAACAGATATCTTCAATCCTTCAGCCATGATGGCTCTGATGTGAAATTAAATACACACTCTTACCTGACCTGGCTTTCAGCCGCTGACCCGGTCTCTCTGATGGCGACATGCGTATCTTTTGCATCGTCACTGCCTGTAGAGATAATATACCTACACGCGGGTGTTAGTCAACATCTTTTTTTACAACGGATTTCTCAATCGATCCATCATATTTCAAAAATTTCTCAGCGACTATATCTGCATCATTTTTATTTTTCTGCGTCATGGGATTCTGTTTCGAATTCATCCGACTCCTCCACAATTTCTCTCCGGCTCTGCCGCATACGACGCTTCTCTGCGCGTCTTATCTTCCTCTCGCGGCGTTTTTTCTTTCTTCCCGCCTTATGTGCGCGCCTCCTTATTCCCCGGATTCCATTGTCCATAAATTTGTTGATCTCCGCACCGATCAGCATAACGTACATACACATATACAACCACAACGCCATAAGTATAACGCTCGCAAGACTTCCATACATATATGTATTTATTCCAACTATATTGATATAACTGGATACGCCAAATGACAGAAGCATCCACAATATAGTTGTGAATGCAGCTCCGGGCACAGCTGTCTTGATCCGCACTCGTTCAACCGGCAACGCCCAGTATGCCACAATCATAACTCCAAACAGCACAGTAGGAGCAAATGCTATCTTGACGATTGACAGGATATTTGCAACTGTATCCACCAGTTGAAAACCCTCCACCGAATCCAGACGTACCAGCATTTTTGACACAACTACATCTCCGAGAATATATATGACCATGACCGCCACCAGCATCACACAGAATATGAGAGTATACAGAGTATGTATTGCCCTCCTGAGGAAATAATTGACACTGTCCTCCTTGCCCGCCATGAATGTCAGTCCTCTTCCTATAGCCATGGTTCCTTTTGACGCAGACCACACGGTCAGCAATATGGATGCTGTTGTAGCAAGCAATGAACTTTTGCTGTTATAGATCTCTGCAAACATAAAATCAAAATTAGAGTTAATCTCCTCCGGGAACAGTTCTTTTATTATCTCAAGCACCTGTGTCTCTGTAAAAGGGAGATATTTGACAAATGTAAGCAGTGTCATAGCAAGAGGAAATAACGACAGCAACAGGAAAAAAGCAGACTGCGCCGCAAATGCTGCCACCTGATCTTTATTCATTTCTGCTATAAATAATCTGATTCTGTGATATATGAAAATCGTTCTTTTCTTAATCTTCATAAACAACTACACTCCACTTACTGCTCTACTGTACTCAATACGGCTCCATTGTAGTAATGGCTTATAATCTCCCCACATGTATATCCACGTTTTGCCAGCTCATTTGCTCCATTCTGGCTCATTCCTACTCCATGTCCATATCCACCACCCTTAAGCGTATACAGCCCGGAATCATTATCCTTCTTTACATAATAAAAATTACTTGGAACGCCTGTCCACCCTGTAAGTTCAGAGCCATCCTGTTCAGTGATCACTTTGCCATCAGTTGCAAACAATACCCTGATGTTGCTCTGTCCACTCACAACAACAGTGCCATCACTTCCTGTAATAGTTACTTCTTTTACAAGTCCGCTGTCATCTCTGGATGATACTTCTATTTTCTTAATCTTGCCAACTGAAGTTGCCGATACACCTGAACATCTCGCCAGCCCATTTTCAATAGCAGATCTCATTTCATCCTCTGTATATGTGACAGTCCATCTATACATTGGCAGGTCTCTCTCCACCACATCAGTGTCAGTCTTTCCATCCATGAAATCTCTGAATGCTGCCTCATCGCTGAAATACGGAACATCAAGCGATGTATTCTGTATACGAGTGCATGTATAAGGCATATATCCTCCCCACACCTGATCGCTGGTTGTGGTTGTTCCGCATGATGTGGAGAAATACACAGCATTTATGATCTCTCCGTCATAGGTAGGAACTATTCCCACTGTCTCCTGGACTGCAGCAATAGAATTGTCTGTTTCAGGGGAATTGTTGTATACCTGACAAGCCGTTGTATCATCAAGGTCTGCGTTATAACCTCTGTAGTTGCTGCCAAGCTTTCTATATGCAAATCCCCTTGCACATATGGCCTGTGCCTTCAATGCCTCTTTGCTGTAGCTTGACGAAACCTCACTGGACACCACCGCACACAGATAGTCCTCTATACCAACCTGATTGACTATCATATACCCTGATGAGTCCCTGCTTATATCAAGCACTCCGTGATAACTCGGTGTCCCACCTGATTTACTCAGGCTGGAAACAGTTATACGTCCATCTGCTGAATCAGGCTGCACAATTATACTTGATGCCTTACTGTCGCTTCCATATGATACCAGCTCGTCAGCATTGTATTTTTTAATTTTTCCATCTGTGTTTACCGAAAATCCCGTATTACAGGTAAACTCAACATAACTCTGGTAGTAATCTCCGCCATTTGTGAGTATAACCCTTATACTATTCTTCATTCCCGACAGGACAACTGAAGCCCCTCCGTTTCCACTCACACCGCTGGTTCTGTCTGCCCTTGATGTAGTTGTTGTATCTTTCTTGGGCTTTTCAGCCTCCACTATGCCTGCGCCCTGTATCGTATAATCATACTCCTGAACATTCCCATTCTTATCTCCATCATTCTCAGTATATTGCCTGAGATCAGCAGTCACATCATCCGGAGCATCTATAACTATAGTCTCCGTCAATTCACCAACCGATGACTCACCAACCTGACCAGACGTATTTTCTCCTATCTTATTATGTCCGGTGATCATGAAGTAGCCAACAACAAATATCAGTATTACTGTTATAGAACTAACCATTCGAAAATTCTTGTTGTATTTTATCTTCTGATACCATTTTTTACGCTGATCGATACGCATATCTCATTCTCCAATCCACCAATTTATGTATTAATCCTATATACATCATTGTATTTGTCCTTATACACAGAGAAAAAGCAGCATATACATGCTGCTTCTTTGTCTTTTGTAAAAACTGAAATGCGCCCTTGCTTTTGAGTCCTAGCAGAGCTAGGTGGGCAACCGCAACTGTATATCAACCTTCCACTAGAACTTATATAACGAGGCTTGGCATCAACACAATGATGTAGGAATCCCTTTTATTCAAATGTAGGTTCAAAATCACAAGAGACTTAATACATCTCAGCTTGTGAACCTATTATACATTACCTTTACATTACATGCAAGCAAAAACTCCCATTGTATATGAGTCTTGAAAACCCCTGTCTACATGTGTTAAAATGTGTCCGTCTGTATAGATACCCATTCTGATACAGGCTAATTTTTTCTAAATTAATCATAAAGGCGGTGACTATATGAATGGAGCAACCTTACAACTTACGTTTGGTATTATGTTGGGTATATTTTTGCTCATCCTAATAATACTTACTGTGGTATATATCAGACGCCGTATTGCCGAAAGCCGGATAAAGGCATCTGCCGACCTCGACAGATGGCAAGAGGAAACCATTCTCGAAGAGCACAGTCAAAGCAAGGGCTACTGGATCAACAGAAATGACATAGAGGATGAGGATCAGGCTCATAAACTCCGATATTATCATTATTTTGATAATATCGACGAGTGCATAAATGATCTGATCATTGAAATGTATGACTGTGGTTTCGTAAGAACAGAAGATATATTTGTGGCAGCTTATGGAGAGGAGGCCCTGACTCCTGATTCGTTTATCTATATGACAGATAACGACTGCGATCTTGAAAAGGCCAAAGCTGCTCTGCCACCAGTCAGCGAAAAACAACAAAAGATAATCTATGACTTATGGTGTTCATATGTGGACGAACTGCTTGATACTGTGGAGATCCACACAAATGATTCCAATAAAGCCATTATAAAGGACGCACTCATGGTATATGGAAGAAAGAAAATCTCCATACTGCTTCGCAGCCCTGAATAAGAATAAGGAGTTTTATTATGAAAGACAATTGTATTGTAGCTCAGTCAGGAGGACCTACCGTGGCGATCAACGCTTCGCTGGCAGGTGTTATAGACGGGGTAAAAAAAAGTAACAAATTCACTCGTGTTTATGGAGCAATCCATGGGATTCAGGGAGTTCTGGATAACAATTTCATCGACCTCTCACTCATGGCTCTTTCAAAGTTTCCTCTTGTGAACACTCTTGAGCTCTCACCAGCTATGTATCTGGGATCATGCAGATATAAACTTCCTGATTTTGAAGTTGATTCCAAACCATATGAGATAATCTTTGACAGGTTTGAGGAATATCAGGTTGCTTCTTTCTTCTATATCGGTGGCAATGATTCCATGGATACAGTAGACAAACTCAGCAAATACGCCAAGAAGATCGGTTCAGATGTAAAGATCATCGGTATACCTAAAACTATAGACAACGATCTCTGCCATACAGATCACACTCCGGGATTTGGTTCAGCAGCCAAGTATGTTGCTTCTACCATGCTGGAGATTGCACACGACACATACATTTACCAGATACCAAGCGTTGTTATCGTAGAGATTATGGGCCGTGATGCCGGATGGCTCACCGCAGCTTCATGTCTGGCAAGAAATGACTACAGTCCTGCACCTCATCTCATCTACCTTCCAGAAGTTGATTTTGATGAGGATCAGTTTATAGAGGATATCAAAAAGGTATTAAAAACATCCAGATGTGTCATAGTTGCCGTATCTGAAGGCATCCACGACAAGGATGGCAATTATATCAGTGCAACATCTGCTGTCGCAGATAAATTTGGACATGCTCAGCTCAGCGGAACCGGCAAGGCTCTTGAAAGTCTTGTCAAGGACAGGCTGGACATAAAGGTACGTTCTATAGAACTCAACGTTCTCCAGAGATGTGCGGCTCATATTTCTTCAAGGACTGACATTAATGAATCATTTGCGCTTGGTCAGGCTGCTGTCAAGTATGCCGCAGAAGGTATGACTGCTGTTATGTCAACTATTAAGAGAGTGTCCAACGATCCATATCAGTGGATCATTGAACCTGAAAATGTGTCACTTATCGCAAATCAGGCCAAGTCAATTCCTCTTGAGTGGATCACTCCTGAAAAGAATGATGTAACACCCGAGATGGAGGCCTATCTCAGACCTCTTATTATCGGCGAGGTCTCACTCCAGTACAAGGACGGACTGCCTATGTATCTGCCGGTGAACCATTTGCTTTAAGAGTCGAGGACGGCTGGATATCTCTTGACGGACGCCCATTGAAACAAAAAGATGTATATATACCCATCAATCACGTTTGACTACCTTCAGTTTGGCTTGTTTCTATATGCATTCGGCTACGAGCACGATAAGAACGTTGTGCTCTCCGCCTCAGCAAGAAACGCCAAACCTCAGTCGTCTGCTCTATCGATTGCGGGGTATATATACATCTTTTTTTCTGTGCAGGTGGCTGACTGTGTTGTCGGTATCTGCCGAGCATGTTATCATCTGAAAGTTTTCTTTTTGTCATATAGTTCATCCTGTATATAGTAACTAGTCATACAGCAAAATAAATACAATTTTTCTCCCTTTTTATGATAATAATTTGAAAATAGCTCAAATCGCTGAATTGATTGTAGCTTTTATAGTATTTTCTAGTCACATAGATAAAAAAATTATCCCTAATACCTCAATCAATGTGGTATTAGGGATAATTTTAAATTTACTTTATGCTTAATAAGCTAGCATAACATATTTATCATAGCTGATACATTTGCAGTCAATATTCTGATTATCCATACTCTACTGCAGATTTGTATATCCAAGCAGCAGCTCTTCTACTGCCATGGCTGCCTCGCGGCCTTCTCTGATGGCCCATACGACCAGTGACTGGCCTCTGTGCATATCTCCGGCTACGAATACCTTTGGCACATTTGTTGTATATGAGTTCGGACATGGAGTCTTGACATTTGTTCTCTCGTTGAGTTCTACGCCAAAGCTCTCTGCCACATATGTCTGGCATCCGAGGAAACCTGCTGCGATGAGTACCACATCACAGTCAACGATGTACTCACTGCCCTCTATCTCTGTCATGACCATTCTTCCAGTCTCTGGATTCTTCTTCCAGTCAAGCTTCACGCACTTGGCTGCCTTGACATTTCCGTCCTTGTCCTTGATAAATTCCTTGACTGTAGTCTCATATATTCTAGGATCATGTCCGTATACTGCTATAGCCTCCTGCTGACCGTAATCTGTCTTGCAGATCTTCGGCCACTCCGGCCATGGATTGTCTGGAGTTCTTGTATCAGGTGCCTTTGGCATCATTTCAAGCTGTGTCACGCTGACAGCACCCTCGCGGACTGCTGTTCCCACACAGTCGTTTCCTGTATCACCGCCACCTATTACGAGGACATTCTTACCCTTGCAGTTCACAAACTGCTTATCTACAAAACCTGAATTTACAAGACTCATAGTCGTGGTCTTGAGGAAATCAACAGCGAAGTAGATCCCCTTTGCGTCCCTTCCAGGTGCTTTGATATCTCTTGGATTTGCTGCACCACATGCTAGAACAACTGCGTCATATTCCTTGAGCAGCTCCTCAGCCTTCACGTACTTGAGGTTCTTGTTCTTCAGATAGCCTGTCATCTGGTCATCCTTCGGGCATACAGCCTTTGCAGATGCCTTTCCTGTTGCAACCTCCGTGTTCAGGACGAACTTTATTCCTCTCTTCTTCATGACATCTATTCTTCTGTCTATGATCTGTTTCTCAAGTTTCATGTTTGGAATACCATACATGAGAAGTCCGCCCGGTCTGTCACTTCTCTCATACACAGTCACGTCATGGCCTCTGCCTATCAGCTGATCTGCCACTGCAAGTCCCGAAGGACCTGAACCTATGACTGCCACTTTTTTGCCGGAATGAACCTTTGGCTGATCATCATTTACGAGATCATTTGCAAATGCATATTCTATGATAGCCCTCTCATTCTCACGGACCGACACAGGATCGCCATTCAAGTTACAGGTACATGCCTTCTCACAGAGAGCCGGACACACACGGCTTGTAAACTCTGGGAAACAGTTGGTCTTACTGAGTCTTGCAAATGCCTGCTCAAGATTATCGTTGTAGAGCATATCATTCCACTCAGGAATCAGGTTGTTCAGAGGACATCCCGATGTCATACCACATATATTCAAACCCGCCTGGCAAAATGGAACGCCACAGTCCATACATCTTGCAGCCTGCTTTCTCTGCTCATCACGGCTAAGCGGAGTGTGGAATTCGTTAAAGTTCTTGATTCTATCCTTAGGAGCAAGCTCTGCGCTTGTCTTTCTCTCATATTCTAAAAATCCAGTTGGTTTTCCCATTCCTTACTTACCTCCATTCTTAACCTTGTAGAATGCTTCGATAGCTGCCTTCTCACGGCTCAAGCCCTTCTCCTCAAATGCAACTATCATATTCATCATCTTCTTGTAATCCTTTGGTATGATCTTCTTAAACTTTGGAAGATATCCCTCAAAATCCTCAAGGATTCTCTTACCTATCTCTGAATTGGTATAGTTTACATGATCCATGATGAGCTGCTTAAGTTCACTCACCTCGTACTTATCCGTAACAGCCTCTATTGATATCATCTCTTTGTTCAGTCTCTTGTACAGATCGTTACCCATATCAAGAACATATGCGACACCGCCGCTCATTCCGGCTGCAAAGTTCTTGCCTGTTGTTCCAAGAACTACGACCTTACCGCCTGTCATGTATTCACATCCGTGATCTCCAACACCCTCAACGACCGCTGTGGCACCTGAGTTACGAACCGCAAATCTTTCACCGGCAACACCGTTGATGAACGCCTTACCACTTGTCGCGCCGTACAATGCTACATTTCCTATGATGATATTATCCTCATGCTTAAACTTAACTGAACGTGGAGGATAAACAATCAGCTTACCACCTGACAGTCCCTTTCCAAAGTAATCGTTGCTGTCGCCAACGAGTTCAAGTGTAAGACCCTTAGGAATAAAAGCGCCAAAGCTCTGTCCACCGGCACCATTACATTTGACGATGTATGTGTCCTCCTCAAGGGACTCACCATACTTCTTGGTTATCTCTGATCCGAATATTGTTCCAACAGATCTATCCGTATTGACCACATCAAGTTCGACGCTCTTCTTCTGTCCCTTCTCAAGTGCAGGTCCAAGCTTCTTCATGAGTATCCTCATATCTACTGTCTTATCAAGCTGGAAGTCATAGACATTCTTCTCATGGTACTTAACCTTGTTCTGTGGCATATCTATATAAGGATTGTTGATTATCTTATCAAGGATGACATTTCTCTCATCTGCTCTGTCGCTGCTCGTGAGAAGATCTGAACGTCCAACCAGCTCATCGACTGTTCTGACGCCGAGCTTACTCATGTACTCACGAAGTTCCTCTGCTATAAACAGCATAAAGTTCTTCACATACTCCGGCTTACCCCTGAACCTCTTTCTGAGCTCAGGATTCTGTGTTGCAATACCGACAGGACATGTATCAAGGTTACATACCCTCATCATGACACAACCCATTGTTACAAGCGGTGCTGTTGCAAATCCAAACTCCTCTGCACCGAGCATTGCAGCTATGGCAACGTCACGACCTGTCATAAGCTTACCATCAGCCTCAAGGATAACTTTATTTCTGAGGTCGTTCATGATAAGTGTCTGATGTGTCTCCGCAAGTCCGAGCTCCCAAGGAAGGCCTGCATAATGAATGGAGTTATTAGGTGCTGCTCCTGTTCCTCCGTCGTAACCTGAGATCAGGATAACCTGTGCTCCAGCCTTTGCCACACCTGCTGCTACTGTACCAACTCCAGCCTCTGAAACAAGCTTTACAGATATTCTCGCATCACGGTTTGCATTCTTACAGTCGTAGATGAGCTGTGCAAGATCCTCTATCGAATAGATATCGTGATGTGGTGGTGGAGATATAAGGCTTACACCCGGTGTTGAAAGTCTTGTCTTTGCGATCCAAGGATATACCTTTCCTCCAGGAAGATGTCCGCCCTCACCAGGCTTTGCTCCCTGTGCCATCTTGATCTGTATCTCCTTTGCACTTACAAGATATCTTGAGGTTACTCCGAATCTTCCCGATGCTACCTGCTTGATGGCTGAGCATCTGTTCTTGCCATCCTTGCCGATCGTAAGTCTCTCTATTGACTCACCGCCCTCTCCTGAATTGGACTTGCCGCCCAGCTCGTTCATTGCGATAGCCATACACTCATGTGCCTCTTGTGATATACTTCCGTAACTCATGGCACCGGTCTTGAATCTCTTGACAATCTCACTTGCAGGCTCGACCTCATCGAGTGGAACCGGCTTGTCAGCGAACTTGAAGTCCATGAGTCCTCTCAGGTGGAATGGCTTCTGCTCATCATGAAGCGCTGCTGTATACTGCTTAAACAGCTTGTAGTCGCCTCGTCTCGTAGCCTCCTGAAGGAGATGAATTGTAACAGGATTGTACAGATGCTCCTCCTTGCCGCTTCTGAACTTATGTGCACCGATGCTTGTGAGGGCAAGGTTTGTATTAAGTCCAAGCGGATCAAATGCTGATGAGTGAAGATCATCAACGGTCTTCTCAAGTTCCTTTATACCAGAACCGCCGACACGGCTTACTGTATTTGTAAAATATCTGTCCACAACATCCTTTGAAAGACCAATACACTCAAATATCTGTGAACCCATATATGACTGGATCGTTGAGACACCCATCTTGGATGCGATCTTTACTATTCCGTGACATATTGCACTGTTGTAATCATCGACAGCCGCATTAAAATCCTTGTTCAGCAAATGTGAATCTACCATTTGCTTGATAGTCTCTATTGCAAGATATGGATTGACTGCACATGCACCATATCCGAGAAGTGTTGCAAAGTGATGAACATTTCTTGGATCAGCACTCTCAAGGATGATCGCAACCGCGGTTCTCTTCTTGGTTCGTACCAGATGCTTCTGCATAGCCGATACGGCAAGGAGTGATGGGATAGCCACATGATTCTCATCCACGCCCCTGTCTGAGAGGATCAATATATTTACACCATCCCTGTAGAGCTTGTCAGCTTCAATGAACAGTCTGTCGAGAGCCTTCTCCATTGATGTGTTCTTATAATAAAGAATAGGAAGTGTTGCCACCTTAAGGCCAGGAACATTCATATTCTTGATCTTCAGAAGATCTGTGTTTGTCAGTATTGGATGGTTGATCTTCAGCACGTGACAATTCTCCGGTTTCTCCTCAAGGATATTACCATCCTTTCCGAGATATACCGATGTAGATGTGACAACTTCCTCTCTGATCGCATCGATTGGAGGGTTTGTAACCTGTGCAAATAACTGCTTGAAGAAGTTGAACAGTGGCTTGTGACTGTTCGACAGAACTGCAAGCGGTGTGTCAGTACCCATGGCACTGATGGCTTCTGCACCTTTCTCAGCCATAGGATATATTGTGTTCTTGAAGTCTTCGTAGGTATATCCAAATGCCTTCTGGAGTCTTGCTCTCTCTTCATCTGTATACTCCTGAACTCTGATGTTCGGGATCTTCAGATCTGCAAGATGTACCAGATTGCTGTCTACCCACTCGCCGTAAGGCTTTGCCAGTGCGTATTTCTCCTTGATCTCCTCATCTGAGATAAGACGTCCATTCACTGTGTCGACCAGGAGCATCTTGCCTGGTCTGAGTCGATCCTTCTTCACTATCTTGGATGGATCTACGTCCAGAACTCCGACCTCCGATGAAAGTACAAGGTAATCATCATCTGTTATATAGTATCTCGATGGTCTCAGACCATTTCTGTCAAGGACTGCTCCCATGAGCTCACCGTCTGTGAATAATATAGAAGCAGGACCATCCCAAGGCTCCATCATGGTTGCATAATACTGATAAAAATCTTTCTTCTCCTGGCTCATGGCTCTGTCATTCTCCCATGGCTCTGGGATTGTGATCATGACTGCCATAGGAAGCGGTATTCCATTGAGCACGAGGAACTCAAGACAGTTGTCAAGTCTTGCTGAATCCGATCCATCCGGATCAAGAACAGGCATAACCTTGTACATCTCATCCTGCATAATGGTCGACTCCATAGTCTCCTCACGGGCGATCATCTTGTCCTCATTTCCTCTTATGGTATTGATCTCACCATTGTGGCACAAATATCTGTATGGATGGGCTCTGAGCCATGATGGTGTTGTATTCGTTGAGAATCTTGAATGAACCAGTCCTATTGCTGACTCATAGTCAGGATCCTGAAGGTCGTTGTAGAACATTCTAAGCTCACCGACGAGGAACATTCCTTTATATACTATGGTCTTGCTTGAAAGTGATGGAACATATGTGTCATCATTACTCTCCTCAAATATTCTTCTGACAAAATAGAGCTTTCTATCAAAGTCCATACCTGCCTTCACTGTCTCAGGTCTTCTGATGAATGCCTGCATGATACATGGCATAACATCTATTGCCTTCTTGCCAAGAATTCCAGGTGTTGTCGGAACCTCTCTCCAGCAGATGAACTCCAAACCTTCCTTCTCAACTATGACTTCAAACATCTTCATAGCCTGCTTACGGGGCAGCTCTTTCTGTGGAAAGAAGAACATTCCTATTCCATAATCGCCTTCCTTTCCAAGGTCATATCCCAGCTCTGCTACAGCCTTGGTGAAGAACTTATGTGATATCTGAAGGAGTATACCTACACCATCTCCGGTCTTACCCTCTGCGTCCTTTCCTGCTCTGTGCTCAAGATTCTCTACTATCTTGAGGGCATTGTTCACTGTGTCATGTGTCTTGATACCCTTGATATTGACAACAGCACCAATACCACAGTTATCGTGTTCAAAGCTTGGGTCGTATAATCCGGTATTCTCTGCTCTCTTATTCTCAATCATGTCCTGTTTCGTCCTTTCCATGTTTTTGTCATTTACAATGTTTTTTTGCTTTTAACTTTTGTTTCTCAAGTAAATGTTCTTATTTTTGTGTTTTTCTCAAGTGTTTTATCGTTTTTGATATATTACTACCATTTGTACCGTTTGTAAACAACTTTTTTCATAGAATTGTCAGATAGTTTTCACCAAGCAAGCAATTGTCATTATTGTGTACTCTTTAAACGTAATTGTGTGTCATTATGTATCATTTATTTTGCTGATATCCTTATATCACCCATTTAACAGGCAAAAAAATCCCTGACACATATCACACTATGTGCCAGGGCCGTATACTTTTATTCTTCTGTGATCATACCCTTTGGCGGAGTCTTTATTGTTCTAAGATCTCCATCCGAATCTTCAGCACCTGAGATACCATCCCCAGGCTGTTCCGTTGTTATCTTGACCGTCTGAGCCTTAATACCTGTCTGAGTTTCCAGAGAGGTGCTTATCTGCTGCACTGTCGATGACACCTTGTAATCGTGGGTTCCATACAAATACTCATGAAGTGCGGCTACGTTACTGCTCATATCTGCTGCCACAAGGCAATTTCCTTTATCTGCTACATCAGCAGCCTCATATGCAAATGGGAAACCAACCGTATCTGTAAGTTTATATGAAGCAACACGCTTTGCCAGATCGTGTATATCATTCTTATCAAAGCTTGTTGATATACTCTTGAATGACACATCTATAAATGCATCCAAAGAACCTGTATCAGCACTTAAGAGTTTACTTATAACCTTCATTAATACAATTCTCTGACGCTCTGTTCTGGTCACATCTCCCAGACCTGTTGATCTTATACGTGAATACGCAACAGCCTGCTGTCCATCCAGCGTATAGCTTCCTGCATCTGTTATACCCGCTGAATATTTACCTGATAAACTGATCTGCTCTGCAAGATTCTTGTTAAAGTTATTTATTTCTTCACCAGTCACATCAATATCAACACCGCCTACAGCATCAATTATGTCAGCCATAGCATTAAAATCTACTGCAACATAATCCGTTATATTAAGATCAAGATTGATATTTAGGGTGTTGATAGCAGTTACTGCTCCACCAAGCTGATACGCATAATTAACTTTCTGTGTATCCTTCGAACCACTGGCGATCTCCATCAGCGTATCCCTGTATACAGATACAAGTTTTATCTCCTTTGTACTCTCATTGATGCTTGCTATTATGATACTGTCACTGTTGGCACCCACATCCAGGTTGGTGTCTCTGGAATCCAGACCATACAAAGCTATAGTTCTATACCCTGATGTTGCATCCTTTACACCATCATTTGTAAGAAGCTGATCTGCACTTATTGTATTTATGTTCATCTCACTATATTTCATGCGTGCATAATTCTTAACATATATAACACATATGAGAATGAACAGTATTAACAGTACAAAAAATGCAATTGCCCACACTTTGGTACTTATCTTGTTTCGTATTCTTTCAGGATTAATAACTTTAGGATCTGCTTCATCCAGAAGATTTTCTCTGAAGAACTTCTCGCTGTCGGATTCTTCTTCATCTTCTGGTTCTTCCTCATCATCCTCCAGTTCAACCTCATCAAATCCAAGAGCCTTACCAATATCGCCTAATCCAAGATCTGCCGTATCTGATTCAGAATAATTGAGCTTGTCTTCATCTATATCTCGCTCTATCCTTTCAAGCTCATCCATATCCAACTTGTCATCTGATCCTGGGATACTGTCATCTGATTCAGATTCAACTTCCGCATCAGTTCCTTTGTCAGATTCATTTTCTGTTACTTTCTCAGATACATCTCCGGCTATCTCTTTCTCTGGATTATTTGGATTGGTATTTCTACACTCTTCTATATGAGTCTCAACATTCTCCTCTGCCACTGGCTCCATATCTTCATTATTGACAGCAGCCACTTTCTCAAGTTCATTTCTTCCTGCCTCTTCCTCTGCTGCTTTTCTCGCACGCTTCTTCTCTTCCTCTTCCTGACGGCGTTTCATCTCCTGCTGCACCCTCTGCTTACGAGCTTCTTCGCGTGCATTCTGCTCTCTCTCTATCTCAAGTCTCTCAACTTCAGCTTTGGCCTTTGCAACGTTCCTCTGAGTTCTCTCCCAGGCCTCACGTCTCAACTCTTCATGACGGGTCCGACTATCTTCCTCCAGCACGTTAACTTCCTTTAATAGTGAATCAACCGATCGCACAGGCTTTGTTCTCCTCTGTGCCACTGTGTTGCCGGAATCACTGACACCTCGTTCCGATCTTGACGAATTACTCTTTCTTATCCGAGTATTCTCATGATAATATTCGTCATATTCTCCTGCAGTTCCCACCGATGCAGCAGGCTTTCTGACCGTTTTTGTTGATGCTGCCTTCCTTGATACAGCACTTTCACCATCAGGATCCAATTTCACAGGAGTCCTGTCCTGAGAAGGTTTTCGTCTCCTGGCAGGCTTATCGTCCGCTTTAGGTACAGACGGTCTATCTTCTCTGTCATCTTCTGCAGCCATCTTCTTGCGCTCTACAGGCTTTTTATTATCTGTTGTTTTTTCAGTTTTTACTTTTTTCTTTTTTTTATTATTTCCAAACAACAATGATCCAAGTAATCCACCATCCTCAAGATAGTCATCATCATCGTCCAGCCAATCCATGTCATCATCATATCCGGATGACAATTTGTTCCTGTTATTCTTCTTATCCATTGGAACTCCTCTTTTATCTAAATGCTAAAAATGTCGTTACCTCGCTATATAATACATTATATTGTTTCCTTTTACAACATTTAATATCTAACAAGCTTAATTCTATTTCATTTGACACTGTCGTTATAAAAAAGTATACTTATAATTATTATGTTTTAATATATTTATATGTATTAAACATTGTAGGAGCAATGAAATGAACACTGATAAACCTATCACACTATCCGTGGTTATGCCAGCATACAACGAAGGTCAGCATATCATGGATAATTTATTGACTACAAGCAGAATATTGGGAAGTTTTCTACATCGCTACGAGATAATCGCAGTCAATGATGGAAGTTCTGACAACACCGGTCAGCTTATTGCGGAAGCATCCCAGGTTGACAGACATATAATTCCCATCAGTTATGCAGATAACCATGGTAAAGGCTATGCCATCACAACTGGAATTAAATCATCCCATGGCATATATATTGCATTCCTGGATTCAGATCTTGAACTTGATCCCCATCTGCTTAAATCATTTATCAGACAGATGAAAGAAACTGATTCAGATATAGTGATAGGCTCAAAACTACATCCCGAGTCACAACTCAACTATCCTTTATCCAGAAAGATTATGAGTTTCGGATATTATATTATCCTGAAGCTTCTTTTCCATCTGAATGTACACGATACGCAGACCGGAATCAAACTTTTTAAATCTGAGATAATCAAACCGATTGCCTGCGAATTGACAGTATCCGGGTATGCCTTCGACATCGAGATACTTGCAGCAGCCGGAAAACAGGGATATTCTATCTCAGAGGCTCCTATCACACTCAATTACAGCAGAGATGATTCCCATAACAACAGAAGGATCAAACTGCATGACATATGGAAGGTTTTCACCGACACAATATTCATCTGGAAGAAATATCGGTGAGATGCACGTATATATTGCGGAGAGAGAATACAGATCAAACTACACATTTACAAGGAGAAAATCTATGAATTATGAAACAGCATACGAACTTTTAAAAGAAAAAGGACAGCTTCACCTGCTCAAATATTATGATTCTCTTAGTGAGAACGAGAAATCCTCCCTTTTATCTCAGATTGAGGAAATCGACTTCAACCTGATAGATATGATCCATTCAGATAACAGTGTCAAGGATTCTGATATAGCACCGGTTGCTGCCTTACAGATGGATTCCATAGCAACCAATCATGACACATATATGAATGCCGGCATTCAATCTATCAAGAACGGCGAACTTGCACTTGTACTTCTGGCCGGGGGGCAGGGAACCCGCCTTGGTTTTTCCGGGCCTAAGGGAACCTTTAACGTGGGCATTACAAAAGATATGTTTATTTTCCAGCTTCTTATAGAGCATACCATGGATATAGTGAATCTTACTGACACATGGATCCATTTCTTCATTATGACAAATGAAAAGAATCATGATGATACAACCGCTTTTTTCAAAGAGCACAATTATTTTGGATACAACGAATCATATATCCATTTCTTCAAACAGGAGATGGTCCCATCAGTTGACTTCAACGGCAAGATATACCTTGAGGAGAAGGGCCGCGTAGCTATGTCTCCAAATGGCAACGGAGGCTGGTTCTCTTCACTATGTAAAGCAAACCATCTCGAAACTCTTCAGAAGCACAACATCAAATATATAAATGTATTTTCAGTAGACAACGTTTTACAGAGAATCGCAGACCCGGTATTTCTTGGAGCCATTATTACCGAAGGTTTCTTGTCCGGAGGCAAAGTTGTAAAAAAAGCTTATCCTGATGAAAAAGTCGGGGTTCTCTGTACTAACCATGGCAAGCCATATATTGTGGAATACTATGAACTCACAGATGAAATGCGTGATGAGCGCGATGCCAACGGCGACTATGCATACAACTATGGTGTAACGCTTAATTATATCTTCCCTGTCGACAGGCTGATGAAGATAATGAACGAGAGCATGCCTCTTCACATTGTCAAGAAAGCTATCCCATATGTTGATGACAACGGACTTATTGTAAAACCGTCAGAGCCTAATGGCTACAAATTTGAAACACTCGCACTGGATATGATCGCCTACATGGGAACATGTCTTCCATTTGAAGTTGATCGCGAGAAGGAATTTGCGCCTATAAAAAATGCCACCGGCAATGACTCTATTGACTCTGCAAGAGAACTTCTCAAGAAAAACGGCTATACATTATAAGGATTAAAAAAGCAGATATGGAGCAAATTTTAAGTTCACTCCATATCTGCTTTTTATTTGTCCTGTTCTGATTTTTTTACTATCTCTTCTATAGCCTCTCTTACAAGTTCCGACATCGACACCTGTCTTGAAGCCGCAAATTCACTCAGCTTTTTATGAGTCTCTGTATCGATTCTCAATCTGAGTATCGTATCCTTTCTCTTATCTGTCGGCCTGCCAGGTCCTCTCTTCATATTCTCTTCAGCCATCTTCTTTTCTCCGATTATTGAACACCAGCTCATTATAGCTGCCTTATTATAAAAAATATTTTATGACACCATTTACCGCATAACATGCAAAATATATACAGCTTTTTAGAAATCCATATCCCATCTTTCTATATACCGCAAATGTCTTATGTGCGGATGACAGCTTTGAACCTGATTTACTGTTTCTCATCTGTCTGTACAAAATAAGCGGCTCATTAACTGCCACAGAATAACCACATTCTCTCAGGATCTGTAACCAGCATATATAATCCTCATGTATATCATCGTTCCCCATAGGATGGTTTATGATAGTATCTCTTTCCACTAGTACAGATGAACAATTGATGACATTACCACGGAGCAGCTTTTTGTATGTTATGCGTTCCGGAACCTCTATAACCTTTCCAGTCCTTGTCCCATCCTCAGTTATCAGCTCCCTCGCAGTGGAACACAACACAGCCCCCGTCTCTTTCATAAGGGATAGCTGTTTTTCCAACTTGCCATTCATCCATATATCATCTGCATCAAGGAATGCTATATACTTTCCTGACGCAGATTTGACTCCCAGGTTGCGGGATTTTGCAACTCCGAGATTGGATTCATTTCTTAGTATATGGATTCTTTCATCATCTTTATATTGTTTCAAAGCTTTCTTTATATCATCCTGTGAACAATCATCTACTATAATTACCTCAACCGGTACTTTCTGCTCCAGTACTGATCTTACTGCCTGACCAATCGTTTCACTGCTATTATATGCCGGTATTACTACCGATATCTTCTCATCAGTCATATTCTTCACCTGTATTTGATCCTTCTTATTGCTGTTTGCCATTCAACGAAGTTGATTTTGACAAATCATAAAAATCATCTTCTGACTCATCAAGTCCTTCAGGCTTAACATTTACCGGTGCAGGAATCTGAACCTTTTCGCCATCTCTGAGCGCTGTGGTCATGTTGGATGCCACCCCCTCTGATGTCTCCTTCTGGAACATTATCTTCACTGTGAGAAGCATCAACTTGAGATCAAGCCATATAGAATACTGCTCATAATATGTCAGATCCAGCTTTACCTTATCTCTAGGTGTCGTATTATACTTACCGTATACCTGAGCATATCCAGTAAGACCGGCTTTCATCTTGAGTCTGTAATCAAACTCAGGAAATGTTTTCTTATATAACTCAGCTATCTCTGGTCTCTCAGGTCTAGGTCCAACGAGTGACATATCTCCCTTAAGTACGTTAAAGAGCTGCGGAAGCTCATCAAGATGAAGTTTTCTGAGGACTTTGCCAACAGGTGTTATTCTGTCATCATCCTTCTTTGCAAGCTGGGCACCATGCTCCTCTGAATCCATTTTCATGCTTCTGAACTTTATTATCTTGAACACCTTTCCGTTGAGTGTCAATCTTTCCTGCTTATAGAATACAGGACCTCTGTCGTACAGCCATATAGCAAGGGCTGATATAAGCATAAACGGAGATGCTATTATCAGCAATATAACTCCACACACAATATCCATGATTCTCTTGATGATCATATCATCACCAGTGAGTCCCTGATTACGTGACAGTAAAATAGGTGTGTCAAATAAATGGATCGGTTCAGCACCGAGAATTATTATATCTGACAGTTTCGGCACAACATAAGACCTGATCGAGTGCTCAAAACAATACTTCACAAGTTCATTTCTTATATATGCCTTTGTCTCACATATGATTACTCCATCATACTTGAGTATCTTATCCTTGATCGCCTGCTCGCCCTCGCTGACATGTATTCTGTCTTCTATTACATACTTGTCCTTACGGGCATTGATCTTGTCTATGAACTCCATCGGAGTCTTATATCCATATACCAACAGCAGATGCCTTGGCGGATACATCTTCGCATACAAAAATCTGCACGCAAATATCCAAAGCAATATCACTATTGTTTCAAGCCCGGTTACCTTTAACAATGGTACCGGATTTACATAGTCACGACAGATTATACAGAGCTGCAGGTAACCAACTACATTAGCACACACGAGAGCCAGCAGCTGCGAGTAAACTATATCAAGCAGTCTGAAGAATCCGACTCTGTAACCACCATAAAGCTTGGTGAAAAGTATGATGATGATTCCATACATTCCGATAACTGCCCAGTTTCCTCTTCTCCAGAACGGAAGCGTAAGCGTTACCTCATAGTCCCGGTACCACATGAGTCCAAACAGTACCAGCTCCGCTGCGATGAGTACACATGCCTCACCCACTGTTATGAGACGTTTGTATCTGTCCCTCTTTCTAACTCTTCTGTTTTCTTCCATAATTACAGCATCTCCCTAAGCATCTTGTTGACAGATCCAGGATCTGCTTTACCCTTCATAGCTTTCATAACCTGTCCGACAAGAGCTCCTAGAGCCTTCTCCTTACCGCCTTTGTAATCTTCAACAGCCTTTGGATTGTTATCTATTGCCGCCTGGCACGCCTCCTTAAGTGCATTGTCATCCTGGACAGTTACAAGTCCATTGTCATTTACATACTTCTCAGGATCTATATTATCTGCAAATACCTTTTCAAATACTTCCTTTGCAACACCACCGTTGATGACCCTGTCGTCCACGAGTTTGATAAGCTTTGCAAGATTCTCGGCTGAGAACTTCAGGTCTTCCGCATCAACACTGTTCTCCTTCATCAATCTCATGGTCTCTCCCATGATCCAGTTGGAAACCTTCTTTGCAGGCGCTCCAAGTGCGATAGCGTCCTCGAACAGATCTGCCAGCTTCTTTGAGGCCGTGATGATGTCTATATCATAGTCAGGAATCGCATATTCCTCTTTGTATCTTATCTTCTTTTCTTCTCTGAACTCAGGTTGTGCGTCTCTGACCTGCTGCAGCCACTCATCGCTGATATGAATCGGTACAAGATCCGGATCTGGGAAGTATCTGTAATCCTGTGCATCCTCCTTGGATCTCATAGGATATGAATACTCCTTTGTATCATCCCATCTTCTCGTCTCCTGGACAACCTTCTCACCGGACTCGATGAGATCGATCTGTCTCTCTCTCTCGTTCTCTATGGCTCTGGCGATGGCCTTGAATGAGTTCAGGTTCTTGGTCTCTGTACGTGTGCCAAACTCCCCTGAGCCAACCTCTCTGATTGAAAGATTGACATCAGCACGCATTGAGCCTTCATTCAGTTTACAGTCTGATGCACCAAGATACTGGATAGTCTCTCTGAGTTTCTCAAGATATGCTATTACATCCTCAGCAGATCTCATATCCGGCTCAGATACGATCTCTATAAGAGGCACGCCTGAACGATTGAAATCAACAAGTGAGCTGTCTGTATATGGATCATGGACAAGCTTACCTGCGTCTTCCTCCATATGTATCTCATGGATCCTCACATATTTCTTAACTCCGTCAACCTCTATCTCAACCTTACCATCCCTACATATAGGATAGTAGAGCTGTGATATCTGATAGTTCTGTGGATTGTCAGGATAGAAATAATTCTTTCTGTCAAACTTACAGTTCTGTGTGATCTTACAGTTTGTCGCAAGACCAACTGCGATCGCCTTATTTACAACTTCCTTATTCAGCACAGGAAGTGAACCCGGCATTCCTGTACATACCGGACACGTATGTGTATTAGGAGCTCCTCCAAATGCTGTGCTGCAGCCGCAGAATATCTTTGTCTTGGTCGCAAGCTCTACATGGACCTCAAGTCCGATGACTGTCTCATATGTCTTTGCCATCTCTTACAGCCCCCTTTCTGAAACCTGTGCAGGTCTCTTGTATTCTCTAGTCTTCTCAAATGCATATGCAGCTCTGATGATCGTCTTCTCGTCAAACGCATCTCCAACCATCTGCACACCTATCGGCATTCCATCTTTATCAATTCCACATGGAAGTGATATTCCCGGAAGTCCTGCAAGATTCACAGGAACAGTGTATACATCTCCCAGGTACATCTTGATAGGATCTGAAAGTGACTCTCCCATCTTCAATGCTGTTGTCGGTGCCACAGGTCCAAGGATGATATCGTACTTCTCAAATGCCTTGTCATACGCCTGTTTGATAAGTGCCTTTGCCTTGAGTGCCTTTACATAATATGCATCATAATATCCTGAACTTAATACGAATGAACCGAGCATGATTCTTCTCTTTACTTCAGGGCCAAATCCCTCTGAACGGCTCTTCTTGTACATGTTGTGAAGATCTGTGTACTCTGATGTTCTGTAGCCGTACTTTACACCGTCGAATCTCTCAAGGTTTGAGCTTGCCTCCGCTGATGCTATGATGTAGTATGCCGGGATCGCGTACTCAACCATTCCAAGATCAAACTCCTCTACGATAGCACCCTTTGCTTTCAGCGCCTCAGCTACTCCATACACAGCTTCCTTTATCTCAGGCTCAAGTCCCTCTGTGAAATAATCTCTCGGAAGTCCGATCTTAAGTCCCTTCACATCATCCACAAGTGCACTTGTGAAATCATTGTCATCTCTGTTCACCGATGTTGAGTCCTTCTTGTCATACTGTGATATGATCTCAAGGATCGTTGCACAATCCTCTACATTCTTAGCAAGGGGTCCTATCTGATCAAGTGATGAACCGTATGCTATAAGTCCATATCTTGATACTCTTCCATAAGTTGGCTTGATTCCTGTGACACCACAGAATGAAGCCGGCTGTCTGATGGATCCACCGGTATCTGAACCCAGGGCACAAGGCACCTCCTCGCCCGCAACTGCTGCCGCAGATCCACCTGATGAACCGCCTGGAACTCTGCCTGTATCCCATGGATTTTTGGTTTCTCCGAAATATGATGTCTCGGTTGTACTTCCCATGGCAAACTCATCCATATTGGTATGTCCTACTATAACCGCACCTGCTTCCTGAAGCTTTACAACGGCCTCAGCAGTATATGTTGGAACAAAGTTTGACAGGATCTTTGATGAACAGCTTGTCTGCACACCCTCCTGGCACATATTGTCTTTTATTGCTATTGGAACACCTGCAAGAGGACCGCTAAGTTCTCCTGCATCTATCTTCTTCTGCACTTCCTCGGCCTGGGCAAGTGCTCCCTCACGATCAACCGTGACAAAACTATTGTAATCCTTCTCGCATGCCTCGATGCTGTCAAGACAAGCCTGAGTCGCTTCAACTGCGCTTACCTGTCCGTCTTTAATAGCTTTTCCCAGCTCTACAGCTGTCATACCCATTAAATTCACTTCAGCCTACCTCCTAGTCAAATGTCTTTGGCACCTTATAGCATCCATCCTTCTGCTCTGGTGCATTCTTAAGCATGTTCTCTCTGTCATCTCCATTTGTAACAACGTCCTCACGGAATACATTATTATATGGGAATGTGTGGCTCATCGCCTCAACACCTTCTGTGTCCAATTCATTCAGCTTGCTGACATAATCAAGCATATCTGACATATCCTTCTTTGCCTGCTCCTTTTCCTCGGGAGAGAGTTCAAGTTTTGCAAGGATTCCGACATAATCAATTGTTTCATCAGTTATCGTCATGATCTTGTTCTCCTATTCAAAATTTAAATATTGGTAAATATATGTATTCACAAAAATAAAGAATGTGCCTCCCTATTATTCTGTATATAATAATGTAAACACATTCTCTCGCAAGTGGTATTTTGTACCACAAAATTCTTTTAAAATATACCACATTCGCAGATATTATGCAAGACTGCCGGTTGTTTTGCATAATATCTGCGCAGAGACACCGTCTCCGTATTCTCAAGTCTCTACTCTATTATACTCACTATCTCCTCAGAATCAGCCTTGACATTATATGTCCCACCAATGTCAAGTTTATCATATATAGACTCTTTAACTTTATATGTCTTTTCCTTATTCTTCACTTCACATGTGACTTCATATTCGACTGTTTTTTCCCCTAGCCTCTCCTTATCTGTGAGCTGAGGCTCCGGGTATTCCGGTGTCTTTCCACCGCCCTCTGCAGTCTCCGTCCTGTCGTACTTCCACCGCCATATCGTATAGTAATACTTCGTTTGATATATCGGCTTATCCCTGTAGACAGGAACCGATCTCGTCCTCGTCACATATCCGTAATCATCCACATCATTTGCCACCTCTGAAAATGTTCCATCACCATTATCCTCGTAGCTGTACTCCACATGAGAACCTATCACTTCATATGAATCGTAGGTCTCCTCGCGCTCACCCACATATTCCTGTTCTGTATGATGGACCTCCTGTTTCGTGGTTTTTAGCGCAGCGCCCTCGGGGAGTTCCCAGTCGTCTTCATCACACAGAAGATATTTCTCCACATCAACACTGGTCTTCCACTTCATATCCCTGACTGTGATTGTTCTCTTCTTCGGCATGGTTATGATCGCCGTAAGTCCGATTATCGCCGTTATCACCAGTATGCCGATCAGTACTATCTTCCATGCTCCAAATGAACGACCTCGTTTGCTACCCCCCTGCTCGCTGTTTTGTCCTCTGGCAGCTGTTCCTGTTCCGGATGCACTTCTGGCATTCTTTGCATCCTGTTCTTTTCTGACATCAAAATAAGCTTTATCCTGTGAATCCCGTTCAGCACCACAGCTGCTGCACCGTGTGTTAAGAGCAGAATTGTAATTGCCACAATGGTCACACAACCAGTCGGCACCTTTTCCCTTTGTCTGGCTCTCCTCCGCAGACAGATACCTCACTCCGTCCATATAGAACTTGACTTCTTGTCCTCTCGGTTTTCCGCAGGACGGGCATTCGCGCCTCGTTCCTTCTATATGTTTCGTACTACAATAAGGGCAGTCCCAATACCCCATCACAAGTTTCCCCATACGCTATATCCTCCCCGTATATTTTTCTTATCTCATCGCCTGCAATTTATCATATAATATGCCGTCACGCATGAGCGTGATAATCGCTTTATTATAGCCTGTCCTGATTAAATTTTAGTGGAAAACTACAGATAACTTACCTGAACAGACGCATCATAATCATGAGGTGTCTTGTTGTCAGTCTTATGTCCGACAGCAAGCGCTATCTGGAACGAGTACCCTTCCGGTATTGCAAGCGCCTTGTCAAAATATGCTTTCTTTTCCCCGTGAAGAGCATCATACACACAACCTATGATCAAGTTGCCAAGTCCCATGCTCTCCGCCGCTATAGCCATATTCTGTACCGCAATTCCTGCATCCACCTTGCTCCATCTGAAATCATCCTCTGCGCTCAGGAATATCAGAACAGGAGCCTCATAATAGAAATTGTGTGGCTGCTTATCCTGTCCTCGAAGTGCTCTCTTTTCCGCATCAAGCTCTTCCAGAATAGGCGCATCCCCTTTTACAACCGTAAAATGTATCTCTTTCTTATTCATGCCTGTAGGGCCCTGAAGACCAGCCTCGATTACCTTCTCCAGCTGCTCCTTCGTAACTTCTTCATCACTATACGCTCTAGCCGAGCTTCTCTTTTTTATTACCTCTAATACCTGATTGTCCATTGTCTTTTACCTCCTATCTGTCATTCCTATACCGTTATCTCTATCTGATTATCCTCTATGCAGACCACACAGCTCTCATAGTATCCATCGCCTGTCGTCCTCGGTCCGCTTATCACCTCATAGCCATCATCCGCAAGCTGTCTGGTAAGCTCATCCACTTTTTCTTTACTTCCCACACTGAATGCTATATGTATAAATCCCGTTCTGTTAAGCTTTTTTTCAGCATCTTCCATCCCGGGCCTGTTCATTATCTCAAGCCTTGCTCCATCATCAAATGTAAGAAAGTATGAACGAAAGTCTGTTTTAACATTGTGATAACCATCGTTTGCCGATGCTCCCAGATATCTCTCGAAGAAATTTTTCGTCTTCTCAAGATCATTCACATACATGGCAACATGTTCTATCTTCAAAGGCATTCCTCCTTATAATGATATCACCCCTATTCATACATATGGATAGGGGTGATATCATAGATTATCTTATGTCTACTATTAGAGCATTCCCTCAAGAGTCTCTCTGATAGCCTTGATAAAGTTCTCGCTGTTCAATACTGTAGGATTCTCAAGTGTTGTGATGAGAGCCAAATCCTTTGTCATCTTGCCATCCTCAATAGTCTTGATGGTTGCCGCCTCAAGCTTGTCCGCAAAATCCTGAAGTGCCTGGATTCCATCCAGCTCTCCACGCTTTCTGAGTGCTCCTGACCATGCAAAGATAGTTGCAACTGAGTTGGTTGATGTCTCCTCACCGGCAAGGTGCTTGTAATAATGTCTCATAACTGTTCCATGAGCAGCCTCGTACTCATACTTTCCATCAGGTGATACGAGAACTGATGTCATCATGGCAAGTGAACCAAATGCTGATGAGATCATATCGCTCATTACATCTCCATCATAATTCTTGCATGCCCAGATATAACCACCCTCGCTCTTCATAACACGGGCAACCGCATCATCTATAAGTGTGTAGAAGTACTCGATACCTGCTGCATCGAACTGCTCCTTATACTCTGCATCAAATATCTCCTGGAATATATCCTTGAATGTGTGATCATACTTCTTTGATATGGTATCCTTTGTTGCAAACCACAGTGTCTGCTTAGTATCAAGCGCATACTTGAAACAGCTTCTTGCAAAGCTCTCGATAGATTTGTCCACGTTATGCTGTCCCTGAAGGACACCAGGACCATCAAACTTATGGATAGTCTCCTTTATAACCTGGCCATCATCACCTGTGAATACAAGTTCTGCAGTTCCAGGGCCTGGAACGTCGATCTCTACACTCTTGTATACATCACCATATGCATGTCTTGCAATAGTAATAGGCTTCTTCCAGTTCTTAACACATGGCTCGATTCCCTTTACTACGATAGGTGCTCTGAACACTGTACCATCAAGAATTGCTCTGATAGTTCCGTTAGGGCTCTTCCACATCTCCTTGAGATTGTACTCCTTAACTCTTGCTGCATTAGGTGTGATAGTTGCACACTTTACAGCTACACCATACTTCTGTGTTGCATATGCTGAATCAAATGTTACCTTGTCATCTGTCTCATTTCTATGTACAAGACCAAGGTCATAGTACTCTGACTTGAGATCGATAAATGGATAGATAAGCTCATCCTTTATATACTGCCAGAGAATTCTGGTCATCTCATCTCCATCCATCTCTACAAGTGGTGTGGTCATCTGAATCTTTTCCATGTTTATATCCTCCATATCTGTGTATTGAGCAGACACATACAAAGATGCTTACACGCAACCTCTGCGTATTCTGCATGAAAAGTTCTATATCTGTAATATACTCACTGCCGATTATAAACCATAAGAGGCTATATTTCTAGTTTTTTTGAATCATGCCTGCCATTTATTAATATTATTAAGCCCCATATGCTGACATGCAAATGAATGTTTATCATATATCATACATATCCATATATGCCTCTGACGGACACTTCACCTGATATTATATCGCGCACAGCTCCATCAGCATCCCTGACAAGGAGTCCGCCGTCCGGGGAAAGTCCCAAGGCTGTATACTCAGTTTTCTGATCTCCCTCTATGACATATACCTGCTTATCCTTGTTCACAAGATAAGTGTTGTACTCATCAACAAGAAATCCCAGATCTTTATTTTTTACAAACTCATCATATAGTTTTTCAAACTCATTTGACACCTGCGCTATGAACCATGACCTGTCACATCCCCTGCCGTTCTCCAGAAGAATTGATGTCGCCTTGTCCGCAATGTCCTCTGGGAAACTCTGGTTATATACATTTATACCAATTCCCACGACAACATAACTAATATCAGTTCCCTCGGAGCTCATCTCTGTAAGTATTCCGACAAGCTTCTTTCCACCTGATAGTACATCATTTGGCCATTTTATCTGAGGTTTCACTCCATCCACCTTGCCAAATGCTCTTGCAAGTGCAACCGCCGACACCAGAGTTATTCTGGATACACATGAGATATCTATGTCCGGTTTTAACAGATACGACATGGATATCGTTGTTCCCTTGTCTGAATTCCAACTGTGCCCCCTGCGTCCTTTTCCGGCAGTCTGCTCATTTGCCACAAACAATGCACCATGTACCGGTTCCGTCTCCCCCACTATCTTGGCACGGGTATTTGTTGAATCCGTTTCATCATAATAGTAGAGTTTTCTTGCAAAGATCTTCGTGTTGAGGTGCCTCGATATATTTTCCTCAGACATGACATCAGGAGCACTAACCAACCTATAGCCTTTATTATTAACTCCTTCTATGACATATCCTTCATTTTTCAGAGCCTGTATATTTTTCCACACTGCGGTTCTTGACACTCCCAGCAGCTCACACAATTCCTGTCCTGATACAAAGCCATCCGTACTTTGGAGTTTTTCAAGAATTTTCTTTTTCATCTGTTCTTACCTTCTCTCTGAAAATATTGTACACTGATTCACATTTTGCCTTCGCCCCGGCAAACGGCACTACATAACTCTCCTTCCCCCTGTCGAACTTAAAAATATAATACTTCATCTCGGGATCTGGTTCTATCACTGTATAACCCGTCACTGCTTCGTATGGTATGATCTTACTTCCACCCTTTTGAAGTATCGTTATCCTGTCCTGTCCAAACAAATATGTAGCATCATATGCTGCACTCCTGAATGACGCCCTTACAATATAAAACCCATATGCCATGGCTGCTATAGAAACCGCCGCTTTCAAAAACCTGTAGTGACCTCCCATGGCCCACCACATACACGCGATTCCAATCAGTATAAATACTATTCCCACAATACGATAGGCAGCCCTGGTATTCTTTCTCTTGATAACCTTCTGTCTGATTATTCCATCAATCTGGGACTCTTGCTCCTCTCGTCTCGCCCGCTCAAGCTCATCCACTAGCTTTCCTGCCTGATTCACAAGAACTTTCTGCCTGTAAGATTTTGCTGTGCCACCGTTCATACTATTTATATTCCTGATTTCTTCTCTGCCCGTTTTATTATTCTTGCCAATCTTTTTATCGTTCTTTTTTTTATTATTTTTTTTATCGCTATCTCTGCTCATTCCATATCCCCCGCCAGGTCATTATCGTTATCGACATTACCCTGGTTCACATCCATGCGCTTTATGCACAATTATTTTCTCTTTTTTCATCACTTTTACGACTATACTTATATTAGTTCAGAGACTAATATATATCAAGTTTGCAGCATTACAAAAGTGTTTACATTTTACCACGTTTAATCACCTTTTTTCCATATATAAAATCATTAAAAGGTGATTAACTAGCAAACACACGATATCGTGAAAACAAGCAATTTATAAACAAACAACTGGATTTTTGAGAGGTGAATCACATGAAGAATTTTATTGCGCGCATCAGTGGCACAAAAGACCTCACTGAAGGAAAGCCTTCAAAGCTTATATTGAACTTTGGTCTGCCCCTTCTCTTTGGTCTGATATTTCAGCAGTTTTATAATATGGTGGATTCTGTCATAGTCGGACAGAAGCTTGGAACGGACGCGCTGGCGGCGGTGGGTTCCACCGGAAGCATCAACTTCATGATACTCGGATTCTGTATAGGAATCTGCAACGGCTTCGCAATCCCTGTTGCCCAGGCTTATGGTGCGAAGGATTTCAAGGCTCTTAAGGCTTATATAATCAACAGTATATGGTCATCCGTTGCACTGGCTGCTGTTATAACTGTGGCTGTAAGTATATTCACAATGCAGATACTCAAGGCTCTCAGAACACCTTCGAATATCATCGATGACGCATACATATACATATTTATAATATTTCTCGGAATACCGGCAACATTTCTCTACAACCTGACTGCCGGAATACTGAGATCACTCGGAGACAGTATCACACCTGTAATATTTCTTGTGGGTTCATCAATTGTCAACATAATACTTGATCTTATACTTGTTGTTCCTATGGGCGTCGCCGGAGCTGCAGTTGCCACAGTAGCTTCACAGGCAGTGTCAGGAATCATATGTACGATATACATGACAAAGAAACTGAGGTATCTTGAATTCAGTAAAGAGGATTGGACATTCAGCATGCGTCACTGCCTTAAGCTCTGCGGTATGGGTCTACCTATGGGACTGCAGTACAGCATAACAGCCATAGGCAGTGTAATTCTACAGACCGCAGTCAATGATATGGGTTCAACATATGTTGCAGCCGTATCAGCAGGATCCAAGATTTGCATGTTCATGTGCTGTCCTTTCGATGCAATGGGCTCCACCATGGCAACATACGGAGGTCAGAATGTTGGTGCCAGGCGTCTTGACCGTGTTGATCAGGGACTTAAAGCCTGTATCAAGATGGGAATCATATATGCCCTCGTGGCTCTGGCTTTCTCCATCGTGTTCGGAAAGCAGCTTGCACTTCTCTTTGTAAAGAAGGAACAGATTGAGCTTATCGGCTACATATATGAATTCGTGGTTATCAACGCCGCATTCTACATATTCCTGGCTCTTGTGAATATCGTAAGATTCATGATACAGGGGCTTGGCTACTCGACTTTCGCCATACTTGCAGGCATATGTGAGATGATTGCTCGTTCTGTTGCCGGTTTCGTGCTGGTGCCTCATTTCGGTTTCATCTGCGTATCACTAGGAAGTCCGCTTGCATGGGTATGTGCTGATCTCTTCCTGATACCTGCGTACCTGTGGGTTATGAAACAGCTGAGACGAAAATTCGGGGGAAATAAAATTAGCCGTGCAAAATCCGCAACGGCAACAATATAATCGGTTTATGAACAGACTCACTTGTGTCTCGATCACATGTGAGTCTGTTTCATTTGCACCCTATTGGGATACTAAAGTCTGTTCTGCATTCTTTCCTGTTTCGGAGTGATTCCCCTCCACTTTTTATATACCCGGATAAAATAACTGCTGTCCGAAAAACCATTTTCCTGCGCAATATATTCCATGGAATAATCCGAATACAGCAGCATATTCTGCGCCTTGTTGAGCCTTATATACAATATGTATTCCTTACACGATCTTCCATAACGAGCCTTAAATGATCTGGCAAAGTGTGAATAACTCATACTGCACATTTCTGCCAGATCTTTAACCTCCATCTGTTCTGACGAATGCGCATCTATATATTCCAGTATGTGATTGAAATACACATCACCATCCGACCTCTTATGCTTAAAATCTCCATTTGTTTTCATTTGTCTTGCCATGATGATGAGCAGCTTATATATCCCAGACTGGACCGCAAGCATGTACATCTCCCGTTTTTCCGTATATTCCTCAAATATATCCTGAACAATATCTGCCACACTTTCTTTTAGTTTTTCAGACCTTATAACCGTACAGAAATCTGTAGTCTCCGTCTTGTATACAAAACAATCATACATTTTCCTTATATAAGTCTGGGGAATGCCCAGTGTATACATATTAAACTTTATGACCGCATACTTCACCGGCTCCGTACAGGTCTTATCCGCCTTTATACTGTGGAGCTGCAGCGGATATAGATAGCACATATCCCCTTTTCTGAAAACCGTCTCTCCATCATTGCAGATCACCCGGATAGATCCGCTGACTATATAAAGTATCTCACTGTAATAGTGCCAGTGCAATTCAGAATGCACCCAATCTGTGTAAAATATATCATATGGCTGTTTCATCTCATCAATGTACTCAAACATTTCCATAGCAGTCTCCCCCTACGATCCAAGTTGTATCATGATAGGTTTATACAATTTTTTGCTCTTTATATAATACAATTATTACATTTATTTGTATATGATAAAAGCATATCAATCACATGCTAATGAAGGAGAAAATAAGATGCAGAAAGCAGCAAACAAGCACATATCGCATTCAGCACAGAATCTACTAGATTATTTATCGGAGATTGCCGGTAATAAGATAATAACAGGTCAGCACACACAGACCAATCCTATGGAGGAGATTGACTATATATACGAACAGACAGGCAAATGTCCGGCACTCAGAGGTTTCGAGCTGCTTGGATACTCGCCAAACATAAACTATAATGATGCATCCGCAGAATGTCTCACAGAGGTATATGAAAATCAGGATACCCTTGACACCGCTCTCGAATGGGCAAAGAAAACAAATGGCATTGTCACTTTCACATTTCACTGGTTCTCTCCGATTGGAGGTCGTGACAAGAGTTTCTACACAGAGCACACTGACTTCGACGCTGAAAAGGTGCTCATTCCAGGAACAAGAGAACGTGATGCTTTCTACCACGATATGGACATCATCGCAAAGGAACTCCGAAGATTCCAGCTTGAAGATATCCCGGTTCTGTGGAGACCTTTCCACGAGTCCGAGGGCACCTGGTTCTGGTGGGGTGCCAAAGGTCCTGCTGTCGCGGCAAAGCTCTACAGACTCATGTTCGACTACTATACAAATGTACTGAACATCAACAACCTTATATGGGTATGGAACTGTCCTACAAAAGGCGTATACCCTGGAGATGACTTCGTTGATATTGTCTCCATGGACATATATCTGCCGGAATACACAGCAACCGATTACAGTGAAGAATACACAAAGCTTGTAGAAGCTACCTCTCCGAACAAGGTTGCCGCCCTTACCGAAGTTGGATATATACCGGATATACATCTTCTGGAGAAGTCACACACTCCATGGGCATACTACATGACATGGTCTGAAGAATTCTGCATAGGAGAAAAATTCAATTCCAACGAAAATCTTAAGGCTATGTATGACAGCCAATATGCTGTTACCGGAAAGTAAGTGGGTAAGTCTGTTATATGTAACGGCTGTAATGCTCACTTTATAAAACGACTTCAAAAATCGTTCCTCCAGACGGATTAGACTTAACTGCAATATTGCCATCATGCACTATCACGATCTCGCGGACAAGAGCAAGTCCCAGTCCTACGCCGCCAAGCTCACGGCTTCTGGATTTATCCACGCGAAAGAAAGGTTCAAACACGCGATCCTTCAGTTCTTCCGGGATACCATTTCCGGTATCCTCTACTGACAGGTAAACGTGTTTTTCCTTCTGACGCGCTGTCACTGTAACCCGTCCTCCTGTGCGGTTATATTTTATAGCATTCTCAACAAGATTGTATAACATCCTGTAAATAAGGATGTCACTTCCTATCATCGTTACATCCGTACATTCTCCAATAAGTTCTATATCCTTTTCCTGTGCAAGAGGTTCCAGATCCGCCAATACCTCATCAACAAGCGCGTCGACCATTATTTTATCATCCCGGCTCACAGTTTGAAGCTCACTCATATCAAGAAGTGTCTTTACCATTTTGCTGAGTCTATCATTCTGTTCAGTTACCATCTTTATCGTCTGCAGAGTGACTTCATCATCTCCCGGATGCCGGGAAGAATTATATGAATCAAGCTGTATCTGCATTAAAGACAGTGGAGTTCTGAGCTCATGTGCTGCATTTGCAGTAAACTGTCTCTGTATCTCAAATGCATCCGAGAGGCGTTCAAGCATCTTGTTATATGAAACACTGAGCTGGTTCAGTTCTTTAACATTGTTTTCTTCTATTCGTGAATCCGCCAGATTCTGTGCCTGTACCTCTTCAATTTTATCAGAAAACTCACTGATAGGCTTTAGTGCATGCCCACTTATAAAATATGTAGCTACTCCGCCAAGCAGGGCCAGCAAGGCAGAAATTATCAGGCTGTTTTTCTTGTAATCTGCCTTATTATTGTACACCTTAACAGAAAAATCATTTGCAAATTCATCCCATTTATCCTCCGGAATACTGATATATATTTCATCAGTACCGCTCCCATTATCATCTCCCTGGGCATCAACGGTTTCTTGCAGAGAATCAATATAATACACGCCATTTTTATAGACAAGCAAAGTAAGGCATCCACATATAAGCGCAATATATAATGTGATTATACAGGTAAGCCTCCACTGCAGCGACATTCTTTTCATCTGTCGGACTCCTCTCGTATTTTATAGCCTTCTCCCACCTTGTTCAAAATCGGATCATATCCAAGCACTGCCTTAAGCTTCCTTCTCAGCGAAGACATATGTACTCTGATCGCTCCACTGAAGCTGTCAACCGAAGCATCCCAGACATGCTCCATCAATTCCTCCTGGCTTACCGGTCTGCCCAGATTAAGAAGCAGATATTCCAGGATTCCATTTTCTTTTCTTGTAAGGGGAACCTTTTCTCCTTTTGCGTATGCCTCACGTTTTATCGTGTCAAACTTTATCCCGCCACTTTCCAGACATACATCCTTCTGTACAAATTTTCTTCTTGTAAGACTTCTGATACGCGCCTCAAGCTCCTGCAAATGAAATGGTTTTTCCATATAATCATTTGCACCTGCATCCAGCCCTTCAACCTTATCCGCAATTTGTCCCCTCGCAGATAATATGATAACCTTTGTCTCCTCATTTTTCTGTCTGAGTTCCTTTAAAATCTCCATTCCATCCATACCCGGCAGATTCAGATCCAGAACGATCAGGTCATATTCCTCTGACAGAATGCATTCAAGAGCCTCTTCTCCGTCATAACAGGTATCCACCTCATACCCGGCATCATACAGGCTTTTCGCAACCATATCACATATCTGCTTCTCATCTTCAACTATCAATAATCTCAAAACTGTCACCTGTTTCTTAATAAAAATCCTTCTTAACAAAAATTTTACAACAGCTATTGTATAATATCCAAGTCAGCTGGTCAACAAACGCAATCATGAAAGGAGCTGCAATATCTTGAAGTACAGGAAAATATCTCAGATCATTTTACTCATCACGGGTATAGCAATGATCAGCTATGGTGCAGTCAGAGGTGAAGCGGCTGCCGTGCTCAGCAAAGCAATAAAATTATGTCTGGAGTGTGTAGGAATTGGATAAGAACAAATCACTGTCAAAAAAAACAGCCAGAATACGCGGATGGATACAGGCAGCAGCCACGCTGCTTACCAATATTCACATCCCCAATTTATTTAAAGGCAAGATCTATCAGGGCAAAGCAAAAACAGTATGCGTACCGGGACTAAACTGTTACTCCTGTCCTGCTGCAACAGGAGCGTGTCCCATAGGTGCATTTCAGGCGGTCGTCGGATCGTCCAAATTTAAATTTTCTTACTACATAACCGGTTTTTTCATTTTAATCGGTGTGATCCTCGGAAGATTTATATGTGGGTTTTTGTGTCCATTTGGATGGTTTCAGGATCTGCTTCACAAAATTCCCGGGAAAAAGTTTTCCACAGCCAGGCTGAAACCACTAAGATACCTGAAATATATAATCCTTATTGTTTTCGTTATACTTCTGCCGATGCTTGTAACGAACTCCATAGGAATGGGAGACCCGTTCTTCTGTAAGTATATTTGTCCACAAGGTGTTCTGGAAGGTGCTATACCACTTTCACTCGGAAATGCAGCTATACGCTCTGCACTCGGAAAGCTGTTTTCATTTAAATGCCTTATTTTAATTACAGTTGTCGTTCTGAGTATTCTGTTCTACAGACCCTTCTGTAAATGGATTTGTCCTCTCGGCGCAATCTACTCATTATTCAACAAGGTCAGCCTTATGCGTATCAATGTTGAAAGCAGCAAATGTGTCGGATGCGGTAAGTGTTCAAAGGCATGCAAAATGGATGTAGATGTATGCAAAACACCAAATCATCCGGAATGCATACGATGCGGAGCATGTATGAAGGCATGTCCAAAAGATGCGATCCACTATCAGTTTATGGGAAAGCCATGTTCCCCAAAAGGACATAAGCAATCTTCCAAAACCAACATGTAACAATCAACCACACTAATATTATTTAAAGGAGCAATTATTTATGAAGACAAAAAGAACATTAATATCTATTATCACTCTCTGTGCAGCATTATCTCTCACGGCATGTAACGGATCAGGATCTGCCACCACTGAGAATTCACAAAAAACCCAGACAGAATCCACCACTGAAGCTGTGGACAATTCCAACACAAAGCTGGATGATCTATATCAGCAGGAGAACCAGATCTTTGCAGATCACCAGGATGTATGGAACAAGGCATTTGGCATGGCGAATAAAAGCGATGCCGATCCAAGCGGAGATTATGCCGATTATCTGGCCGGCATAATAGAATCGAACAAGGAATCCTTTACGGATGATGAACTGAAAACACTTAACGATGATATCGAAACTATCAGACAGATTGAAAAGCAGATAGATGAAATCGAAAATAAAAATGCAGGATCAGAAAGCACCGACCAGAACGACAATTCCGAAGAAATCACGCCTTTCAAGAGTTTCTCCGGCAAGAATTTTGACGGTAATTCTGTTGACGAAAGCCTGTTTTCCAATAATGCAGTAACTGTCGTTAATTTCTGGTTTACCGGCTGCAAGCCTTGTGTCGCAGAATTGTCCAAGCTTAATGAATTAAATGATGCCATCAAATCGATGGGCGGCGAGGTAGTAGGTATCAACACAGAGACATTTGACGGAAACGAAGATGCTATCAAGGAAGCCGCAGCCGTTCTTGACAGCCAGGGTGCAAAATACCGCAATATCTCCGTTGACTCTGATTCTAGCGTAGGCAAATATGCCTCCGACATCATGGCATTTCCTACAACCATACTAGTCGATAGAAATGGTAATATTGTCGGAGATCCTATGCTTGGAGGTATCGACGATCAGGCTAACTACGACTCTCTTATGAAACAGATCCAATCAGTGATTGATGCTGATAGCAAGGATAAATAACTATGAGAAACACGCTTCGCGATTTTCTCAAGTTATCGCGGCAGTCGCCAAGGTCTCGTGCAAGCACGGACTTTGGCTCGTTGCTCGCGTAAATTAAATTCAGGGACAGGATGCAAACCTCTCATCCTGTCCCTGATAATGTCAGTCTTACTCATACTTCTTTACAATCAATCGGCCACGACTTTCTGAGAGCCATATAAGAGATCAGAAAGTTTGCAAGCCATCCCGCCGGCACCGCAAGCCAGACAAATTCGATACCAAAACGGGGCGCACAAATCAGGGCAACTGACAGACGGATCGCTAGGTTGACCATATTTGCAATGAGAAATGGGCGCATAATCCCAAGTCCTCGAAGAACCCCATCGGTTGCCATCTTGATTCCCATGAAAATGAAAAAGTAGCCAAGCCATCTCATATACCCCCCAGACACCTGATATGCCAAAGCTGTTCCATCTTTGCCAAGGAATAAAGATGAAATCTGAGTATGCAGCGTTTCAATGACTATAAATGCAACGATCGCAAAGCACATATCCAACACCAACGCAGCCCGATATCCTTTTTTGATACGTTTGATTTTCTTTGCACCCAGATTCTGAGAAACATATGGTGAAACTGCATTTCCAATGGATACAAATATCAGTGAAAAAACATTCTCAACCCTCATCGTTGCTGAGTAACCTGCAAGCGCCTGTGTGCCGAATGGATTTACAACTGCCTGAACGATCATCATACCAATCGACACTGTGGACTGCTGAAGAACCGATGGTACGGCAATTCTAAGCATGGAATGTAACTCGTGCCTGTCAAACCAATCAAAATGGCCTTTATATTGACGCATCCGCCAAAGAAAAATCAACAGTGAAAACACTGCGGATATTCCCTGGGCAATGAGAGTTGCAAGGGCTGCACCGAAAACGCCCAGGCCGAGGCCTGCCACCATCCAAAGATCCATAACAATATTCAAGACAGAAGAAAATATCAAAAGGCCCAACGGTATCTTTGATTCACCGATTGAATTGAACATTGTTGAAAGAATATTATACATAAACAAAAATGGAAATCCGGCAAAATAAACACGAAGATACAGCACCGCTTCATCTAGTATGTCAGCAGGTGTCTGAAGCAGCGTCATCATCGAACGTGAAAAGATAAGGCCAAATACACCCAAAAGTATGCTTAGGATCATAAAACTTATCAGCGATGTTGATACTATTGTTTTCATTTTACTATAATCCCTGGCTCCAAAATAGCGGCTCACAAGCACACCCGCACCTACGCCGGCACCGAGCGCCACACAAATGAATACATTTGTAAGGGCGGCACAGGCGCCAACAGCCGCAAGTGCAGATGATCCGACATACTGGCCAACTATTATTGAATCAGCCATATTATACACTTGTTGAAAAAAGCTGCCCAAGATCATAGGCATTGCAAAAACTGTCAGCGCTTTAAGCGGTGCATCTGTGATCAAATACTCATCTTTTGACATTATGTTATTCCTCCAAATTGAATATTAATCCACTTGTCCTTATTTACAACAAATACCATTTTTTAAATTCACAGCCAACAAATTCTGCGTCCTCTATTGTTTCATTTTCCAGTATCACATTTTCAAACATCTACAAGTGGAATCTATAAAATTCAAAACGATGAATCAGATTCCGCCTTATTAAACAATACCCTTTCTTAATTCAAAAAGTCTTGCCATAACAGGCTTTTTAAAATGCACCGTTAATACATTTCCTTTGAATTCAAAATCAACCGGTTCCTTCTTAGGATAAATGCAGGATACCTGCATATCGTCTCTGATAAAAGGAATACTGTCCAATGGTATGGACAAACTATCATCTGTGCAGTTTATGCCGGCTTTCATGTACCTGTCATTATTTTTTCCTTCCATTTGCCGCTTCCATACTGCAAGATATGCTTTGTTTTCAAGCTGAAGGCCTCCGCATACCCACATATCCTCATTGTCAGCAATATCAATCGGCCAATAAGGTATCGCATATTTGATATCCTGACGAATCGTCTTATAACAGGCAATTCCCTCTTTCACTAATGCAAGACGTTCCGGCGGAAGTTGTGCCAGATGACCACTCTGATGAATACGAAGCAGCATGGCATTTATCATATTATAAATTACTTCTTCCTTGTCTCCCTGGCGCATCGGATACGACCAGACTGCCGCCTGTTCCGGAGTAACTCCTGCCACAGCATTTGCTGCTATCGTCGCATAATTCCGGTAATCTTCCTGATCCGATGTAGACTGAATACTATATCTGGAGAGCAACGCATAATCAATGCGAAGGCCTCCGCTAGAACAGTTTTCAATTACCAGATCCGGATAACGTGCAAATACATCATCAAGCCAGTTTAGATATGCTTTTTCATGTTCAAGCAGTCCCTGCCCCACACTTTCCGCGCCAAGTTCAGTACCTATGCCCGGTTCAATGTTATAATCCATCTTGATATATCCCACTCCGTAATCTTTGACTACCCGATCGATCACTTCATTGACATGTTCGATGACTTCCGGATTCCTAAAATCGAGCTGATATCTGCTACGGTCATATACACGCTTTCCATGACGGATAAAGAACCAGTCATCCGGAGCATTCTTTGCTTTCTCACAATTGATTCCCATCACTTCAAGTTCCAGCCAGACGCCCGGTATCATTCCCTTTTGACGAATGTAATCTGTTACTTCTTTAATTCCATTCGGAAAACGCTCCCTGCTTTCCTGCCATTCGCCGACACTGTCCCACCATTCTCCGGGAGCATACCAACCGGCATCTATCACATAGTATTCACAACCGCATTCCGCAGCCGCATCAATCAGCGGAAGTTCTTTCTCCGTTGTCGGATCACCAAACAGGCAATTCATATAATCGTTGAAAATAACCGGTAAATTCTCATCATCTTTATTTGGTCTTCGAATCATACGGCGATATTTTGTCAGCTCACCCATTGCTTTTTCAAAGCTGTCATCTGCCACACCCACAGCAACCGGTACCGATTCAAATGATTCGCCCGGCGCGAGATTTTTGAACCAGTGAGACTGTACTTCGGTCGGTCCGCTGACACAGACATAAAAATGCGTATTCTGATCACTGATCTCATAATGCCAGGAACCATTATGTTCAATCTGCCAGAATAAGCTTGTATGTGCCTCTGTATTTTCTACATACCCTAATGGTAAATACTTCTTCGTAGACCAGTTTCCGGTATTCGATACTTCAAGCACCTGTGAAGTACGCTGGTATACCCCGGGTTGTGTTTGCGCCAGTCCTACATCTCCGAACTTATATTCTTTGATACTCATCTCTTTCTGCCATCCATTATAAGGAATGCGCACTCTCATTTTCGCATCGGAATTGCTTTTTCCCTCTTTTTCAATTCCTGTATAGCAAAATGAAGATAGATATTCCAGACACTGTGTACTATCGCCTTCATTGATTACTTTATTGACCATACGGACGATAGAAGTGCCCTTATAAAACTGCATTCTTGTTTCTACGCGGACATGTGTCTCTTCCTTATCTTCCTGATAAATGGTTATCTTACGTCCAATCTCATTCCAACTGTCTTCCATCCCCGCATAGGTCAATAAATATCCCGGTGCTGTACAAATATGTTTATTTCCATGCTTTTCATATGGGCGATTATATCCGGCAAGGTTTACCTGTACAAGTTGAAAAGCCTCATCGATAAATTGCTCTTTTCTTACCAGATCTTCTGCCTTACATTCCTTTCCAAATTTGCAAATATCATTTTCATCAAATTCTGCTTTTGAAAAATGCAGCAATTTGATCTGATTTTTATCTGTAATTCCAAATACAATATGAATTCCGTTTTCATTGATTTTGATATATTTCATTTTTCTCCTCTGCGCAATAAATTTGCAATATGCTTTTTTTGCACATCGCCCTATCCACTAGAACTTTTATCGGAAAGCCGATAAAATAATCATAACAAATATAATCCTGTTCCACAATCTCCTTACACCATAAAGAAAAATCCATTTACAACAACCAAAAGGACACTCCCCTATAATCTCTTACCGGAAAGTGTCCCTGTTATTTTTCTATTATTTAATTTTCCTGTGAATCAGGTCAGATTACTTTGCATTTCTGTAGATAATATCGTTTCTACCAGGACCATTTGATATCATGGTGATTGTATTTAAAGTGCCAGGTGAACATGACGGGTATACAACATTTATACCGCAGCCGAGCCAAGCCCCCGCCTTTTTGCCAAAAGTTCCCGGTATTCATCCTTCCTAACCTCTACATTTATATCTATCCTGTCAAGCAATGGCTTACTAATTCTGGAATTATAATTCTGTATCTGTCTGGCAGTGCAGGTGCATTTCGTCATGTCGGGATAACAGCCGCAAGGGCATGGATTTCTCGCTGCGACAAGCATGAAATCTGCGGGAAATCTGAATATCCCTTCAAGTCTTGATATCGTCACCTCTCCATCCTCCAGCGGCTGCCTCATCACCTCCAGTACATTCCTGTTGAATTCAGGAAGTTCATCGAGAAAAAGTACACCTCCGTGGGCAAGACTGATCTCACCGGGTCTTGGAAAAGCGCCGCCCCCTGATAGTGCATGCATTGATATGGTGTGATGCGGTGCGCGATACGGCCGTCTGACCACAATAGACTGGTTCTCACCCATAAGTCCTGCAACGCTGTATATCTTCGTGATATCTATACTCTCATCGACACTCAGAACGGGAAGTATAGTCG
>JAQYAS010000116.1 GCA_029338615.1 Clostridiales bacterium
CACTTAAGCTGCATCTTATTTATATCTCTGGATGCTGATATGATTCTGATCTCCATCTCAAAATCGTCTACACCTGTATTCTGTGCCTTGTAGATCTGTCCTACCAGAACATCATAATCACTTTTTGGCACAAGGTCAGAAAGGCCCACAAGGCCACTGTAAAAATTGCCATCTGAATATCCGTATTCCGATATGTTCTTTGACACATATCGTGTTCTCCACGCACCCTCAGGTTTGTACAGATAAAGTGCTATGACACCTATGTGGTTTATTATTCTCTCCAGGCTGACACTTCCTATGCTGACATCCGCTCTGAGTTCAAACAGTACAAGATACGCTGTCCTGTCCTCATAATCAAACTGATTGACAAATCCACTCACTATATATCTCTCAGAGTCATTGACTATCAACGCAAGTCTGTGCCATATAAGAGCCTTTTTCTCCTCCAGTGTCGGCCAGAATTCATCGCTCACCATGAATTTATCAGGTTCCATACTGAGTGTATCAACATTGGATCCTATGATCTTGATAGCGGCATTGTTGATACTTAATACTTCCCCATCATCGCAAAATACTACTGCAGGATATTCTATTATACCCAAAAATTCCGAGTAACCATTGATCTTATTTATATCCATAAACTTATCTCCATATACTGTATATTACAGTTTCATAACCCCAAAACTATACACTTTGTATACATAACCCTTAATACACATAAAACTTTCCTATGATCACATAGAAAAGTTTTATAGTGTCCGGCAGACAGTATGTCCACTCTATATATTACTGCTGTGAATCCCCAGCATCACTTACCATCTCTGTTGCCTCACTCTTCAGTCCTGTAAATGCCTTGTCTGCAACATCCTTTGTCGATGCACATGCAGCCACCACATTGTCCAGTGATGAGAGAAGATCTGACATATACTTACTTACGCTGGCACACTCTTTCTTAACATTGTTGCGAAGTCTTGTTGCATCCTCTGTAGCTGAATTTCTTGTGTTTGCAGCATCCTTCTGAGCTTCCTCTCTCATAATCTTGCACTCATACTCTGTCTTAGCTGACAAAGCCTCTGCATCAGCATGAGATTTATTTCTTGTCTTCTCAGCCTCTCTGTATGCCTCATCCTTCAGAGTGTTACACTTGGACTCTGTCTGATCATACATCTGCTGACACTGTATCTCAGTATCTGTCTGAAGCTTTGTGCATCTGTTCTTAACCTCTGTCTCATAAGCCTCAAGCTCTGCATTGATGGTATTCTTCTTATCTGTGCACTCCTTTTCTGTCTGTGCAATAAGGTTGTCCGCACTCTCTCTGGCCTCCAGAAGAGTTCTGGATATCGACTCATATCTTCCTGCATTCTCCAGCTCTCTCTGCTTATATGCATTGATCTGCTCCTTGAGAGATTCAATCTCGCTCTCCTGCTCTGAATTTGTCTTCTTCAGAGTCTCTATAGTCTTGGTTGACTCAGTCATATTGACTTCTCTCATAGTCTTAAGACTAAGTACTGCCTCACTGAGCTTATTGACATTGGCCTTAAGCTCCTCAACCTCTTTATTATGCTTTTCATTAAGCTCGTCAATATAGTAATCAACCGATGCCTTATCATATCCACCAAATTTTACTGTTTTGAGTGACTCCACTCTATCGTCAGTTACAACATCCTCTACCTGTTTTGCCATGACTTTACCTCCAAAATCTAATCCTCTTGTAGATACTCCGTAATTATATCACACATAATTCTGTAAGCAAAGCAAATTTATTTGAAACATATTTAATTACAAAATAACCTATTTATGATATACTATGAAGCGCACTTATGTGAGTGCAGTATATTTATAATGTATTTAGCTTGTTTTACGGAGGATAACATAGATGAAACACTATTCACGCATAGCACTGCTGGGACTTGCAGCAACACTTATGATGACTTCCCTGACAGGATGTCTGCACCGCAAGAAAACTGTATATCAGACATATATGCAGAATGTTCTTGATGTTGATTACAAAGGTGAATTCGATGGATATGTCAAAGATAATGAAGGATCAGAGGATGAGGCTTCTGTCATGTACAACAACAGTATTGACTATCTCTCCAGTCAGCTGATCAACCATTATTCCCTCAATAACGCCGAGTCAGATGATGTAGTCACCATATTCGAGGACACAGCCAAAGTCATATACTCCAATGCCAAATATGAGGTGTCACAGGCATATAAAAGCGGCTCAGATTATTATGTAGACGTAACCGTATACCCTATGAACATTTTAAATCAGGCATTCGACGATGTATTCTCTTATATTGACGAATATAACAAGAAGATTACCGCCGGGGACTTCAACAATACCACCAAGGAAGATTATGAAAAAGAATTTGCACAGGGTATATCTGATATTCTTAAGGACAAATCCAGCAGCATGGAATATCTCAGCCCTATTGTGGTCTCTGCCAAGATCATAGACGATGGTGATTACTACAGCGTTGATCTGTCAGATCTGGCAAAGGTAGATGCTGCTATGCTGGCAATAGAAGGATCACCTGACAATTCCGATGAATCAGATTCCTCAGATGAGACAACTAAGAGTTCAGAGAAATAATAAAGTTACACTGTATACAGCAAAACCGCCATATACCCGGATAGCACCAGGTATATGGCGGTTTTATTGTTTATTGATAACTCTTATTTCTCTTTGAATGTAAATTCTTCATTTGCAAGTTTGAATCTGATGCCATCTATAAGCATCATATCTGTGCCACTGCTTATTATCTTGCCTCCAAGATATGTATGATTGGTAGACTTGTTGTCTCTCAGATAATACACACCATTGACGTTGATAATATATGCATGACGTCGGCTTACTGAATTGTTGTCTGTAACCTGATAATCAACCCCCTGTGTAGATTTACCTATACAGAATATCGGCTTGTCAATTCTGATGCGCTCGCCGGTTCTTGTTCTTACGATAACCGGACCAGCTTTGGTCTTGCTGTTTGCAGTGAGAACCGTTGTGGACTCATCCTGACCATCGTCAAATCCTATATCATTGGAAGAAAAATCCTTAACTTCCTTTGCCAGCTTAAATGAAGATGTAGTTGTGGTGTGCTGAGGTTCAGGAACCTCAATATTTGTCATACCCGCCTGTATTGCAGCACCTGCTGCCGACATGGCTGATTTCATGAGTTCACGTTCATCTTCAGGATGTGCAATATTGTCATTCTTGATATCTGTTATAAACTTATAGAACTCAGACAGGTAGAATGTCGGATTATGATCGAAGTACTTAATCAACTCATAACCAGTATCAGATGCCTTCTTGTTGGCAAAGTTCATATTGGATATAAGATCCCTGATAAACTTCTCCATATTGCATCTGTCCATAGGTTTATCTATTGGCAGGAATATAAGCTGAACAGCCATATTATCAAAATCTATATACATATAGCCCTTGTTGAGTATAACCTTACCTATAGACATATCATTCGCCTTAAGGTACATCAGCTGATCCGCGATACTGAACACTATATCCACCAGCTCATCCTTATGTATCTTTTTGGTAAGGAACTGATTCATGGTGGTCATAGCCGGTATCGAATATGTCAATGCCCGCTGACCATCTATATACTCCTCATGGCAGAACGCATTATTGCCCACAAACGGAGCATTGTAAAGTTCAACCTCATTATGAAGGACATCTACATCATCCTCAATCTTAAAGTACAATTTGTACTCATCACACAAATACATCTTATCACTCATAAAACACCCTCCGATATTTATCGCACAATATCCATGTAAGCCCCGGAGTCAATTATTCAACTGTAACTGACTTTGCCAGATTACGTGGTTTATCTACGTCCAACCCCTTTGCATCAGACGTATAATACGCTATAAGCTGAAGGATAACAGCAGCAGAAAATACGGTAAATAATCCGTCCTGCTTCGGAATAGATATATGCTTGTCGCACACATCCTTATCGTTATATTCATCATCCATACTGATAAGAATAACGTAAGCACCTCTCGCCTTCACTTCGCGTATATTGGAAATCATCTTTCCATATACAGATTCCTGTGTAGCCAAAGCAATGACTGGAACATTCTCTGTTATGAGTGCTATTGTTCCATGTTTTAACTCCCCAGCAGCATATGCTTCAGCGTGAACATAAGAAATCTCTTTGAGCTTCAGTGCACCCTCCAGTGACAGTGTATAATCCAACCCTCTTCCTATGAAGAATGCATCAGGAGCCATCTTGATATAATTAGCAACGGTTTTGACTTCATCAGCCTGCTTAAGTGTCTCCTCAATAACCGGAATCACGCCCTGAAGCTGTCTGATAAATTCCTTTGCCCTGTTCTCAGAATAGACCTTCTTTACAAAACCTATCCTGCATCCTATGAGATACATAGCCGCCATCTGCACTGAATATGCCTTGGTACTGGCAACTGCTATCTCAGGACCCGCATGCGTATAAAGTACATAATCGCTTTCTCTCGCTATGGTCGAGCCCTTTACATTAACTATGGATAATACCTTTGAACCACACCTCTTAGCAAGTCTGAGTGCCTCGAGTGTGTCAATTGTTTCTCCAGACTGTGATGTTACTATCACAAGAGTTTTTTCATTTATGAGTGGTTCCTTGTATCTGAATTCCGATGCTATCTCAACATTGACCGGAATCTTTAACTCTTTCTCTATCATGGCCTTGCCAACTATTCCTGCATGCATCGCTGTTCCACACGCAACAACAGTGATATTCTCAAGATTACTGAATACCTCATCATCTATACCATCCTCTGTGAAATCCGGAAGTCCGTTCACTATACGAGGTGTGATAGTATTTCTGAGTGCATCCGGCTGCTCATAAATCTCTTTCAACATAAAGTGAGGATATCCACCCTTCTGAGCTGCTGTTATATCCCATGTGATCTTGAGGATCTCCGGCTCTACCATCTTCCCCTTCATATCTTCTACTTTGATTCCAGTACTTGAAAGCGTCAAAATATGATACTCAGGTACTACAAAGTAGTTCTGTGAAAATGCAATTATAGCTGTGAGATCCGATGCAATGATGGATCCATCCTCTGTGAATGAAGCTATCATCGGACTTACATTTCTAACTGCATATATCTTGCCAGGTCTGTCTGCAAACATAATACAAAGTGCAAATGAACCTGCAATTGCTTTAACAGCTCTTCTTATGGCATCTATAGGGTCTCCCTCATATAAAGTATCCAGAAGTGCTGCTACAACCTCTGTGTCTGTCTCGGATACCAGCTTATCAGCCAGTCCGTACTCTCTGATAATATCATTATAATTCTCTATAATTCCATTATGTATAAGAGCAACGTTTCCACATTTGTGCGGATGTGCATTTACATCCGTAACTCCGCCGTGAGTAGCCCATCTTGTATGACCTATTCCGCAGGTAGACTTATATACAGGACTGTCATCGCTGCACATCTTCCTCAGGTCATCCACTCTTCCGGCTTTCTTTCTGATCGTAAGTGTATCATCATCATTAAGCAATGCTATACCTGCACTGTCATAACCTCTGTACTCGAGCTTTGCCAGTCCGTCTATAAGTATATCCTTGGCTGGTTTCGTTCCTACATATCCTATGATTCCACACATATTAAATTATTCTCCTTTCGGCCTATACTGCGTATCTTATGTTATTATATGGCACACTAAAAAAAGGTGACTACACCATATACCGCAGCTATGATCATCTGGTCATGATTCTTTGTTTTGAAGTTACCCTCATATTTGGATATCATGTGCGCATCCAGATACTGCGTGAAGGCATCCGCCGAATATTCGATAACCTTCAACCTCGTTATCCCTGAAAGCTTCCGCCCAGGGGGCATGGCGCTAAGATTTCTAAATCTTTCCAAAGGCGCACTCCTCCTGATGTGCACCTAACAAAATTCTATCATGAATCAAATAATAAATCAATCCACAAACAAAAAGAGGAAACCACCCCAGCTTCATGTGCATGCACATCCAGACTTCAGTGATTCCCTCATTAATATCATGCATATTCCCCGGTCTTAAATCATCTGCTGTGTCCTTACAACCGTGACTGACCTATTAACTTATGAAACAGCCACCTGGGAAGTCTTTCTCAGTAGTCAACAGCGACAGATTACCATCAGGATCCTCTGCGCACAGAAGCATTCCCTCTGATACAACACCGGCAAGCTTACAAGGCTTGAGATTAACGATCGCCACAACCTTCTTGCCTACCATGTCCTCGGCAGAATATGTTCCCTTTATTCCAGATACGATCTGCTTCACATTGTTCCTGCCAAAGCTTACTCTTGAGCAGAGAAGTTTTCTTGAGTTAGGGACTTCCTCACACTCTATGATCTCACCGATCATGAGCTGCATCTTCTGAAATTCCTCTATACTGATCTCTTCCTTATCCACAACATCCGGATTGGCCTTGAGTGCCTGCACCTTAGCTTCAGCGATCTTGATCTTCTTTGTCTCAGCAGAATTCTCTTTCTCTTCCTTCTGCTTCTTTGCCTGCTCATACATAGATTCCTTCTCTACAGGAGCAAACTTTGCGACCTTCTCCATTACTTCCTTCACATCAAGACGTGCAAAGAGGATCTCCGGCTGCTCTGTTACCTTTGTTCCAGACTTGTACAATCCAAACTTGCCAAGTTCTGTCACCTTCCTCTTCTCAGTGTTAAGCTGAGCCATGATCTTCTCAGTTGTCTCAGGCATATACGGCTCAAGAAGTGTGGCACCTATAACGATGCTCTCGACAAGGTTATACAGAACTGTGTTGAGTCTGTCTTTCTTGTCCTCCTCCTTTGCAAGTGCCCAAGGCATTGTCTCATCTATATACTTGTTGCATCTCTTGAACAGCGTAAATATCTCAGTGATTGCATCTGCAACCTTGAGCTTATCCATGCATTCTGCGACCTTATATCTGCAATCCAGAACAACCTTCTTCAGATCCTCATCGACAGGCTCTGCCACGTTGGTGTTGGTCACAACACCACCAAAATACTTGTTAGACATTGATATGGTTCTGTTGACCAGATTGCCAAGTGTATTTGCAAGCTCAGAATTAAGTCTCTCAACCATGAGCTCCCATGATATGATTCCATCATTCTCAAATGGCATCTCATGAAGCACAAAAAATCTGACCGCATCAACACCAAATATATCAACCATGTCATCAGCATACATTACATTGCCCTTTGACTTACTCATCTTTCCGTCACTCTGGATAAGCCAAGGATGACCAAATACCTGCTTTGGAAGAGGAAGTCCAAGTGCCATAAGCATGATCGGCCAGTATATGGTATGGAATCTCAGGATATCCTTGCCGATAAGATGCAGATCTGCCGGCCAGTACTTATAGAACTTCTCATCACTCTTTCCATCCACATCATAACCAAGACCTGTTATGTAGTTTGACAGAGCATCAACCCATACATACACAACATGCTTTGGATCGAAATCTACAGGGATTCCCCACTTAAATGATGTTCTGGATACACACAGATCCTGAAGTCCCGGCTTAAGGAAATTGTTGACCATCTCGTTACGTCTTGACTCCGGCTGTATAAACTCAGGATGCTGCTCGATATGCTTCATGAGCTTGTCCTGATATTTGCTCATCTTGAAGAAGTATGCTTCTTCCTTGGCCTCCTGAACAGGTCTTCCGCAGTCCGGACACTTGCCATCTATGAGCTGTCCATCTGTGAAAAATGACTCACATGGTGTACAGTACTTTCCAACATAATGTCCCTTATATATATCACCCTGATCGTACAGCTTCTTAAATATCTTCTGTACCTGCTTCTCATGGTAATCATCTGTTGTACGGATAAACTTGTCATATGAAGTATTCATGAGATCCCATATTCTCTTGATCTCACCTGATGTCTCATCAACGAATTCCTTTGGTGTCTGCATGTTCTCAAAGGCCTTGTTCTCGATCTTCTGTCCATGCTCATCTGTTCCTGTCATGAATCTTACATCATAACCTGCGAATCTCTTGTACCTTGCAATGCTGTCAGCCAACACGATCTCGTAGGTGTTGCCTATATGAGGTTTACCTGATGCATATGCAATGGCGGTTGTAATATAATACGGTTTTTTTGCCATTTCAAAAACCCTCCCTGAAAAATACTACAAGCACAAATGAAATGCTTGTGCAACTTTACCGAAAAACTCTTCGGTAATTGTAAATTATATGCCTTTATATTATTTATTGTCAAGAAGATGGGACATTAAATAAGTCTGTTACGATGATCATTCTATAACGCTGCCAATAAACTTGTCACCATCTCTCTCAAAAGCGCATCACATTCCTGAGAACGGCAAACATCACCGCCCCGGCAATACATATAAATATAAGTATATTGTCAAATCGCGATAATTTTCTGTTTCCATATCTTACGAATACATAATCGTTTTTTACAATTATGTATGCCAACGCCGGAAGAGCTATAAACATAAATTGATTATAGGTAAATGCCTTTGCAAGCTCCAGCCTTACGGCCGCAAGGATAGCCCTTGTTATCCCGCATCCTGGGCATAAAAATCCGGTTATCTTTCTGAATATACAAGGTATGGCAAGTCCTGTCACTCTTATGAATATATAATAGAGGATGCCTATCCCAACGAGGATGGCATCCCTTTTAATTATCGCATTTCCTCTTGATTTTTGTATCTGATCCATGCTCTGTATTTCTTTGTCTCCGCCGACTACTGCTGGCTGTCATCAGGATCGCTGCTGCTCTGCTGATTCTGATCATACTGCTGTCCGTACGGGTTCTGATCACTGCCCTGCTGACCATATGGCTGCTGACTGTATGAATTCTGATCACTGCCTTGCTGACCGTATGGCTGCTGGCCATATGTGTTCTGACCATATCCCTGCTGGCCGTATGGCTGCTGTCCATATGTGTTCTGATCATATCCCTGCTGGCCGTATGGCTGCTGTCCATATACATTCTGGTTGTACTGCTGACCATATCCTGCATTCATCTGAGGTATGGCATCAGCGAATTTGTTCGCTGTATCCTGCATAAGTGCATATGCAATTATGCCGAGTCCAAACACCTGCAGCACAATATATATAATTCCCGAGTTACTTGATGGTACTCCGGCACGGTTCTTGATAGTATCTACTCTCTCGCCCATCTTATATGCCCAGTACCAACCATATATACCACATGTCACAATTGTAAGAAGAAGCGCCATGCCTCCACTTGTCGCATCCACATCTCCTGACTCCTGGTTGATATCGTCAGTAAGAACAACAAACCAGTACAAACCATAAATTCCACAAGTCACAATGGATAATAATATGCACACTGCGACATTTCTCTGCTTGATCATAAAATAATCCTCCTTATTATATGCAACTACAACAATAGTCCCGTTATCCGTATCCCGGACCACGAGACTATTTTCTCATATACTGCGTTTATCTGCAACATAATATAATTACATTATTGATTGTATTATATCTGTATATGTACACCTTACGCATTCTTATTGATCGTATCCTGCATAATAGCATATGATACAATTCCAAGTCCACATAACTGGAGCAGAAGGAAAAGTATGCTTGAATTTCCTGCTGGCTGACCATTCTTTGTCTTTATTGCGTCAATCTTCTCGCCCATCTTGTATGCCCAGAACCATCCATAGATATTACATGTAACGATAGTAAGCAACAATGCTACCCCACCGCTTGTTGCATCTGTCTGTCCAGATTCCTGATTAGCATCGTTTGTAAGGCAAACGAACCAATACAGTGCATAAATTCCAAATGTAATGATTGAAAATACTATGCACAAAGCAATATTCCTCTGTTTGATCATAAAATGTCCTCCCTTTGATTTAATTATAAATTTTTTATAAAAATTTTATAAAATATATAAAACCATATATGCACATCTTTGTCAATAAAAACCAAAAAATTAAGCTGTTTTTTGCTTTATTATCTATATTTTTTTTATAATCAGGCATAAATCTTCAAATATTTACATTCATAATTTATGTGATGTCGTAAACTGTTTTACTTTTGAAACCATGTGCTATATAATAAAATTTCAGGCAAACATATATCAACCCCCGTATCCTAAATATATTGCCAGGATCCACAGATTATGTTTGTCCGTATTGCAAGTAATTTATAATTATAGAGAAAAGAGGACATTTGTTATGAAAAACATGCTTAACTTCAAGAATTTCACAGCTGATGAGCTGATGGATATTCTCAATCTGGCACTTGATATGAAGAAGAATCCTGAAAAGTATGCTCATTCCCTCGAAGGAAAGAAGCTCTATACTCTTTTTGAGAAGACTTCAACAAGAACATTCCTTTCATTTACAACCGGCATCACCGAGCTCGGCGGTACATATTACAACCAGCTCTGGAAGGATTCCAACTTCACACTTGGTGAGCCTGTATCAGAGATCAAGTATGTATCCAGAAATGTAGATATAATCATGGCCCGTCTTGTCAAAAACGAGACTGTTGAGCTGTTCGGAGAAAATGTCACCGTTCCATTTATCAACGGATGTGACAGTTCATACCATCCATGCCAGATTCTGGCAGACGCCCTCACAATTATAGAAAAATTCGGCAGTCTCGATGTCAAGCTTATGTACATCGGAGCCAAGAACAACGTATTCAATTCCCTTGTAGAATTCTTTGCAAAGATGAAGAAGGGTACAATCTACGGACTTACACCGCTCGTCAACAACACAGTATGCGGAGACGACTTCTTTGAGGCTGCAAAGGCCACCGGTCACTATGTTGAGCTCGATCCTACCATGAGCATGGAGGAGGCAAAGAAGTACGCAAAGGATATGGATATCCTCTACACAGATACATGGGTAGACATGGAGTTCTTCAACAACCCTGCATACAAGCAGCAAAAAGAAGAGACACTTGCAAAGATGATGCCTTACCAGCTCAATGAAGAATTTACTGAGGGCAGCAAGGCCATAGTATTCCACGACATGCCTATGCATCAGGGATTTGAGATCTCACAGGGCGTGATCGATAAGAACCTCAATCACATTCTCGACGAGGCTGAGAACAGAAGACATGCTGAAAAAGCTGTAATGTATACACTTTTAAACTCATAACGGAGGAAAGATATCCATGAGACATTTAATAGATCCTATGGACCTGTCAGTTGAGGAAGTAGATCATATCCTCACACTGGCGCAGGACATTATAGACAACAAAGAAAAATATAGTGAAGTATGCAAGGGAAAGAAGCTTGCTACATTGTTTTTTGAGCCAAGTACACGTACCAGGCTCAGTTTTGAAGCAGCCATGATGGAACTAGGTGGCAATGTACTCGGATTCTCTTCTGCAAGCTCATCTTCTTCCACCAAGGGTGAAAGTGTTGGTGATACTGTCAAGATCGTGAGTTGTTATGCAGATATAATCGCGATGAGACACTTCAAAGAAGGAGCTCCTATGCTGGCCTCCATGAAGTCAGATGTTCCTATTATAAATGCGGGTGACGGAGGACATAATCATCCTACACAGACACTCGCCGATCTCCTCACTATCAAGAGAGAGAAGGGCAGGCTGGACCACATGACCATAGGTCTCTGTGGTGATCTCATGTTTGGAAGAACAGTTCACTCACTGATCAAGGCCATGTCAAGATATGAAGGGATTAAATTTGTACTCATAGCACCTGAAGAATTAAAATTACCTGAGTATATAAGAACAGATGTGATCGAAAAGAATAATATACCATATGAGGAGATCTCATCGCTTGAAGATGCCATAGGTTCTTTGGATGTACTCTATATGACCAGAGTACAGAAGGAAAGATTCTTCAACGAGGCTGACTATATACGACTGAAAGACACTTATATCCTCGATAAATCCAAGATGGCCCTCGCCAGACCTGATCTGTCAGTTCTCCACCCTCTCCCAAGAGTAAACGAGATCTCAGTTGAGGTTGATGACGATCCAAGAGCCTGCTATTTCCGCCAGGCACTCAATGGCAAATATGTCAGAATGGCCCTTATCATGGATCTGCTGGGACTTGACAGCGATTTTAGTTTATAAGAGGAACCAATTCATATTAACAGGAGGAACAATCATGAATATTGATAGTATTCAGAACGGTATAGTACTTGACCATATAACTGCCGGAAAGGCACTTCAGATATACAACGACCTTCACCTTGACAAGCTGGATTGTTCAGTTGCTATTATCAAGAATGTCAAGAGTGAGAAAATGGGGAAAAAAGATATTCTCAAAATCGATCAGGATATCGACATCAATCTGGATGTTCTCGGCTACATTGATCCTGATATCTCTGTAAATATTATCAGAGATGGCAAACTGGTGGAGAAACGTAAGATTGAACTTCCAGAGCGTCTTGTGGGCATAAAGAAATGCTCCAATCCGCGCTGCATAACCACTACAGAGCAGGGAATTACACAGATTTTCAGACTCACAGATCGAGAAAAACGCATATACAGATGCATATATTGCGATGCAGACAAATAATATTATGTTTACATTTTCATTTTATATGCTATAATCTATAAAGTTGCGATAATCTAAGAATTATCTATGAGGTGAATTATGGAACAGTATGTTATCAAGGGAGGCATTCCTCTTGAAGGTGAAGTTACTATTGCAGGTGCCAAAAACGCCGCACTTGGTATCCTCGCCGCAGCAGTGATGACCGACCAGGAAGTTACAATAGAAAATGTACCAAATGTCAGGGATACTCGTGTTCTGCTTCAGGCTATACAGGGAATCGGAGCCAGAGTCAGATACATAGATGAGCACACAGTTGTTATCTGTGGTGGATCTATCAACCCCATAAGTGATCTCTGCGTAGACGATGAGTATATCCGTAAGATAAGAGCTTCTTACTATCTTCTCGGAGCACTTCTCGGCAAATACAACAAATCCCAGGTCGCTCTGCCAGGCGGATGCGACATCGGTGCAAGACCTATTGATCTTCACATCAAAGGATTTGAGGCTCTCGGAGCCAACGTAGATATAGCCAATGGTATGATATCCGTGCACGCTGATGAATTAGTCGGAAGTCATATATATATGGACGTAATATCTGTCGGAGCAACCATCAATGTTATGATGGCAGCAGTTATGGCGGAGGGTAAAACCACTATTGAGAACGCTGCAAAGGAGCCGCACATCGTGGATGTGGCCAATTTCCTCAATAGCATGGGTGCCAATATCAAGGGTGCAGGTACAGATGTCATTCGTATAAGAGGCGTGAAATCTCTTCACGGAACTACATATTCTATCATTCCGGATCAGATAGAGGCTGGAACTTTTATGGTTGCCGCTGCTGCAACAAAAGGCAACGTCCTCATAAAGAATGTTATACCAAAGCATCTGGAAGCTATCACTTCCAAGCTTACCGATATAGGTGCCACTGTCATAGAATATGATGACTCAGTGAGAGTCATGTGTGACAAGAGACTCAAGGCAACCAATATCAAGACCCTTCCATATCCCGGATTTCCTACAGATATGCAGCCACAGATGGCTGTTACTCTTGCTCTTTCCAATGGCACAAGCATTGTAACTGAGAGCATTTTTGAGAACAGATTTAAGTATGTAGCCGAATTATCACGTATGGGAGCCCACATCAGAGTTGAGGGCAATACAGCTATACTGGATGGTGTAGAGACATTTACAGGAGCCAATGTAGCAGCACCTGATCTGCGTGCGGGAGCAGCTCTTGTGATCGCAGCTCTTGTTGCAAATGATTTTTCGGTTGTATCAGATATAAAATATATACAGAGAGGCTATGAGAAGTTCGATGAAAAACTTCGCGGTCTCGGTGCACGCATAGAAAAAGTTGAAACCGACAAAGAGATACAGAAATTCAAGCTTCGTATAGGTTAATATCATAACCACTGAGAAAAGAAACACATACCTGTCACATTAGACAGTTGTATGTGTTTCTTTTTTATTTCTTTTTTATATCTTTTTTGTAAAAAAGTGATGTCCATTTTCACGAATTATGGTAAACTAGAACTAATTTCGGCATTAGATAAAAAACAACCTATATACATATCTGGAGGAAATAATAATGGATACCAAAAATAAAAAAACTCGCAATGTAATATCAATTGTTATGCTGATCTGGGCTGCCTTATGTATCATCATAACATGTTCTGTCACCAGCAGCCGTTCAGATGCTGCCAGCACCGGTACTCTCACATCCGACTACGTATATTTCCGCGATGCTCCGGCAGGCAATACCATCAAATACAACGGCAAAGCCATACTTCTCAGAAAGGGTCAGAAGATGACCATCGTGAGTACTTCCAACAAGACATGGTATAAGGTCAAACTTACATATAAGAAAAAGAGCTATACAGGATATGTATATTCTGAATATATCAAGGTTACCAGGGTTACCTACAAAACAGGCCGCCTGAAAAAAGGCGAAGATTATGTCTACTTCAGAAAGTCTCCTAACGGAACTCCTCTGACATACAAAAAATCGCCGATCATGCTCATGAGCGGTCAGAAGATGACTATACTGAGCACTGCCAACAAGAAGTGGTACAAGGTCAAACTTACATATAAGAAAAAGAGCTATACAGGATATGTGTATTCATCATTTATATCCATCGACTCCAAGACCACAACTCAGGCCACAACTCAGGCCACAACCAAGGCCACAACACAACAGCCGACAACCACAGAACAGCCTGCAGTTAAGAAAACCGCATATATTAAGAGTGGAGAAAATTATGTATATTTCCGTAAGACAGCAGGTGGCACACCACTCACTCACAATGGAAGTTCTATTATGTTGATGAGCGGTCAGAAGATGACTGTAACTAACATGTCCAACAAATCCTGGTACAAGGCAACTTTGACATACCAGGGCAAAAGCTATACAGGATATGTATCATCATCATTGATAACCTTCAACGCTCCAAATAACAATTCAAATACATCCGATGCTGCATTTGAAAAACAGCTTACAAACCAGAATTTCCCGGAAAGCTACAAGGTTCTTCTGAGGAAACTGCATAAGGAACATCCAAACTGGGTATTCAAAGCTGTACACACCAATCTCGACTGGAGCGATGTCGTAAAGAATGAGATCAACACAAGTACCAGGATCAATAACCTGGTAAACTGTACAAGCTACAGTCCAAACTATAGCTGGCGTTCAGATACCGTGGGATACAACTACAAAACTGATACATATACTTCGTACGATGGATCAACATGGTTTGCAGCTTCAGACGACCTGGTAAAATATTATCTGGATCCAAGAACCTATCTCGGATCATCGGATACCGTGTTTGCATTTGAAAAACTGTCATATGATTCGTCACAGACAAGATCCGGCGTGGAGGCAATACTGTCAGGTTCATTCATGTACAACTCCAAGCCAGCAGGATCATCATCCACGTATTCATCGATCATAATAACAGCGGCTCAGAAGTCAGGTGTAAGTCCTTATCATATAGCTTCCAGAATCAAGCAGGAAGTTGGCTCCACCATGACATCCGGAACCAACGGCAAGAACAAAACCTATCCGGGTATTTACAACTTCTACAACATCGGTGCTTTTGAGAGTGCCGCAGGTAATGCAATAACCAACGGACTCAAGTGGGCTTCATCAGGCAACACATACAACAGGCCATGGAAATCAGCATCCAAGTCAATAATAGGCGGTGCGATGTACATTGGAGAATCGTATATCAACAAGGGACAGAACACATTATATACTCAGAAGTTCAACGTCACATATACTGATTGTCTTTACTGGCATCAGTACATGGGCAATGTTCAGGCACCTACAACAGAGGCTGCCAAGGTATATATAGCATACAAGACATCTGGTGCCATCAACAAACCTATCACTTTTGCCATACCTGTATACAAGAACATGCCGGCTTCAGTAGTAAAGAAACCTTCGGCAGATTCCGGCAATCCAAACGCACATCTTAAGACTTTGACTGTTGGTAAATATAAGCTCACTCCTTCATTTGGAGTAAATGATACTACCAGATACACCGTGAATGTCGATTCAACCGTGAGCAGTGTATCTATATCTGCCACTCCCGTTAACAGCTATGCATCTGTCAGCGGTACCGGTTCAAAGGCATTGAAGATGGGCAAAAATACATTCAAGATAGTATGTACGTCACAGAGCAAAAAGACACGAACATATACAATAGTTATAAACAGAGGATAGGAGGATTCTACAAATGAACAGAGCTAAAAGCTATACAAGGACAATTGCATCGGCGTGTATGTCCCTGATTCTCACTATGTGTGTATTATGCTTTACAGCATACGCAGCAGCAGCGACATTTAATGTGAATGTGCCACCAACCAATGTGGCTCCCGGGGATACTGTGGAGATCAGCGTGAATATAACTCCGGGGGATCAGGCTATAGCAGATTATAGCTACTCCATCAAGTATGATCAGACTCTTCTCTCATATGTATCAGGTGGAACCGATGATGGTGAAGGTACCGTCTCCTATTCAGGAACAGGAACCCCAAAGGAAACCGTCTTTACTTTCAAAGCTATCTCTGTGGGAACCGCAAGTATAGAGACTGCAGCTACAGACATAACATCCACCGATGGTGAGACTCTGAGCCTCACTCCGGCATATAACTCTATCACGATCAGTGATCAGGCATCTGCAGACGCAAGCACAGAGAGTACATCTGTAACTGATACCGAAGCTATGTCAATATCCGCTGATACCGATACATCAGACGGCGTATCCACTATGACTGAAGATGAAGTGGGCACACTCACCGAGTCTGATAACGCTGACAGTAATATACCGGATGGTACTGTGGTAACTTTGACTTCCAGCAACAGCACATACTACATCATGAACAAACCAGATTCCGTAAGTGCCCCTGATTCATACATTCCGGCCAAAGTCAAGCTCAATGATGTTGATGTCCGGGCATATATCAAAAGCACCAGCGACTCAATTGTATTGTTATATGCAGCCAATTCCGACGGCAGCAAGGGATGGTACTTCTTTGATACCCAAGAGGGGACATTCATGAATGCAGCTGATATCATTGATTCCTCATCCAGTGGACTGGACAAATTCATGAGCAAGAACAAATTTGTCATCATGCTTATAGCTATAATCGTTCTGGTGATCCTGATAGTTGTTATTGTTATGCTTGCAACGTCATTGAAGGGACTTATAAACGATTATGAAGCACAGATAGACAAACTGAAAAAAGATAACGAATCAACTCACGACCATGACGTCGATACCGCCGAAGAAGAATCCCATGAACCGATTCGTATCCCCCACCACGAAAGCGGTGATACACCAACCATCAACAACAAAGCCCTTTTCCCTGGTGACGAAGAGATACACGAAAGTTATGAAGATTCCGACTATGACAATCAGGTAGTTATAGATGAGGAAGATTTTGCCCACACAGATGATTACGATGACTCAGCGTTCTCATCTGACCACAACACACCCGACGGAACTTCAGACTCCGTTTTTTCTGATGATACAACATCAGATGAGAATCAGGCAGCTAAGATCAAGGCTTCTCTGGACGAAATAGATGCAGCTCTGGAATCTGCAAAGAAATACCAGAATTAAATGATCAAATTAACAAAGCCCCTGTGCGGTATGTTCAGCAATGATACATACCGCACAGGGGCTTTTATATTACTCAGTATTCGCCAGATTTTATAAATAAGCCTTCAGAACATCAACTCTGTCGATTTTCTCCCACGGAAGATCAACATCAGTTCTTCCAAAGTGTCCATAAGCCGCTGTCTGCTTGTAAATAGGTCTTCTGAGGTCAAGCATCTTGATAATACCAGCAGGTCTCAGATCAAAGTTCTCCCTGATGATCTCCACAAGCTTCTCATCTGAAAGCTTTCCTGTTCCAAATGTGTCAACCATGATAGATGTAGGTCTTGCAACACCGATAGCGTATGAGAGCTGTATCTCACACTTGTCTGCCAGACCTGCAGCAACTATGTTCTTGGCAACGTAACGGGCTGCATATGCTGCTGAACGATCAACCTTGGTACAATCCTTGCCTGAGAAAGCTCCGCCGCCGTGACGGGCATATCCACCGTATGTGTCTACGATGATCTTACGTCCTGTAAGACCACTGTCACCATTTGGTCCACCTATTACAAATCTTCCTGTAGGGTTGATGAAGAACTTTGTATTCTCATCGATGAGCTCCTGTGGAAGGACCTCGTCAAATATATACTTCTTCACATCAGCGTGGATCTGCTCCTGGCTGACCTCCTCGCCGTGCTGTGTTGAAAGAACTACTGCATCAAGTCTTACAGGCTTGTCATTCTCATCATACTCCACTGTAACCTGTGTTTTTCCATCTGGTCTTAAGTACGGAAGTGTTCCGTTCTTTCTTACCTCTGTAAGTTTTCTTGCAAGTTTGTGTGCAAGAGCTATTGGATATGGCATGTACTCAGGTGTCTCATTTGTGGCAAATCCGAACATCATGCCCTGATCTCCGGCACCTATAGCCTCGATGTCATCCTCACTCATGAGATTCTCCTTTGCCTCAAGAGCCATATCAACACCCATAGCAATATCTGATGACTGCTCGTCTATAGCGGTGATAACACCACATGTATCACAGTCAAATCCATACTTTGCTCTGTCGTATCCGATCTCTCTGATCGTCTCACGCACTATCTTCTGGATGTCCACATATGCGTTGGTTGTGATCTCTCCCATGACAAGCACAAGACCTGTTGTGATGGATGTCTCACATGCAACACGGCTCATTGGATCCTGCTCCATCAGTGCGTCAAGCACTGCATCTGATATCTGGTCACAGATTTTGTCAGGATGTCCTTCTGTTACTGATTCCGATGTAAATAATCTTCTTTCCATACTACTTCCTTTCCTTTTGTACATAAGAAAAACCGCTTCGTATGAGCGGTTTGATCGTGTCTGTCAAGCCTCTCATTGTTCGAGCACAGATCTCATGACACACTGTATGCAATAACATATCTCATGCCTGTATCTGCGTCGCTCAGGTCGGCACCTTCCGACATAACACGTCGGGGTTGCCATGGCTTCTTCGTCCCTTCTGACTCCACCATTCTGAATAAGAGCGTTTTTCTAATATCTATAAATGCAATCCCTACTTTATATCACAGAAAGACAATAGTCAACAGTTATTTTTTCCTATATAAGCTCATTATGCCCCTAATGACATATTTTTCCATATAATCCATATCAAAATCAAATGAACCGGATAGAACAGATAGAACACATACTTGAGTTTTACCTTTCCCCGCTCACCGTTATACATATTCACAGGTATCATCGCCAGCAGAGCATACATCTGATTCACGCCAAGACACAGAATATACATGAGTGCACTCACAAGTATGATCTCCAGATTCTGCTTCCAGCTGAAATATAATCCCGTCTGTACATCTGTGCCAGAGCATGCGCCAACTGTATTGCTGGCGCATCCGGCCTCCGCACCGCCACGCTCTTTCTCACACAGATAGAACAGAATGATGATTCCCACCCCGGCCATGCCGTAATCGAATCTCAGAAACTCCGCCAGAAGCGCAGCAGTCAGCGCTATCTCAACCTTCCACTTTCCAAGCGGCCCCCGGCTATCCAAAGCATATATTGCAAATAGACCGGATGTCAGTGTAAAAAATATATTCTGTGCCCCTGGATACCAGACTGTATCATGCAGCGCCAGATCAAAGGGTATTTCAGACACAATTGCAAACATTCCAAGCCTTATCAGATACTTTCTTATGTCAGATGTATAAAACATCCCCTGCACAATAAGAAATGCAAATATCGGAAATGCAATCCGGCCTGCCGCCCGCATATAATAATTGTTATCCGCCAATATCACTCCCACATGATCTGTGAGCATACATATACATGCTATGATCTTAAGTGCATTGGATGATAAATATTTCTTCATCTTCATTCCTTTCCGTATTAACCAGTTCCCTGTCTTTCAGCTTTCACATTTGCTCACACAGCCCTGTAAAAGAAAAACAGCACATGACTTTCTGTTCATCATGTGCTGTCCTCCTCACAAAACCTATATATCCTATCCCCGATAGTTTAGATCCTCTTTCTAAGTGCCTTTGACAATGTAGACAGTTCTTCCGTATCCGCCTTGCCCGGCAGCCATGTCATAGTGACATTGTCCTTTATATATCTTGGTACCAGATGCATATGGAAGTGAAATACTGTCTGACCGGCAGCCTCACCGTTATTCTGCAGAATATTCAATCCATCCGGATTGAGCTCAGCCTTCTGTGCCTTTGCAACCTCCGTAGCTATAGTAAATATCTTAGCTGCTGTATCAGCATCCATACTATATATATCATCGTAATGTTCTTTTGGAATTATGAGTGCGTGACCTCTGTTAGCAGGATTCACATCGAGAATAACTCTGCATACGCTATCCTCGTATACTGTTGCTGATGGAATCTCCCCATTGGCTATCTTACAAAAAATGCAATCATCCTTATTCATATAAGCAATACCTCCTCATCACCTTTTCCCATTGTAACCCATATGACAAAAATTTACAACCTTCTTATCTATACAAGCAATTCTCTATATAAATCTGCCTTTCTGTCCCTTCCCTGAGGAAATCCAATCCGCGCCCTTCTTACAAGTCCAGGATCAAGATCTGCTATGAGCAGATCACCGCTCACACGCCTTGAAATATCATTTCCGCTAAAATCAAACACATGTGAACTTGCCGTATAAGATATACCTTTCCCATTTCCAATCCTGTTAACACCTATAACATATGCCTGATTTTCCACCGCTCTTGCCCGCAGCAGTATCTCCCACTGCTTTACCCGGGACTCCGGCCAGTTTGCAATAACCACGGCCGCATCATACTTATCCCTGGCTGCTGTAAATATCTCCGGGAATCTGAGGTCATAACATATGTATCCTCCTATTCTCAGACCTCTTACATCTGCCTGGCACAGTTTATCACCCGCTCTGTACACCCGATCCTCGCCGCTATATGAAAATGGATGTATCTTGGAATACTCCATAACAATATTATCTCTATCTACCACGGCCAGCCTGTTCTCATATACATGCCTTTTGCTGTCATCATACACAGAACTTCCATCTTCCATCAAAGCTTCTATATATCCAAATGCCATAGCCATATTGTACTTTCTGCTGTTCTCCATAAAAAACGATACACTCTCAGGAATCTTTCCGTCTCTGTACGCTTCACCCATCTTCGCAGGCATCATCGTAAATCCGGACAGCGTCATCTCCGGAAATACAAGAAGTTCTACTCCGTTCTTATGTGCCTCCTCCATGACCTTCATACAGCTATCCATGGCAAAACTTTTATCCTCAAATGCAATATCAATCTCCGTTATTCCAACTCTCACCATATCGCACCTCCGTGTCTTATCCTGCTCGAATATTCATTTTTTATATTTTACACTTTTATCCCTAAATAATAAACAATTTCCTGGTATACAATTGTTAACTTTTACATTCTTTTATGGTTGACATTTTGGGCATTGTTATATATAATGTCAACCATAGCCCTTGTGTATAGGTTAACAATCCAGGCAGAATCCAGCATCAGCCCGCCGGATCTACCTGGTTTTGTTATGCTAACGGCTTAAAACAACCATTTTTTGGAGGAGAAAACAATGAAAAAATCTTTTACAACAGTTGAGTTGGTCATGATGGCCATGTTCACCGCTATCTTATGTGTGTCAGCTTATCTCAGCATTCCTACACCACTTCCTAACGCTGCACATATCACACTTCTAAATTTTATTATATTTCTCATTGCGCTTGTATTCAGCCTCAGAGATTCAACCATCATGGTCGCACTGTGGATGATCCTCGGGGCTATAGGGGTTCCTGTATTCATCGGTGGCGGTGCCGGACTTGGCTATCTTTTCGGTGTGTTTGGTGGATATACTTTCTCATTCTTAATCGCTTCAATAGTCATGGGCCTTATCAAAGGCAGCAAATACAACCGTCTGAGATATACTTTAGCTGCTATATTGGGAGCAGTTATCATTGATATCATCGGTATGTTTTGGTGGAAACTCAACGGCAATCTTACCTGGAAAGTTGCATTTCTTTCAGGATTTGTTGCATTTATCCCATTGGATCTTGTAAAGGCTGTTATTGCAGCACAGCTTGTTCCACTGTTCACAAAACTTATGCCGGACAAGGAAGATTAATAAATACAATCAATAAGCCAATGGCACGACACACAGCCTGACATCACGCCGTGTATCGTGCCATTATTTTTTTCTGCATTTAGTAAACATATTTACTAAATTTGCATTTGTCTACTTTTACTATGCTATCATTCTTTCAGGTGATGACATGGAATACACTGAATACACAGATGACAAGAAATACATAGAGCGGATACGGGAACTGAGGGAAGACCACGACTACACGCAACAGTTTGTGGCCGATTTCCTGTGCACTTCTCAGACCATGTATGCGCGCTATGAGCGCGATGCCAACTCCATGCCTATTCGCCATTTATTCTATCTGGCCAAGTTGTATAACGTATCTTCAGATTACATTCTTGGACTCACAGATATACCACGGCCTCTGTATAGTAACTGCGATCAGGCTGCCGCCGCCCTTTCTCATGGCGAATCCGGATCCAGGTTCAATATTCATTGGAAGTCATCCAACTGATATCACTGTGACGAAGCACATTTGACGATGATCAGTTTCTCCCCGGGTTTTATTTCATCAGTTTCAAGATGATTTACCTTTCGTATAGAATCCAGACTGGAGTAATATTGCTTGGCTATAGACCATATACTATCACCATCCCTGACTACATATCCAACAATTCCTGGTGCTCCGGCTTTTTTCTTCATGTCAACCGGTGCCACCGTCATATCTTCTATCAACTCCAATTCCTTACGTGTAAATATAGTCATGCCTATATCTACTATGGCTTTCATTTCCACCTCATCATTGCCCGGCAGTGTCGCCGTGATCTGATTGAGAGCCGGAGTTATCCTTATTGAATCCTGAGGTCTGAGTGGTACAGTTTCTACCCTGTAGGAAAATGGTGCCACCATTTCCATCTGACACAGAGGTCTGCTGTCATCTGATGACACATACAACACCGCAGCTTTCACCGCACCTTCTATCACCACAGCGTCATCCATGGGCTTAACCTCATCTATATCCACTGTACCGTTCACATTAACCACCTGCAATATGGACGGCTGACTGCTCTTAATCCTTTCCTTTCTGACCACCCTGGTCTTGGCATTATTTCTCATAAGGAGATTTTCATAACTGAACACCGAACGCACCGGTTCAACCTGTGCAGAATATGAGAACATATCCTTAAGCAGATCTGTCTCAACATCCTCATATACTTTTATATCCACATTCAGACTGCTCTCAACCTGCAGTATCCTGTCCTCACCATTGTCATTTGCCCGAACAGATACACCGCATCTTCCCATGGTTATCATATCATCCAATATCATATCCTCATCTATACCATCGCAGCTTATCGTATCCTGAAACTCGCGGGTGGCATTCACATACTGTACCGGAGCAATTTCATCCTCAGGTTTATATATTACAAATATATCCATCTTGCCACTTATATGTACCCCCACATCAGTCGCCCTGCTCTCAAGCTCCGAGAATGTGACATCATCCCACAGAACACGCCCTATATCCGGTTTGTTTGCCGGGATCTCCACATCCTCCTTTATCTTCATGATATCTCTGGAGCTGGCCACTACATTTGTAAAACACACTTTCTCTGTCATACACTCAATTCCTGAACCATTGGCAATTCCTGTTGCCCCCTCAGCCGTCACCTGATGGCATGCCCACAGTTTTACACATGCAAGCCCCCTGACTTCATATTTTCTTGAATTTATCACAGTGACATACAGATCCTCCATCATACATGAGATAGACACTTTATCTCCAGGCTCAAGCCCCTCTGCATTTATCGTCTCCTCAAACGGTATCTCTCCGTCATGACACTCAAATGTATCTGCACTTCCATCGGTCTGATATAATATTGCATATCCTACCACACCAGTGATACGCACTTTGTTCTCCATAACCTCAGTATCTTCAAGTGTTACCTGCCCTTTACTTGCAATAAACCTGTCTATATCCCCCTTGGCATCGGGAACATTGAAATCATCGTCCACCGTAAATTCCATAAACTTAGCTGCTTTCAGATTCGTTGTCGTGATCCTGTTCTTTGTGAGCTCCATAACCTACCATCCTCTTCTTTTACTATTTAAATATAACTGGAAGATCCATCTTCAAAATCCTTATAACTATATATGGGAATGATACATTGTCACCTTTTACTCCATCTGTCGGTGTCGCCACCTGTCGGAGGATTCCTCTGACATAGATTGCATTGTCATCCTTATACATTTCCTCAAGCTCAACTCCCACATCATCCCGTTCCTGCATACCTGCTGCCATAACTATATATGTATATGTACTGTTGGAATATACCAGGTTAAATGGTTTCTCCTTCTTTTTATCAATTATCGTGACCAACTCGTCCGGCAGCATCGTGTCATCGCAAATGTCATAATACAGAGTTTCCCCTTTGTCAGACATCTCAAATCTGGCACACCCTGCACACAATATCATGATCTCCAATGCAACTACCAGAAGGAATGTAAGTCTGCCATACATTCTTCCCCTGAGGAATTCCTTCTCATTCTCCACATATATCACCTCCGAATGGTAAAGTATATGTGTCCGGATTTAATTTTATGTCTGGAAGACGCAAAAAGGCGTGATATCATTGCGATATCACGCCTTTTAACTTTCATGTATTTTTATTTATTCAGCAGGTATATTCTTCTCTGCTTCCTCCTGAGCTTCGGCTTCAGGTGTAACCTCGATTCCAAGCTCTGCAAGCTGCTTATCATCAACATAATCCGGTGCATTTGTCATGAGACATGATGCATCCTTTACCTTAGGGAATGCGATGACGTCACGGATAGAATCCTGCTTTGCCATGAGCATGACCAGACGGTCAAGTCCATAGGCAAGTCCTGCGTGTGGTGGTACTCCGTACTTGAATGCTTCCAGAAGGAAACCAAATCTCTCGTGCGCCTGCTCCTTTGTGAAACCAAGGCACTCGAACATCTTCTCCTGTATATCATCCTGGTGTATTCTGACTGAACCTCCACCTATCTCATTTCCATTAAGAACTATATCGTAAGCCTTTGCACGTACTCTGCCCGGGTCAGAATCGATGTACTGGAGATCCTCCTCCATAGGCATGGTGAATGGGTGGTGCATAGCTGTAAATCTGTTTTCCTCGTCTGACCACTCAAGAAGTGGGAACTCTGTGATCCATACAAATCTGTAGACATTCTTGTCCACAAGGCCCATGAGCTCTGCCAGATGGCATCTCAGTGCTCCGAGAACTGTCCATACAACCTTTGTCTTGTCAGCAGCGAACAGAAGCAGGTCCCCAGGCTTTCCATCCATAGCTGCCACAAGAGCATTCATCTGCTCCTCTGTCATAAACTTTGCAAATGATGACTTGTAGCTTCCATCCTCATTGATAACTATATATGCAAGTCCCTTTGCGCCGTATGTCTTCGCATACTCGATAAGGGCATCTATCTTCTTTCTAGGCATGCTTCCCTGTCCCTCGGCATTGATACCACGGACTGTTCCGCCATTGGCAAGGGCACCTGTGAATACTCCGAACTCACAATCCTTGACAACATCACTGACATCCTTCAGCTCCAGGCCGAATCTGAGGTCAGGCTTATCTGAACCAAATCTGTCCATAGCCTCCTGCCATGTCATTCTCTGGATTGGAAGCTGGATGTCCAGGTCAAGTATCTCCTTGAAAAGCTTTGCAAGAAGACGCTCATTTACATCGATGACATCATCAACGTCAACAAATGAGAGCTCCATATCCATCTGAGTAAACTCAGGCTGTCTGTCCGCACGGAGATCCTCGTCACGGAAACATCTTGCAATCTGGAAATATCTGTCATAACCAGAACACATCAGAAGCTGCTTAAAGAGCTGTGGTGACTGTGGCAGAGCATAGAATGTACCAGGGTGTACACGGCTTGGTACAAGGTAATCTCTTGCGCCCTCCGGTGTTGACTTGGTAAGCATAGGTGTCTCTATCTCAAGGAATCCCTCATCAGCCATAAACTGTCTGGCGATGGTGGCTACCTTACTCTTCATGATAAGATTTCTCTGGAGATCAGGACGTCTGAGGTCAAGATATCTATATTTAAGTCTTATCTCTTCCTTGGTCTTGATGTTCTCCTCTATAGGGAACGGAGGTGTCTCTGCCTCTGACAGGATACGAAGACTGCTTGCAACAACCTCTATATCTCCTGTGGCAAGATTCTCATTCACTGCACCCGCACGCTTGTATACTGTTCCCTCGATAGCTGCAACGAACTCTGAACGGAGCTTTCCCGCTTTCTCAAAGCACTCTGTGCCACACTGTGACTCTTCAAAAATAACCTGTAATATTCCACTTCTATCTCGAAGATCTACAAAGATTATTCCACCTTTATTTCTGCTCTTCTGAACCCAGCCCATCACTGTGACCTTCTGGCCTATGTTGGCGCTGCTAACCTCTGTACATCTGTGGCTTCTCTTAAGCCCCTGCATAGATTCTGCCATCTTACGCTATTCCTCCTAAATAAAAAACTTTCCTTATGTCACTATACACTTTTTTCATTTTTCGTCAAGACCCGGTATTTTTCCGTGAAGCACAAGCTCCACATGATCCATGATGTCACTTGTATTGATCAGTCTCTGAAATGCAAGAAATACTTTCATATCAAAGTGTCTCACCTCATCTATAACCATTCCAAATGCTGTCTCCGCATCGAACGCCTTTCTATATGGCCTGTCACTCACCAATGCACTGAATACATCACATACTCTGATTATTCTTGCACCTAATGGTATCTCATCTCCACACATTCTGTACGGATATCCTGAGCCATCGTAATTCTCATGATGATAGTGTACCATATCCACTATGTCCTGATCGTACCCTTCGTTTTTCAATATGTCAGCGCCAAGCCTGGCATGAAGTCTGACATATCTCATTTCCTCTATCTTCATAGTATTGCGCTGTCTTCCATATATATAAGGGCTCACCTGTAGCTTACCTATATCATGCAGCATGCCCGCTATAGCCACCTTATGTATAAACACATCATCACACCCCAGTTCCCTGGCAAGTTCAGACCCAAGTATGCTTACACACATTCCATGCCTGACAGCATCATTCATATCTACTGAATAGCATTCTTCCACTTCTTGCTGTAATGCTAATCCCATATAAATCCCGCCTTCTTACGCTCGATCATCTCATCTATACGAGCTATATAATCATCTACACTCTTACAATTCTCTATTCTGTCTATACGTGTGCCCTGTG
>JAQYAS010000117.1 GCA_029338615.1 Clostridiales bacterium
AGTATAAAAAAGCACCCCCGCGGATGATCTATCAGTGGGGATGCCTTAGTATGACTAATACTATTATCCTACTGCTTTACGTTGAAAGCCTTGATCCCAGGATATACAGCTGAGTCGCCAAGCTGCTCTTCGATTCTGAGAAGCTGGTTGTACTTTGCTACTCTCTCTGATCTGGAAGGAGCACCTGTCTTGATCTGGCATGTGTTGAGTGCTACTGCGAGATCTGCGATAGTTGTATCTGCTGTCTCACCTGATCTGTGTGATGAAATTGCTGTGTATCCAGCCTTGTGAGCCATCTTGATAGCCTCAAGTGTCTCCGATACTGAACCGATCTGGTTGAGCTTGATGAGGATACAGTTGGCACATCCCATCTCGATACCCTTTGCAAGTCTCTCTGTATTTGTAACGAACAGATCATCACCAACAAGCTGGACCTTGTCGCCAAGTCTTGCTGTGAGCTTCTGCCATCCTTCCCAATCCTCCTCATCGAGACCATCCTCGATTGAGATAATAGGATACTTCTCAACAAGCTTTGCCCAGTGCTCGATGAGCTGCTCTGCTGTATACTCTGTTCCAGCCTTTGGAAGCTTGTACCAGCCCTTGCCCTTCTCGCTCTTCCACTCTGATGAAGCAGCATCCATAGCGATCTTAAAGTCCTTACCTGGCTCATATCCAGCCTTCTTTACGGCCTCGAGAATTGTCTCGATAGCCTCCTCGTCAGACTTAAGTGCCGGAGCAAATCCACCCTCATCACCAACTGATGTAGCAAGGCCTCTCTCCTTAAGGATTCCTGCAAGTGCATGGAATACCTCTGCACACCACCTCAGACACTCCTTGAATGATGAAGCCCCAACTGGCATGATCATGAACTCCTGAACGTCAAGTCCCGATGACAGAGCATGGCATCCACCATTTACAATGTTCATCATTGGGACTGGAAGCTTGTTTCCTGAGATTCCACCGAGAAATCTATAAAGAGGAATGTCAAGTGAGATTGAAGCTGCTCTTGCTGCTGCGATTGAAACTGCAAGAACAGCATTTGCTCCAAGGTTTGACTTGTCCTTTGTTCCATCAGCCTTGATCATTGCTGCATCAACTGCATATATATCAGACGCATCCATTCCTGTAAGTACGTCATTTATAGTCGTATTTATATTCTCTACTGCCTTCTGTACACCCTTGCCGAGGTATCTTGACTTGTCTCCGTCACGAAGCTCAAGTGCCTCAAACTCACCTGTGGAAGCTCCACTTGGTGCCGCACCACGACCTACTGTTCCATCTGCCAGATATACCTCTGCCTCAACTGTAGGATTTCCTCTTGAATCAAGTATCTCTCTTCCTATTACCTTTTCGATCTCAAGATAATTCATCATTTTTATATTTCTCCTTTCCTTGTATCGCCCCCTCCCTTTCGGTCGGCGGCAGTTCGTCGGTGCATTCTGATATGTGCCCGCAGGGCACATAGCACCTCCTCTTTCCTTGTATCGCCCCCAGAATCCCCCTGATTCAGCAGTTTACAGAGGGTACAGGAGCTCACATGATTTACAATGTTAGTTTAAACTAACTTATATTCAAAATCAACATGAGTAGTTGCTCATATTTTATCATTTAGCATTCTTTGGTCTTTATCCAAGTGCCACATCCAACACCATCATCAGAGCGAATCCCACCGCCGCACCGATGGTTCCTATATTGGTATGCTCGCCCGCCTGGGACTCAGGTATCAGCTCCTCTATGACCACATAGAGCATGGCTCCCGCCGCAAATGCAAGAAAATACGGAAGAAGTGGTGTGACCTGGACAGCCAGCAGTGCTGTGAGGAAACCTCCGACCGGCTCCACAGCTCCGGACAGCATTCCATACAGAAATGCCTTCTTCTTGCTCATGCCCTCGCCAACAAGCGGCATGGACACAATTGCACCCTCCGGGAAGTTCTGTATAGCGATTCCTATGGAAAGTGCAAATGCACCTGTGATGGACACGCCCATATTGCCCATGGCTGCGCCGGCGTACACAACGCCCACTGCCATGCCCTCGGGGATATTGTGGAGCGTGACTGCAAATATCATCATGGTCGTCTTCTGAAGCTTTGACCTGACGCCCTCCGGTTTGTCACTTTCCAGATGAAGGTGAGGTATCACCGTGTCAAGGACAAGCAGGAATATGATTCCAAGAGCAAATCCGATAAGTGCCGGCAGCCACGCTATCTTGCCCTGTGCCTCCGCCATGTCTATGGACGGAATGAGCAGTGACCATATGGACGCCGCGATCATGACCCCCGCCGCAAATCCGAGCAGAGCCTTCTCCACAAGCGGAGAGATCTTATCTTTCATAAGGAAAACCATGGCCGCTCCCAGTGTTGTTCCGGCAAATGGTATAAATAATGTTATGAACTCTGACATTTCATCACCTCTTTATAATATGTATTCTGTCTATACTATATTCGTATAACCTCTTCATTAGTTCATCTTTCTTTTTAAATTGCGACTACAATTTAATTGAACAGGCGCACTTTGTCAACACAAGTTTTTGCATATGATAGAAGTTATCAATACCGAGCCAAAATGCTTCGCATTTCGACAATTTAAGTGCTATAATACCTGAGGTTATGCTATAATAGGCATGGTTATACCAGCTTGGATATATTTGTATGCAAATGGAGATAAATATGAAGAGAACAGAACGAATGATCTGAGTATTTTTTTATTTGACATAATTATTTATAGAAAGCATAATAAGTGATACATTTAGTCGTACGGATCATAGTCCGTACAAATACAATAAAAGACACATTCCAAGGGGAAAAGTATGAAAGAGAATTTACAATTTACAGCTTTATTGGATATTTTAAGCAGGCAGGATCTTATAACTGAATATTCGGAGGATTGCACAGACATCACTCCTTCCCATATAACCATCAATTCCAAGGATGTGGTCCCAGGTACATTCTTCGTGTGCAAGGGTGCCTCATTTAAGGAGGATTACCTGAAATCAGCCATCGCACAGGGCGCCATCGTATATTTGTCACAGCAAAAGTACGACGACGTAGACATTCCTTATATTATTGTAAATGATATAAGAAAAGCCATGGCTCTTGCTGCCAGATGGTTCTTCGGCAATCCAGGTGATAACATGACCAAGGTCGGAATCACCGGAACAAAGGGAAAGACCACAGTTACATTTGTCATGAAGGATATACTGGACAAATACACCGACAACAGATGCTCAGCATTCTCAACCCATGAGATTGATGTTGGAACAAAGGTTTTTGAGACCACTCTCACCACACCTGAGCCTATTGAACTCCAGACATACTTCGACATGGCTGTAGATGAAGGCTGTACACACTGTATAATGGAAGTTTCTTCCCAGGCCATGAAGATGAACCGTATCTACGGAGAGCACTACAAGGTCGGAGTATTTACCAATATCGACTACGATCACATCAGCCCGACAGAGCACGCCTCCATGGAGGACTATCTCGGATGCAAGGTATCCTTCCTGAAGCAGTGCGACAATGTTGTGCTGTACAGTGACACAAGATATTTTGAGACTATATATAATGAAGTAAGAGACAAGCACGTTGTTGTATACGGAAGCAAGGAATCTGTAGAAAAGCTCATGTCAAGGGATGACGATTTCTTTGAAAATGATACTGAATTCGCCAGCATCCACAATGAAGATCTCACAGACCATAACAGCTACTTTGAGCTTATATACGGAGGAGAGAACAGAGCATACAACACCAACCTGATCGGTGATTACAATGTTGAAAATATTGTTGCCGCCATCATCTCCTCTCTTCTCATTGGCATTCCAAATGATCAGATCAGAAGCAGCATCAGAGACGTATATGTTCCTGGTCGACTTCAGGTATATCACTGGAAGGATCGTACATTTATGATCGACTACGCCCACAACTATATAAGCATGTACAGACTATATGAGATGGTTAAAAAGACCATGAAGCCAAAGTCAATCACTGTAGTATTTGGCTGCGGCGGCGAACGTTACAAGAAACGCCGTGAGGATATGGGAAGACTTGCTGAACAGTATGCCGACAAGGTGGTTCTCACCATGGAGGATCCGGGATTTGAGTCCTGTGAGGAGATCTGCAAGGAGATCAAGCAGTACATCACTAAGCCTTGCTATATAATCGTTGACAGGGAACAGGCTCTCACCAGAGCACTTGATGAGGCTCAGCCTGGCGAGCTTGTCATCACGACAGGAAAGGGTATTGAGAGTACCCAGAGAATCAACGGAACTTTTGTGCAGTGTCATTCTGATGCGCAGGTTATCGAGCATTGGCTGACGGAGCATCCGGAGAAGTAAGGGACGGACGGTAATCAGTCTGCCTATAGGTATTGAAAAGGCTGGTCACTATATCTGTATCCCCATCACGTTCGACTGCTGTCACTTCAGAATTTCCCATTTGCACTCGCTTGCGACCGCTATAAGGACGCTGCGGTCTTCAGCTCGGCAGGAAAATCCTGAGGCTCGGCAGTTCTTCACTACCGATGGGAATACAGATATAGTGACCGGCCTTTAATATACTTTGTAGACAGAGCAGACCAATTACCTGTGTTTTGACTGAACATTATATATGCAATGGGTAAACTGCAGGTTTGTTGTTTTTCTTGCGGCTCAGTTTATAATGAATAATAGAAACGGGGCGAAAGCGCTGTTATGCAGGTGACAGGAGTTGCCTATCAGCCTGACGTAAACTTAATAGTCGTAGCAGGCTGTAGAGTGATGATGCGTGTGATGTTCCGGGAAACAGTGCACGGCTGAGCTTTATAAGGGTTGTTTGTTTACCAAAACCCGGATAGGCAGAGATGCCGAAAGAAAACATTCAGGGAGTTCTACTAAGTAGAGCTCCTTTTTTATCTGTTATCTTCCATAACTTTCTCCCTTATCTCCGGATCAAATTCTCCTTTGCGGATCATGGCTATCTCCATTTTGAACGGCTCGTAGCTTTTCTTGCTGTTTTCCGGATCTTTGATGTATGGAGACTCCAGGATCTTCGGGACTTCCATTCTTTCCCACCATGGTCTCCATAGCTATATGGCCTGCGTATATTTTTTTCTGACCATTTGCTGATTTTTAGTATATAGATTTACTTAAAATACCTGTTTTCCACTCTTTCAAGCTAGACCCCTCTTAAAATCTCTGGTATTTTTTATATATAATCAATTATACACTATACAAAAGGGAGATAATCTTAAATGCAACTGAAAAACACTTTAATAGTTGTCAATGACATTGAACTATCAAAAAAATTCTATAAAGATCTGTTCGGGCTGGATGTCATTCTTGACAACGAAGGAAATGTAATTCTTACAGGTGGTCTGGTCCTTCAGGACGCAACCATATGGGCTGATTTTCTGAATTCGCAGATCATTCACTACAACAACGCATCCGAGTTATATTTTGAAGAAAAAAATATTGAGGAGTTCGCAATTGCTCTTGACAATTCACCATACGAGATCAAATATGTCAATCGCCTTATGACTCATTCATGGGGACAAAAGGTTATCAGATTCTATGATCCGGATGGAAATCTGATAGAAGTAGGTACACCGTAGCAGTTATACTTGATTTTACCTATACCCATTCCCATCATTTCATGTTACAATTAATTGTATATTACCCGAATTGGAGGACAAATATTTATGAGTAACATGGGAAGAACCTGCAAGGTTCACTACACAGGAACATTCAACGACGGAACAAAGTTCGATTCTTCATATGACAGAGGCGAGCCTATTGAATTCGTATGTGGCGCAGGCCAGATGATCAAAGGCTTTGACCAGGCAGTAGAGAGCATGAACGTTGGAGATATCATCGATATCCACCTTCGTCCGGAAGACGCTTACGGACTGCCGGATCCTGAAGCAATCATCAAGGCTCCTCTTGCAGACATGCCGGGTGCAGAGAACCTTGAAGTCGGTAATCAGGTATATCTTGCCAATTCTATGGGGCAGCAGTTCCTTGTAAAGGTCATAGAGAAGGATGATGAGTCCATCACATTTGACGCAAACCATGAGATGGCCGGTAAGGAACTCAACTTCAAGATTGAGCTTGTATCAGTAGATTAAAATGAAGTGTTAATTCTTCAATGTACGCAGGAAAAGGGGATGTGGTGTCATGAACATATACATAGATGAATCTGGTTCTATAAACAGATATTCCACAAATGATCTATATTTTGTAATATCCATGATACATGTTCTTGACCCAATTGCCCTTGAACGGGCATACAAAAGATTCATTTCCTCTAACTACGAGATGCTTCTTGATCTCGACAGTGACAAAGTCGACGACATGACCGGAAAGATAACAAAGCACGGTGGCAGAATGTTCCGGGACGGCAAATTCCGTGAACTAAAAGGAGCACAGTTTGACAGAGACATGAAGCACATATTTGTGGATTACTTCTCCAGGAAGCATCACTTTGACGTGTACTATATCATGATGAAGAATGAAAATCTGTCGAACCGCTTCTTCGACAACATCTCCAGAACATTCAACTTCTCCATCAAATCTGCCCTGCTCTACTTCATACAGAATGGATATCTGCCTGACGAGGACTGCTTTCTGCAGCTTGACGAGAGGAATGAGCGGGTGGAGAACAAATCATTTCTTGAAAATTACCTGAACACCGAGCTTTCACTGTCAGGACAGGTTGCGGGAAATTTCTCAGTGAGCTACTTCGATTCAGCCTGCAACAAGTTTGTGCAGATAGCGGATGTATTTTCTAATCTGTTCTATTCACATCTGCAGACTGGACATTACACTGAGGAACTTGAGCTTATGAGAGAACTTGGAATACTTAAGGGTGTTTACGAGCTGACATAATCAAAAAGGGATTGAACCTTGCGATCTGTATCGCGGTTTCAATCCCTTTTTGAAATATTATTAAAATACCAATTGCCTCCGAGCGATGCTCACACAGAACACTTACATAGATAAACGCACTATCGAAGGACTTACTGTTGGTACTTATATAATATCATGTTTTGCTTCAAAAAACAATAAATCCGTGTTAAATTCACTGAAATTTTCACTCTTTTTTATCTGTCCTACTCTCCCGTTCATGTCCCAACGCCAGATATCCTATAAAGAGCACGAACAGTGCCGCAACTCCCATCCAGATGCACAGCAGCCTGGTTCCCTTCGGTGCAAATGTGTCATAGTATCCTTTGAAGTAGATTACCACGATTATAAGCGGCAGCACATATGACATGTACTTTCCGAGGAACTGCGGGAACGGCTTACCGATACCGGTGTCTGCCTCAGCGACAAAGTTTTCAAATCCCCATCCATTCTTTCTTGTACAGAACAGGACAAATAGTAATGATCCGAGTGGGAGAATGTTTCCCGATACGAGGAAATCTTCCAGATCCATGATATTTGTACCCTCTCCCATCGGAGTGATTCCTGAGAGCACGTTGAATCCCAGCACAGCCGGCAGAGAAAGCACGGATATCCCAATCAGATTTATAATGAGTGACTTCTTCCTCTTCCATCCAAACATATCTATACTTATCGATATGATATTCTCGAACACCGCTATGACCGTGGACAGCGCCGCAAATGACATAAATATGAAGAACAGTATTCCCCACACTCTTCCGCCCGGCATGTGATTGAACACATTTGGCAGAGTCATAAACAGAAGTGATGGTCCCTTGTCAGGGCTGATCCCATACGCAAAGCATGCCGGCAGTATAATGACTCCGGCCATGAGCGCCACAAATGTATCAAGGTACATAACGCTCTTCGCCTCACCGGACAATTTTCTCTCCTTGCCTATATAGCTTCCGAATATCTCCATGGATCCCATACCTACACTTAGTGTAAAGAACGCCTGAGTCATGGCGTCAAATAAAACATTGCCCCAGCCTCTTGCATTTGCACGCTCAATGCTTGGGACGAGATAGAACTTAAGCCCATCCTCGTTGCCTGAGAGCATGAGTGAGTTCACAGCCATGACTATCATCAGAACGATGAGTGCCAGCATCATTACCTTTGTCACCCTCTCCACTCCGTTCTGAAGCCCAAGTGAACATATACCTATGCAGCACACGATGACCGCAAGTGTGATCGCAACCATAAGTCCCGGTGATGCAAGCATCCCTGTAAATTTGTCTTCTATTGCTTCTACTGATCCACCATGAAGCTGTCCTGTGCCCATGACGTACACATAGTATACCATCCAGCCTGCTACCATAGTATAGAACATCATAAGCAGATAGTTGCCGGCATAGGCATACCAGCTGAATTTATGCCAGTTGCCGCCCTTCGGCGCAAGCTCCTTAAGTGCTGAACCAACGCTCTTGCCACTTCCTCTGCCTATCGCAAACTCACAGGTAAGGATAGGATATCCCAGAAGCAGCAGACACAGCAGATATATCACGATAAATATCGCTCCACCATTCTGCCCGCATATATACGGGAACTTCCATACATTTCCAAGACCTATGGCACATCCCGCCGACACAAGGATGAACCCAAGTCTGGAGGCGAACTTTTCTCTGTCGCCACTGTTATTATCTTTACTCATACACTTTTCTTTTGCAGATGTCTGTAAAAATGACATCCGCCTCCTTCTCTTTATATTATTTTTTCATTTTTGCTGACACACACCCTGTGATTGTAACATACATTGTAGCATTTGTGTGTTTAAACTTTTACAGTTTAATGCAAAATTTTTCCAGTATTTGAACCAGATAAAATACAGATATTCTTATGTTTGCTGCGCGTTTTCAACAAGCATATTTTTCTGCAAAATAAATCTATTAATTTACATATAAAGGATTACATTTTTCCATATTATATTTTATTATAATGAGTAGAATGTTCTTAATACTATTAAGACCGTTCTCCGTATTTTGAGGCAGATTTCTGTGTGGGTTTGCAGTACCTTACCTTATACCTTAAACCACCAGCGCATAGCTGCAAGTGCGCTGCTCATATTATGGAAGAACGAATAGTAACGCATGCGCCGCGCGAAGTGCATTTATATGCGCATGCTGCATTTTTATAAGGAGGACATTTATTATGGCTACATGGCTTAAAGATGCAATTTTTTATGAAATATACCCACAGAGTTTCTACGATACCAACGGCGACGGTATCGGTGATTTTAACGGAATCACTGCAAAGCTTGACTATATCAAGTCTCTTGGATGCAACGCTATCTGGATGAATCCTTGCTTTGATTCACCATTTTCCGATGCAGGCTACGATGTAAGGGATTACAAGAAGGTTGCCGAAAGATACGGAACAATGGAGGACATAGAGAACCTCTTCGCTGAGGCTCACAAGAGGGACATGCACATTCTCCTCGACCTGGTTCCAGGCCACACCTCAGAGGAGCATGCATGGTTTACCGAGAGCAAAAAAGCTGAGCAAAATGAATACTCAGATAGATATATGTGGACTGATGGATGGCTCTGTGGCGGTGCAGGTCTCAACTACATCGCAGGAGAATCACCAAGAAACGGTGCCTACATCGTCAACTTCTTCAAGTGCCAGCCGGC
>JAQYAS010000118.1 GCA_029338615.1 Clostridiales bacterium
AGTTCCAAAATATAAAGGGTATATACAGGCTCAGGATTTTGCTTTTGATGTAGGGACCAAATGGTCTGGACGAGTTATATAAAAGTCCCGAAATAATAAAGAAGAATGGCATATGCATCTCGTAAATATAAGGAGTCCCAGGGGCTTTGGCGTGCGCCCATACTACTAATAGTATTCCAATACCTTTGGCAATATCCAGGTATTCAATTCTTTTCTTGTTAGTGTCCATTTCAAATTCCTTTCAACATAATAATTATATGCATGTCGGATAAATATATAACAAATCACTGGAGTTTTCAATAGTTATACAGTATATTGAATTATAAGTATAAAAAAGACGGGTATAAAATAATGAAAAACAATTATAATTTTTTTCAGAACAGAGATTGTGAATTTTTTCCGTGTCATAAGGTAGCGGATGAGGAAAAGTTTAATTGCCTGTTCTGTTATTGTCCACTCTATCTTGACGAGAACTGTATGGGAAGTCCGTCTTATATAATAAACGGAAAAGGACAGAGAATAAAGGATTGCAGTTCGTGCCTGGTGGTTCACAGACCGGATATGTATGACAAGGTCATAAAGCACCTGCAGAGACAGGAAGAGATAGTTCACATAGATGTGAGAAAGCTGAGACCTCAGATTGAGGACAGACTGGCGCGGATCACGCATATAAATGATATGGAAGATGGCATGCGCGCGGAACATAGACTGCTGGCAGATCACGTAGTAAATAGTATTATGACTGGATCCTTGTCAGAAAAACCAAATGGCAGGAAAATAGATTCGAACCGTAAGGGAACAGTTTCGAATCCCATGGAAGTGTATGTTTTGTTGCAGCCATTTGCGAGGGAATGTGTTCGTGAAGGATATCTGGAATTTGGAAATAAAAAGATAGATTGCAATGTGCTTGAACAGATTGACACAGCCGGTGTTGAAAAAGGTTACTTATATGCATTTCATGCGCCGGATGTTGACCTGGAGAGTGCTGGAACGGTTCTTGAACAGTATTACATGGAGGCATTTCAGGTGGCATGCATGGATGTCATAAGAGGGTGGCTACAGGGATATCTTGAGAGAAAGAACAGTGTATACGAGAAGATGTATTGCAGTCCGTCATTCGGTCCGGGATATTATGGAATGGGCATGGATGCTGTACCTGAGCTGCTTGGACTTATGGATGCATCACAGGTGGGCGTGTCATGGAACGGAGAATGTATGTCGCCGAAGATGAGTCTTGTTGGAACATATCTGATCGCGGGTGAAGATGTGTTTGAGGTGGATTCTGATTGCAGAGACTGTATTGGACAGAGCGGTGGCTGTGAATTTTGCATAAAACATTAAATTTATATCACGTAGGAGCAGAGTTATTCTGCTCCTGCTACTTGATTCTTATGCAGTTTTTCGGATTCTGTCAGTCCGGCAAACTGGAATTGATAAAATCTAAATTCTGATTCAATCTGCCTTTTAACCCTAAAATATCATGCCTTATTTGTTCAATGACTACTTTAAATTCCTCATCGCTTTTCCCGGTTGGATCCTCAAGTCCCCAATTATCATCAAATGGCCTACCTATAAAGGGACATCCTACATTGCATCCCATTGATATTGTAATATCCGGATCTGGAATATCACTAACCAGCTTACTGTACTGTCCCTCTGCTTCCATATCTATATTATATAATTCCTTCATAATACGAACAGCATCCTGGTTAATCTGAGGTTTTGTTTCTGTCCCCGCCGAATAACTTTGAAATACATCTGATGCCAGATGTCTTCCTAAAGCCTCAGCAATCTGACTTCGGCAGGAATTATGGACACAAATAAAAGCTACTTTTTTCTTACTCATAAAATGGACACCTCTCCTTTATACATTGCTCATTAAGTTCTGTGAATCCGCATGGCATTTGTTCGTAATTCAATGTTACACCATAATGAGCATTCACATAATCGATACCATTCTTAAACGCTACCATTGCATCTCTCTTGCAGCATCTTGGTCCGTTTATGGTTCCTAATTCTCCTATTGCTTTCGAGGTAAACTGCATATGATTTCCCCATGTTCCATCTGTTGAAAGCGGACCTGTTCCATCGATGATTGCAAGTGCAGCACCAATAGAAGTGACTGCTCCGCATATTCCCCATAAACCGCACATTGCTCCTGGCATCCTAAGTCCTTCTGCCATCAGCCTGTCCAATGCCTGATCTAAGTTTATCTCTCCACCTGCGTTTTTGTAGGCCACAAGCAAACTTGCGCCATCTAATATATGGTGTTCCGGTCCATGAATACTGACATATTCCTTCTCTGCAATATTCTTAAAAATGATAACCGGATTTGTTTCCTGTTCTTTCTTTATATCTTTTACAATCAGTTCTGCTTTTTCTCTTACTGTCATAGAAATCTTCCTTTCGTCTTATTAGCTATTCTTAATCAGCATTGGATAAATCATAACTCACACAGAATAAATATTTTTGAAAAAACTTCATCTTAGCATTTCCCCTCTAACAACAGTTATCTTTTGGGTCACAGCACGACTCACATGTCAAAGTGCCAATATAATTTTTGAATTCTATTAAAGCTTCACAATTCAATGAATAATGATGCCATTTGCCTTCTTTCCGGTCATTAACCAACCCACACTCCACCAGTATTTTCATATGATGAGATAATGTAGGCTGGGTAATGCTAAATCTCTCTAAAATCCTGCATCCGCATTTCTCTCCATCTGACAACATCTGCGCTATTTCCAGTCTGTTTGAATCTCCAAGTGCTTTGCATATTAAAGCAACATCTGTTAACTTCATTTCATTCACCTCACATTGATAATCATCTATATATAGAATTAGCACATATATAGATGAACGTCAATGTGTTTTGCAAATATCCTAAAATTTGTACTTATAGACTCAGCATAAGCCCCAAATATCATGAGTCATATATTATTAATTGAAAAAATGAAAAGTGTATGATCGCGGGTACACATTAACCTGCCAGCCGCATAAAAAAAGAGCCAGATAAGATAAAGTATCTTATCTGGCTCATGAAAATTCTGATATATTTGTATCGCGATTCATATTCCATCCGGGAATCCTGCATCTGCAGAACACCTTGCAAGGTATATTAATATTCAACATACCGTCCGACTTGTGTTATTATAACAGGAGGCATAAAATGTCAAGGATTAATAAGGGGGTATTATGGAGTATAGAGTGACAGATGCAAATGATATAGATATGCTGATGGATGTCAGATTGTCCATGCTTAGGATAGTCAATGATCTTCCTGCTGATTACATATTTGACGATGAATTGGTGGTGAGCAGCAGAAGGTATTTTCTTGAGGGTGATCAGACAACTGTTGTAGCTGTCGATGACGGAAGATGTGTGGCGTGTGCCAGTATGTCTTATATTGAAATAATGCCAACATTTTCTCATCCTTCGGGAAAGAGGGCACATCTCATGAATGTATATACAGAAGAATCCTATCGGAGGAGGGGAATCGCCAGACAGCTTGTAAATATGCTTATAGAGGACGCGCGTGCACATGGCGCCACGGAGATAAGCCTTGATGCCACGGAAAGCGGTAGACCGTTGTACGAATCAATGGGATTTAAGGCATCTGAGGAGTGCATGGTTATAGGTATACAGCAATTATGATGCTTTTGATAATAGACAGTTTACATACATACATTTACGGAGACAGACGGAGCCGGCGATTCACAATCTGCTGCAGAGAAGCCGGATATGAGACCTAGAAAGAAAATGGATAAAGCTATGGAATACAGAGGCTTTGGATGTGTGCAAGGAGCAGAAGGAGTAAAGACAAAATGAACAATCCAATAAAAGAACTGACTAAGCGGGAATGGCTTATCTGGCTGTGTTCCCTCATTATAGTGCTGGTATCGAATCTTCTCACTGCAGATCTGGATATCCTCACACTGGCGGCGGCACTCATAGGCGTGACATCGCTTATATTTGCTGCAAAAGGAAATGTGTGGGCGCAGATATTGATGGTCGTATTCAGCATATTATACGGTATAATATCATTCAGGTTCCGCTACTGGGGTGAGATGATAACCTACCTCGGGATGACGATGCCGATGGCGGTGTGGTCCGCCATAACGTGGTTCAAGAATCCGTCGGAGGGCAACAGCAGTGAGGTTGCCATACAGAAGCTGACAAGAAGACATGTGATATGGCTCACTGTCAGCACGGTGCTTGTAACGGTTGTATTCTACTATATACTCATGATACTTGACACGCCGAATATAGTGTTCAGCACAATATCCATAGTCACAAGTTTCCTGGCGGCTGCGCTCACCATGCTGAGATCGTCATACTATGCGGTGGGATATGCAGCAAATGATGTGATCCTGATAGTTTTGTGGGTTCTCGCGTCACTTGAGAATCCGGCATACATTCCTGTAGTTGTAAACTTCGTCATATTCTTTGCGAATGATATGTATGGCTTTGTGAGCTGGAAAAAGAGGGAAGTGAGGCAGGCTGTGGATTTGTAGGAGATAATTGTAATATCACACTGAATTGCTTTATATGTTCACAGTGAGACAAAATGATAAAAGAATAAATAGAACATAAGTGAAATCTTATCATAATAGGAGGACGCATAGATGAATATCAACATAAGAGAGTACACAACAGAAGATGCAAAGTCAGCATCAGAGATATGGAATCAGGTTGTTGATGACGGAGTGGCATTTCCACAGGAAGAAGACCTGTCTCCGGAAGAGGGAGATGCATTTTTCAAAGAGCAGACATATACCGGTATCGCCGAGAACGCAGAGAGTGGTGAGGTGGTAGGACTCTACATACTTCATCCGAACAACGTGGGAAGATGCGGACATATATGTAACGCCAGCTATGCCGTGAGACGCGATATCCGCGGTGAGCACATAGGAGAAAAGCTTGTGCTTGACTGTATCTCCATGGCAAAGAAGAAAGGGTTTGGAGTGCTCCAGTTCAATGCCGTAGTAGCATCAAATGTACATGCACTTCATCTGTATAAAAGGATTGGTTTTACTCCGCTGGGCGTTATCCCGGGAGGCTTCAGAATGCCGGATGGACATTACGAGGATATCATTCCGCACTATTATGACCTTAGAAAAGATGCAGATCAGTAATGAGTTGCAGCATACGGTGTAACATCACAGAAAAATATGTTGATGTTACGATCTGACAGCGGTATACTTGTTGTCAGAGAATTGGATAGTATATGGGGAGCTGGCGAGTTAGCCGGCTGAGAGGAGGCTGAACGCTTCGACCCACAACCTGATGCGGATAATGCCGCCGTAGGGATACGTTTGATACATACATAATGATGTAAGAAAGAAGAGACGCATTCCCTCGTCTCTTCTTTCTTTTTTCATAAGGAATAATCCACGTGAGTGGGATATTCCTAAAGTGGCTGATTGGGGGCACCACCTTCCGCCACTATAAGAGTGTAAGAGAAACAAATATTAGATCTGGAACAGATTTATAAAGCCGGATCAGATTGGAGGAACAGATGAGAAATTACACAACACAGATGGACGCAGCAAGAAAAGGCATAGTAACTCCTGAGATCGAGAAAGTTGCCGAGAAAGAGCATATGTCCACTGAGGCGCTGATGAAACTGGTAGGAGAGGGCAAGGTAGCGATACCTGCCAACAAGAAGCACACATGCTTAAACCCAGAGGGAGTTGGAAGCATGCTGAGGACCAAGATCAATGTCAATCTTGGCGTGTCAAGAGACTGCAAGGATTATGGTATCGAGATGCAGAAGGTTATGAGTGCTGTCGAGATGGGAGCAGAGGCGATCATGGATCTGTCAAGCCACGGCAATACACAGCCGTTCAGACAGAAGCTCACTTCAGAGTGTCCGGCTATGATAGGAACTGTGCCGGTATATGACAGCGTTATACACTATCAGAGAGACCTTGCGACACTGACAGCACAGGATTTCATCGATGTGGTACGTCTTCATGCGGAGGATGGAGTTGATTTTGTGACTCTCCACTGCGGAATAACAAGAAAGACAATCGAACAGATCAAGAAACATAAGAGAAAGATGAATATAGTCAGCCGTGGCGGCAGTCTTGTATTTGCATGGATGACCATGACAGGCAATGAGAATCCGTTCTACGAGTATTTTGACCAGATCCTTGATATATGCGAGGAATACGATGTGACGGTATCACTTGGAGATGCATGTCGTCCGGGATGTCTTGCGGACGCAACGGATGTATGTCAGATAGAGGAGCTTGTCAGACTTGGAGAGCTGACAAAGCGCGCGTGGGATCATAATGTACAGGTTATGGTTGAGGGCCCTGGTCATGTGCCACTCAATCAGATCGCAGCCAACATGGAAGTTCAGAAGACACTCTGTATGGGCGCACCATTCTACGTACTTGGACCGCTTGTCACAGATATAGCACCGGGATACGATCACATCACAAGTGCCATAGGCGGAGCGGTTGCAGCCATGAACGGCGCAGCATTCCTCTGTTACGTAACACCAGCAGAGCACCTTGCCCTGCCAAATGTAGACGATGTCAAGCAGGGAATCGTCGCATCCAAGATAGCAGCCCATGCGGCAGATATAGCAAAGGGGATACCTGGAGCGAGGGATATAGATGACAAGATGGCGGATGCGAGACGTGTCCTCGACTGGGATGCACAGTTTGCATGTGCCATAGATCCTGAGACTGCAAAGGAGATCAGGGACAGCAGAAAACCTGATGACGAGTACAGCGACACGTGCAGTATGTGCGGCAAATTCTGTGCTGTCAGATCGATGAACAAGGCGCTGTCAGGGGAATACATAGATATACTGTAATTACCAAGAAACTTAAAATATAAAAAGATCCGGCAGTATATGTCCATCTCGGCATGTACTGTCGTTTTTATATGCATAACATGATAGAAAATATATGGGAATAAGTACAAAAAAACGGGTGTTCAGCCGAAGATGTTTACTATTTTGCCTATTGTAATGCCGTGTGAACGAGTTTAGAATAAAACCGAAAACAGGAGTAAATTATAGAAAAGAAGGGAAAAAAGTGAACAAAGATCTTACTGTGGGAAGGCCTGAATCCGTGCTTTGGAGATTCTGCCTGCCACTTTTCGGAAGTGTGATATTTCAGCAGCTCTATAACATAGCGGACAGCTTTGTGGCGGGGCAGTTTATAGGAGAAAATGCTCTGGCGGCGGTCGGTAACAGCTATGAGATAACGCTTATCTTCATAGCATTTGCATTTGGGTGCAATATAGGCTGTTCGGTCATAGTATCCCAGCTGTTCGGGGCAAAGAAATACAGCGAGATGAAGACTGCGGTCTGGACTACTCTCATAGCAAGTGCGGTACTTGTGGCGATTCTCATGCTGGTTGGATTCCTGCTTGGAGAGAGACTGCTGGCACTTATTGATACCCCGGATGAGCTGATGAGAGATTCGCTTACTTATCTGAACATATACATATTGGGCGTGCCATTTTTGTTCTTCTACAACATAGCGACAGGAATATTCTCCGCGCTGGGCGACTCGAGAACACCGTTCATATTTCTTGCCATCTCATCGGTGTCCAACATAGCCGTTGATATACTGTTTGTAAAGACATTTGAGATGGGGGTAAATGGAGTTGCGTGGGCTACATTCATCTGTCAGGGCGTGAGCGCTGTACTTGCGATAATAGTTGTGTTCAGACGTCTGGCGGCAGTTCGCACTGAGGGGAAGGTCCGTGTATTTTCAGGAAGCATGCTGGGCAAGATAGCAGTCATAGCCATACCGAGCATACTTCAGCAGAGCTTTATCTCAGTTGGAAATATAATTATTCAGAGCGTCATCAATGGATTTGGAGCCTCTGTCATAGCGGGATATGCGGCGGCTGTAAAGCTCAACAATCTCGTCATAACGTCATTTACAACACTTGGAAATGGAATATCCAACTATACCGCACAGAATCTTGGTGCGGGTAAGATTGACAGGATAGGACAGGGACTTAAAGCTGGAATAAAACTCATATGGAGACTATGCATACCATTTGCGGTTCTGTACTTCTTCTTTGGCCGTTATGGCATGTATCCATTTATGGAGAACAGGACAGGACTTGCCCTTGACACGGGAGTCACATATCTCAGGATACTGGCGCCGTTCTACTTTGTAGTATCGGCAAAACTTGTAGCGGATGGAATACTAAGGGGAACAGGCATGATGGGCAGATTCATGACATCGACATTTACGGATCTGATACTCAGGGTGGTGCTGGCGATAGTGCTGTCAAGAGTTATAGGTTCCGCCACAGGAATATGGCTGGCCTGGCCGATAGGCTGGACTATAGCAACAGTCATGTCACTGTTATTCTGTGTGAATGGTATCAAGAAGCTGAAAAGAGAAAAAACGGGGAGGATAGAATAGATGACAGATAAAATGACTCAGAAGAGCCATGAAGATATGAGTAAAGAAATAAACAAAGATGGTGTGGCGGTGCGTACACGGGGATATCATATATGGAGAGTTATATTCTGTGTAATAGGCGTGCTGGGAATGTTGATGTTCATATATCCGGTGTTCAGAGGGTGTCATGTGAATATAGGAACCCTGCTGGGAACAGGCGTGTTTGCACTTCTCACATTGTATGGAGTATTCAGGGCAAAGATAGACAAATCTGTCAGAAAGCTCTGGGACAAAAAAACAGGAAAGATATGCCTCAGTATCGTGCTTGCGCTTGTAACCATTGCTCTTGCCCTTGTTGTGGTCATCACGTATCACATGGTCTATGCGGCTCATGTAAAGCCTAAACAGGATGCCACAGTCGTGGTGCTCGGATGCGCGGTTAGAGGCGGCGGTCCAAGCCTTATGCTGAGAGAGAGACTTATAGCAGCACAGGATTATCTTGATGAGAATCCGGAGACTGTATGTGTTGTGTCCGGTGGACAGGGCGCAGATGAGAGCATGTCGGAGGCTCAGTGCATGTATGAATACCTTACAGAGCACGGAATTGCTCCGGAGAGAATATATATGGAAGACAAGTCCACATCCACAAGGGAGAATATAAAGTTTTCGGCTCAGATCATAGAACAGAATGGCCTGCCTGACGGGATGAATATCGTGACAAATGAATTCCATGAGTACAGGGCAAAGAGGATTGCAGACAAACAGGGTATAGAAACTGGCTCCATAGCCGGAAGCACCGCATGGTGGCTGCTTCCGACATACTATGTCAGGGAGATGGCAGGCATACTGTATGAGTGGATCAGCGGCTGATACGTGGACAGGTGCGCTGCGAGGCGGACAAAGTGAATACAATGATCCGCCAGACACCTCTGCAGGTATATTTGGTCGAAATGCACAGATAACCTTGAAAAAACCTTGTAATATTTCTTGAAAAATGCATGTAAAAACGTACTTCTAAATAGAAGAAATTATGTTATAATGGCTCTGTATGATACAAATACAGTATCCAGTTAAAAGGAGAATGAGATGAACAAATTAGAACTTCAGAAAAAAGCTGTAGAAGTTCGCAAGGGCATTGTTACAGGTGTATACAATGCAAAGAGCGGACATCCAGGCGGCTCATTATCAGCAGCAGACCTGTTTACTTATCTTTATTTCGAGGAGATGAATGTGGATCCTAAGAATCCTGAGGACGAGAATCGTGACAGATTCGTGCTCTCAAAGGGACACACAGCTCCGGGCTACTACGCAGCACTTGCGTTAAAAGGCTTTTTCCCAATAGAAGACTTAAAGACACTCAGACATGTTGGATCTTACCTTCAGGGACATCCTGACAAGAAGCACACTCCAGGAGTGGATATGTCATCAGGATCACTGGGACAGGGACTTTCAGTTGCAGTAGGTATGGCACTTGCAGCAAAGATGCAGGGCAAGGATTACAGAACATATTGTCTCTGCGGTGATGGAGAAATCCAGGAGGGACAGATATGGGAGGCAGCTATGTTCGCAGGACATAGAAAGCTTGACAATCTGTGCGTTATAGTAGATAACAACAATCTTCAGATTGATGGAACGGTTGAGGATGTATGCTCACCATATCCTATAGATGAGAAGTTCAAGGCATTCAACTTCCATGTTATCAATATCAATGGCAATGACTTTGACGAGATCGACAGGGCATTTGCTGAGGCAAAGTCCCACAAGGGTGAGCCTACAGCGATCATCGCCCACACGATCAAGGGCAAGGGTGTATCATTCATGGAGGACAAGGCCGGCTGGCATGGAAAGGCTCCGAATGAAGAAGAGTATAAGATCGCCATGGAAGAACTTGAGAAGGAGGCTGCAGCATTATGATAGAGAATAAAGCAATCGCAACCAGAGAGAGCTATGGCAATGCCTTAGTAGAGATCGCAAAAGAGCATGATGATCTTGTTGTTTTAGATGCAGACCTTGCAGAGGCAACCAAGACAGTTATTTTTAAGAAAGCTTATCCGGAGCGCCACGTTGATTGTGGTATCGCGGAGGCGAACATGGCAGGAATAGCTGCCGGAATGTCAACATGCGGATACGTTCCATTTATGAGTTCGTTTGCAATGTTCGCTGCAGGACGTGCATTTGAGCAGGTGAGAAATACTATCGGATATCCACATCTGAATGTGAAGATCGGTGCAACCCACGCAGGAATCTCAGTAGGTGAGGATGGAGCAACACATCAGTGCTGTGAGGATATCGCACTTATGAGAGAGATCCCGGGCATGGTTGTAATTAACCCATGTGACGATGTAGAGGCCAGAGCAGCAGTCAAGGTTGCATATGAGTATGTTGGACCTGTATATCTTAGATTCGGAAGACTGGCGGTTCCAGTACTCAATGATGAGAGCACATACAAGTTTGAGATCGGCAAAGGGGTTAAGCTCAAGGACGGCAAGGACATATCTATCATAGCTACAGGACTTTGTGTATCTGAGGCTGTGAAGGCTGTGGATATGCTCGCTGCTGATGGTATAGATGCGGAGATTATCAATATACACACTATCAAGCCTATTGATGAGGATATCATCGTAGAGACAGCCCAGAAGACAGGAAGAGTGTTCACAGTTGAGGAGCACTCCATCATAGGTGGTCTCGGAAGTGCTGTTGCAGAGGTGCTTGCTGAGAAGTGTCCTACAAAGCTGACAAGGATCGGTGTGAGAGATACATTCGGTGAGTCAGGCCCTGCAAAGGAACTGCTTCACAAGTATGAGCTTGATGCCGAGGGTATCTATAAGCAGATCAAGGCTGCACTGTAATCCTGATGCGATAATTTGGACTACATGGCAGATATATAAGCTGAAATAGCTGAGACTAAATATCTGTGAAAGACATAGAGAGGTATATACAGATGGGGAGCCTGCCAGTGGCAGGCTCTTTCCATATATACGTATGGGTAGGCAGATGTCCGGTAAAACATACCGTGTACATCTGACTGATACCAGAAGTTACTATACACAAGGGCTGAAGACCAGATGAAACTGGAGAACTTTACAGAAAAGAGGTAGGAATCATATGGGTAGAGAGTATGTAGAGGAGCTTAAGAACCGCGTGCTGAATGGTGGAGCGGAGATCACATATGATGAGGCTCTAAAGCTTGCACATGAGGATCTGGATATACTGGCGGCTTCAGCAAATGAGATAAGAGAGCATTTCTGCGGAGACCGGTGCGATGTGTGTTCGGTCATAAGCGTGAAGGAGGGCAGATGCACAGAGAACTGTAGATACTGTGCACAGTCCAGGATAGCGAAGAAGGATATACCAGAGATAAATCTGCTTGGCGATGAAGCGGTTACTGAGGGTGCATCGATTGACTATGACAAGGGAAGCTTCAGGTACTGCCTTGTGGCTGAGGGCAGGAGACTTTCAAAGCGGGAGGTTGAGCTTGCTGAGAAAACGGTCAAGGATATACACGACAATGTGGATATAAATATATGCGCGTCATTTGGCCTGCTGGATCAGGAGGACTTCACGAAGCTCAAGAATGCGGGACTCTCGATGATACACAACAATCTTGAGACCTCTCCGGCATATTTTCCGGAGGTGTGTACCAGCCACACACAGGAACAGAAGAAAGCGACAATACGCGCTGCAAAGGCTGCGGGACTTATGGTGTGCAGTGGAAGTCTGTTCGGCATGGGAGAGTCACTTGAGGACCGGGTGGCGCTTGCATTTGAACTCAGAGAGCTTGGAGTGGATTCGGTTCCGATGAACCTCCTCAATCCTAGGGAGGGAACGCCGTTCTACGACAAGACGCCTCTCACTGAGGAGGAGTATGTCAGAACGATAGCAGTATACAGATTTGTCATGCCAAAAGTTATGATAAGGCTTGCGGCTGGAAGAGGAAGATATGAGGACAACGGCGAGGCTGCACTTGCAGCCGGAGCAAATGCGGTCATAAGTGGAGACTTCCTGACCACCGATGGCACATCATTTGACCTTGACTTTGACATGATAAGAAGAAACGGATTTGTCACGGACAGAAAACATTCATAGACATTAGTGGGTGGTCCGTGCGCAAGGCAATTGGATGATAAGGATTAAACTGTACGCAAATAAGAGAATATAACAGGCAGAATAAGTTTTAGAAGGAGAATTATATGAAGATTTATGACAGGATCATGGGACTTGGAACAAAGATGACAGACATGGACGCATCCACATACCAGGGAGCATTCATAGGCAAGATATCCTACACGGTGGACAGAGAGAAGGCAGAAGCTGCCGACAGCATCACATATGAGTATGGCGATGTGAAGGAGAATGCTTTCATGTACATACTCTCAATACTTGGAAAGGCAGAGGGAGAGGAGACCCCTGTTGAGAAGATGACCATCACACTCGTAAAGGCGTCTGACAAGGAGAAGGATATTAAGAGAGTTGAGAAGGCTGATTATGAGGATGAGAAGCCGTTCCACACATTTACCAAGGAAGAGGTATATGCGTTCAGCAAGGAGACAGGAGACGAGAATAAGATCCACCTCACAGATCATCCGGTAGTCCAGGGAATGCTGCTCTTACGCACCGCAGCATGTGCGCATGAGGATCTGAAGAGACTTGACGTCAAGTTTGTGGAGCCTTCATATGCAGAGGAAGAGCTTATGTGGGGAAGCAATGGAAGAGAACTGGTGCTTTATGCGGATGGATATGTTAAGGCGTCATTTAAAGTTGTAAGATAATTGTTTGGTATAAGTATAAAATAAAAGGCATGTCAATGCGATTTCGCATTGACATGCCTTTTTGTTATATTGTGAATTATTTTATCTTTACATATAGTGAATACATAAATCCTGTCTTTGTCTTCTTGCCGGATGTAAATGATACTTTGTACCAATAGTCACCTTTAGCGGATTTTCTTACACCGACGATTCTGACTGTGCGGTTCTTTGGAAGAGTGGCAACAATGCTGTGATTTGTTCCGGCACCAGCTCTTACATATACCCAGCTGTCGATCACAGTTCCATACAGTGTTCCGCTGATCTTAGATGGGGCATCGGATATCTTGCCAACATATGTATGACCGTTATTCTTTATGAATGCTCTTATTCTGTAGCCATACTGTGCAGGAAGATTCGGTCCGACAAATGAGCTTGATGCAGCACCTGTCAGTGTTTTAATCTTGGTGTATGCGTTGGTCTTTTTGTTGTATTTGTACACTATGTAACCGGATGCGCCGGATATGCTGGACCATTTGAGATATGTATGTGAGCCCATTTTGTTGTATTTAAATGTGTTTGAAGGAGTCACAGGTGTTGTACATGTCGATATAGTCTTCTTATCACCGTATCCAATCGAACCGTTTTCCTGGACATAAGCTTTCACAGCAAATGTATATGTTGTTGTTGATTTGAGTCCTGTTACATTGTATGACAGTACAGAAGCATCAGATACTTTGCCGACACGGTTGTAGTTCTTGCTTGCGTTGTCATATACATATATAAGATAACCGGAAGCCCTGTTAACTTTGCGCCATGAAAGCTTTACAGATGCTTCAGTCCTTCCGCTGACAATGATGTTGTCTGGTGCAGCCGGACCGGTATATGTACTGAGTGCTGATGTACGTCCTGTATATTTGTAGCTGCTGCCTGATTTGTAGTATGCTACGACAGAATAACTATACTCGGTACCAGCTTTGAGCCCTGTATGTGTGTAGGAATAAGTGTAAGGGTCTGCGATTTTTACGACTCTGTCCCATGCGGCGTCATTCTTGTTCCATACACAAAGTATATAGCCATCGATATTGACCTGTGGATTCCAGCTCAAAGTGATACTTTTGGTTGTTGTCTTGTCAACTGTAAGTCCGGTCACTGTGCCAGGCTTTGTTGTTATCGATACAGGATCAGATATTGTGTGCCATATTGTACCAGTGTCGGTTACGGAATAAGCTCTTATCTTGTAACTGTATTTTGTTCCACAGAGAGCAGTGGTATCAGTAAATGAATCTGTATCTGCGGAAGATATAGTAGCAACTATATCATAGTTTTCATTGATGGAGTCGGCTCTGTAAATTCTGTATCCACTTGATACCGGGATCGTAGACCAGGTCAGTTTTACAGATGAATCAGATTGAACAGTGGCTTTAAAGTTTTCTACAATATCAGGAATTGTTATACCAATAGTCTCGGATGAATATTTACCCCAGACAGTTCCGGAATTGAGTTTATAATATCCACGCACCTTGTATGTATACTTTTTGCCATCCAGAAGGCCGGTATCAGTAAATGTTGTGGTTCCGGCACCTTTGGCTATACCTGCCTGAACGTATTTGCCCTGAGATTCATCATATCTTACGATCTGATAAGCATATACTTCAGGGATCTTTGCCCATGACAGAGTAATAGTAGAGTCTGTTGAACTGTGCTGAGCTACCGATGTAACAGCGGCAGGTTTTGTTATATATCTGAAGTTCATGTCGGTTGCATGGTCGATTCCAGATAACTTGCCGGATGATGAATACTGCCAATAAGAATGCTTGCTGGTTAACGTATCCTCATCATTGTACTGTGCTGACCAGACAGGGAATGTTTTGGCAATGGTGCCCACATTCATATCTCCGGCAAGAACAGATTTGCTGGCATATATCATACCCACGTATCCCTTTTTCTCAACAGCGGAGCAGAATGCTTTTACAACATTTGTTGCTGCTGCTTTGGATAGGTGAGCGTTGTACAGACGTCCTGAAGGGCCGGAATCATATTCGTAATCCATTACTATAGGAAGAGTTAGATTATATCCGGCAACTTTTTTCATTGCGTATGCTGCCTCAGCTTTTGCCTCAGTAGTGTTGATTGCTGCTGAGAAGAAATATGCACCAACATCAAGACCTGCATCAATAGCCCCCTTGAGGTTTTCGGCATAAAGATCATCTTCGAAATATCCGCCGCTTTCAGTATAACGCCCACCAACTCTTACGAAAGCATATTTTATTCCTGCGGCTTTTACCTTTTTCCAGTTGATTGTTCCGTTCCACTCTGAAACATCGATACCTTTGACAATGGTATATCCATCAAACTGAGAAGAATGTATGTAACCAGAGGAAAGGGTGGCAGCATTGCCTGATTTTACAAAATCAGATTGCTTTTGCAGCTGACTGATTGTTTCCGGATCATTGTCATATAGATTATAAATATGTTTAATTTCATCTGCACTGAGTTCTGTATAATTAAAATTTCCCTCATCTACGATTTCTTGCACCTGAGACTTGGTAGATGTTGTGCTGATATCGGAAGTATCAGCAGCAAAAGCTGTGCTGTGAAAGGCACCTAAGAGAGATGCAAATCCCAGTCCCAGCGAAAATCCCAGGATCTTTTTGGTAAGTTTTCTTTTATTCATGTAATCCTCCATAAGCGTGTTTTTATTACAGTTTACATAATAGTTCCTATAGATATAATTGTCAACAAAAGTGCATGCATTTGTTACAAAAATATTACAAAAATACGATTAAAACAAAATTAAAATGAAAAAAACAAAGTAAAAAGAAATAAAATAATTGGTAAAGGATTTGGAATTGCATATTAAATATATAAATCATATGTTATAATATTCCATGATTATAAAACATTAGGAGGAGTATTCTAAATGAATATGAGAAAAACGAAAATAATATGTACATTAGGTCCGGCAACAGATGATGACGAGATACTGAGAAAACTCATGATCGAGGGCATGGATGTTGCCAGATTTAACTTTTCTCATGGGGATCATGCTCAGCATAAAAGAAATAAAGATAGAATAGTCAAGCTCAGAGAAGAACTGGGAATACCGGTTGCAACTTTACTGGACACCAAGGGCCCAGAGATCAGAGTAGGGGACTTTGAGTACGGTAAGGTAGAGCTTGTTGAGGGACAGACATTTACGCTTACAACAGAAGATATAATAGGTGACAAGGATAAGGTATCAATCACCTATAAGAATCTTGTAAATGATGTAAAACCGGGGGATACTATACTTATAGATGATGGCCTTATTAATATGAAGATAGAGAAGGTAACCAATAAGGAGATAGTATGCCATGTAGAGAATGGCGGACCGGTGTCCAATCACAAGGGAGTCAACGTTCCAAGGGTTAACCTGACGATGCCGTATATAAGTGAGGTTGACAGACAGGACATTATATTCGGAATACAGAATGATTTTGATTTTATAGCAGCATCATTTGTAAGATCTGCGGATGATATTCTGGAGATCAGAAAGATTCTTGATGAATATGGATGTGACAATATCAATATTATTGCAAAGATAGAGAACATGCAGGGTGTGGATAATATAGATGAGATCATCAGGGTATCGGATGGAATCATGGTAGCCAGAGGAGACATGGGTGTGGAGATTCCGCTGGAAGATGTGCCTATTATTCAGAAGATGATCATAAAGAAAGTATACAATGCTGACAAGCAGGTGATTACGGCCACTCAGATGCTTGACTCTATGATGAGTCATCCAAGACCTACCAGGGCGGAGGCAACAGATGTTGCAAATGCGATATATGATGGTACAAGTGCTATTATGCTTTCGGGCGAGACTGCTGCGGGTAAGTATCCTGTAGAGGCTCTTCATACCATGAAGACCATCGCTGAGAGAGCGGAGCGTGATATAGATTACAATAAGCGTTTCTTCAGCAGAGATGCAGTGCAGAATCCAGATATTACAAGCGCAATATCACATGCAACATGTACCACTGCTATTGATCTTGCAGCTGCGGCTATAATTACAGTTACAAAGTCAGGTAAAACTGCAAGGATGCTTTCCAAGTACAGACCAAAGTGTCCAATCATTGGATGTACACCTGTTGAGAAGGTTGCCAGACAGCTTAATCTTTCATGGGGAGTTCAGCCGCTTGTCATAGGCGAAGAGAAGAGTACGGATGATCTGTTCGAGCATTCTGTAGATGCAGCAAAGAAGAATGGATACGTGAAGGATGGAGAAGTTGTGGTAATAACTGCTGGAGTTCCACTGGGTGTTACAGGTACGACCAATCTGATAAAAGTTCATGTGGTAGGACATATTCTTGTTAAGGGATATTCGATCAATGAGAGATCGGCAACGGCGCCTCTGTGTGTATGCCAGTCAGAGGAAGAACTCAAGGAGAGTTATAAGCCTGGCGATATCATAGTTATAAATGAGACAAGCAATGGAATCATGGAGCAGCTCAAGACAGCATCAGCCATAGTGTGTGAGAAGAATGGTGGCAATTCACACGCGGCTATAGTAGGTCTAAGCAGGGATATACCGGTCATTCTTGGAGCGCAGAATGCAACAAAGATACTGAAATCCGGTGCGATAGTCACTGTAAATGGTGAAGATGGAGTTGTAATATCCAACTAGATTGCGCGTAATATAAATGTAACAAAAATTAAATAAAAACGTATAAAATCAGACCTCCTGTGTTGACAATCGTAAAATGTATTGCTATAATACAATGGATTTGTAACAAAAATGTAATAAATAAGAGTTACAGTCATTGCACAGGAGGTTTTATAATGTCTAAATCAAATTCGATTAAGAGGACTATAGTTGTTGCGGCAGCGGCTGGACTGGTCATTACTACTTCCATGGGAACAGGTAGAAGTGCCATCGTAAAGACTGTCAGTGCAGATCAGATATACAGCGATTCAACTGTAGGAATTTCGGCTGCATTTGACAGATATGCGAATACAATTGCCGGTAAAACGGTGGAAGATAAAGATGATGTTAAGGCTACTGCCACTGATGCACAGAGAGTTGGAACAGATTCGAACCGTACAGTTTCGGACAACGCAGAGAAGACGATAGATAAGAAAAAGACAGATAGCGTTAAGATAAAGTATCCTGATTTTAAGGATAAATGTATTGCTGTTACTGAGGACTATGTGAATGTCAGAGCAAAGGCTGGTACTGATTCCGATGTCGTAGGAATAATTGACAACAATGGCGTTGCCACCGTTGTCAAGAAAGGCAAAGAGTGGACGCAGATAGTATCTGGAAATTGTGAAGGCTATATAAATAATGATTTTCTTCTCTTTGGTGATGATGCTGGAGCGTATGCGGAAATTAACTGTACTAAGCAGGCAAAGATTACAACTGAGACATTAAATGTCAGGGAAAAGGCTGACGTGAACTCGGATTGTCTGACTCAGGTTGGCGAGAATCAGGTGTTTGATATACTGTCTCAGGATGACAAGTGGATACAGATAGAACTTGATGATGGAACAAGCGGATATGTAAGTGCTGATTATGTAGAGTATACATATTCTCTGGACACAGCAAAGACCATGGATGAGATACAGGCGCAGATCGAGGCACAGAGAGCTAAAGAAGAGGCTGAGCAGGAGGCAGCAGCCGAAGAGAATGGCCAGACATCAGATGATGGATCAACAGATGATGCATCATCCGGCGATGGATGGAATTCTGATACTGATTCAGCCGACCAGGAAGATTCCCAGTATCCAGATAATGCTTCAGATACAGATGGTTCACAGGATACCTCAGATGGCAGTTCTGATTCAGACGACTCATCACAGGTGGCTGCACCAAGTGGACAGACGGGAATAGATCTTGCAAACTTTGCAACACAGTTTGTTGGCAATCCATATGTGTACGGAGGATCGAGCCTTACTGACGGTGCGGATTGTTCGGGATTTGTTATGGCAGTCTATGCTCAGTTTGGATATTCGCTTCCACATTCAGCGGGTGCACAGTCCGGATACGGAACAAGTGTTGATACATCAAATCTTGAGCCGGGAGATGTATTGTTTTATGGATACAATGGTTCCATTGAGCACTGTGCTATATATATAGGTGATGGAATGATAGTACATGCCAGCACAGAGGAGACAGGTATCAAGATTTCGTCAGCATTTTATGACACACCTATATGTGCAGTTAGAATTCTCGGACAGTAGACAAAATGACATTATGGGAGTATAATATATGATGTGAGGCGCACATGGAGTACATGTGCGCTTTTATTGTGCAATATGGCGAAAACGAAAGCTGAATAACAAATAAAGTTGTCAGTTTGCACATTAAATTGCACCAAATATATTGAAAAAAAGCCAGATTATGTTATAATGGTTATATCAATTTGGATTATATCCAAAAAAGAAGGAGTTGGGCATCATGAATTACATAATCAGCGGTAAGAACATTGAAGTTACAGAAGGACTTAGAAATGCAGTACAGGACAAGCTATCAAAGCTTGAAAAGTATTTTGCAGCTGATACTGGCGCACAGGTCACATTCAGCGTGGAGAAGGATAGACAGAAGATAGAGGTAACAATTCCTATGAAGGGACATATTATCAGAGCAGAGCAGGTAAGCGATGATATGTATGTGTCAATAGACCTTGTTGTAGAGGTTATAGAGAGACAGGTTACCAAGCATCGTAAGAAACTTATCGACAAGGAACAGAATGTTGCATATCTGAATGAAGCATTTGTTGATGAGGATGTTGAGGAAGATGATGACATTAAGATCGTCAGGACCAAGAAGTTTGAAGTTAAGCCTATGTATCCTGAAGATGCATGCATTCAGATGGATTTGCTGGGACATAATTTCTATGTATTCAGAAACGCAGAATCAGATGAGGTCAATGTCGTTTACAAGAGAAAGGGCGGCACATACGGAATCATTGAGCCGGAATATTAGAATGCATTATCAGTAAAGACGCAGCAAAAGTAGTTGTGGTCGGTAATTGAATATAGGAATAATAAGGAGACTTTCGATTACAGAAGGTCTCCTTTTTGCTTGATATAAGTCGTAGATAATGTTAGAATGTACCCTGAATAATGATAGCTAGGAGGGCAAAAACAACATGGGTTTGTTTGAAAAAATATTTGGAACGCACAGCGAGAAAGAGCTTAAGAAGATAGCTCCAATTGTTGATGCTATAGAGGCACTTGATGAGAAGATGCAGGCTTTGACAGATGAGGAGCTGAGGGCAAAGACACAGGAGTTTAAGGACAGGCTTGCAGCCGGAGAGACTCTTGATGATATATTGGTTGAGGCATTTGCCGTTGTCCGTGAGGCAGCATATCGAGTGCTTGGAATGAAGCATTACAGGGTTCAGCTGATAGGTGGAATTGTTCTCCATCAGGGAAGAATTGCAGAGATGAGAACCGGTGAAGGTAAAACCCTTGTTTCGACACTTCCGGCTTATCTTAATGCTCTGGAGGGCAAAGGTGTACATGTTGTCACAGTCAACGATTATCTGGCAAAGCGAGATGCAGAATGGATGGGTCAGGTTCATGAGTTCCTCGGCCTCAAGGTCGGAATCATATTGAACAGCTCAACTACGGATGAGAGACGTGAGGCATATAATTGTGATATAACATATGTCACCAACAACGAATTGGGATTTGATTATCTTAGAGATAACATGGTTATATATAAGGAGAAGCTTGTTCTAAGGGACCTCCATTATTGTGTAATTGATGAGGTCGATTCTGTACTTATAGACGAGGCTCGTACACCACTTATCATATCAGGTCAGAGTGGAAAGTCCACAGAGTTGTATAAGATGTGTGACTATCTTGCGAGACAGATGAAACGTGGTGAGGGTGATGGTGAGATATCCAAGATGGATATGCTTATGAACACAGCCATTGAAGAGGATGGAGACTTTCTTGTAAATGAGAAGGACAAATATGTTATGCTTACTGCCAATGGTGTGAAGATGGTGGAGCAGTTCTTCCATATAGATAATCTTTCGGACCCGGAGAATATGGAGATCCAGCATAATATTATACTTGCACTCCGCGCACATAATCTTATGTTCAGAGACAGGGATTATGTGGTGAAGGATGATGAGGTCCTTATAGTAGATGAATTTACAGGACGTATAATGCCAGGACGTAGATTCTCAGATGGCCTTCATCAGGCGATAGAGGCCAAGGAGAATGTGAAGGTCAAGAGAGAGAGCAAGACTCTGGCGACTATAACATTCCAGAACTTCTTCAATATGTTTGACAAGAAGGCTGGTATGACAGGTACGGCTCTCACAGAAGAGGAGGAGTTCCGTGAGATATATGGAATGGATGTTGTAGTTATCCCTACCAACAGACCGGTTCAGAGAATAGACCAGCCAGACTCCATATTTAAGACCAAGAAAGAAAAACTTGATGCGATAGTTGAACAGATCAATATAAGTTACAGAAAGGGACAGCCTGTTCTGGTTGGTACCATCAATATAGATGCGTCAGAAGAGCTGAGTCATCTGCTCACAAAGAAGAAAATTCCACATAAGGTATTGAATGCCAAGTTCCATGAACTTGAGGCAGAGATAGTTGCCGATGCCGGTCAGAAGAATGCAGTAACAATTGCAACTAATATGGCAGGACGTGGAACTGATATCAAGCTTGGAGAAGGTGTTGCTGAACTGGGCGGACTCAGGATAATAGGTACAGAGAGGCATGAGTCAAGACGTATAGACAATCAGCTCCGTGGACGTTCAGGAAGACAGGGTGATCCGGGAGAATCCAAGTTCTATCTGTCATTGGAAGATGATCTTATGAGACTTTTTGGATCTGAAAGAGTTATGTCAGTGTACGATACCCTTAAGATACCTGAGGGCGAGGAGATTGAGCATAAGACAATTTCCAACTTCGTTGAGAAGGCACAGAAGAAGATAGAGGGTAATAACTTTGCTATAAGAAAGAATCTGCTAGAGTATGACCGCGTAAATAATGAACAGAGAGAGATCATCTACAAGGAGCGTAGACGAGTTCTCGATGGTGAGAATATGCATGAGGTTATTCTCAAGATGATAAAGGATGATATAAATGCAGCAGTAGATCAGGTGTGCTCATCAGAGACTGCCCCAGAGGACTGGAATCAGGTAGAACTGGATGACATGATAAGAAATATCATTCCTTTTGCCGAGCCTGTTATACTCACAGATGAGGAGATCAATAAAGGAGATATAAGAGAACTGAAGGATCGACTTTATAATGAGGCTTTGGATCTCTATAGCGCAAAGGAGAAAGAGATAGGCGATTCTGATCAGATGAGAGAGATTGAGAGAGTTATTCTTCTCAAGACTATAGATAGAAAGTGGACTGATCACATTGATGACATGGATAACCTGAGACAGGGTATAGGTCTCAGATCACTTGGCCAGAGAGACCCTGTTGTTGAATACAAATTTGCGGGATATGATATGTTCAATGATATGACAGCTGCAATCCGCGAAGAGACGGTGAAGCTTCTGCTCAGAATAAAGGTTGAGCAGAAGATAGAAAGAGAAGAGGTCAACAAAGTTACAGGAACCAACAAGGATGATACTTTAGCCAGAGGTCCTGTCAAGAAAGCAAAGAAAATCGGCAGAAATGATCTGTGCCCATGCGGAAGCGGCCTGAAGTATAAGAATTGCTGCGGTAAGAACGCATAAATACGTGATACAGGAGAAACCTAGTGATAGAGTTGGATGAGTACAGGGCAACTATGACTTCCTACAGAGATCCGCTGGAGGAGGTCAAGTCATCCCTTGACATTGAAAATAAGACAGATAGAATAGCAAAACTTAATTATGAGATGGAGCAGCCGGGATTCTGGGATGATATCAATAGATCCCGTGAAGTGTCAAAGGAACTTAAAGGGCTTCAGGATCTGGTTGACAACTACAGGAAGCTTGAGAACGATTATGTGGATATAGACACTCTTATTCTGATGGCGGATGAGGAGAATGATTCAAGTCTTGTACCTGAGATAGGAGAACAGATCGAGATATTTACAAAGGAATTTGAAGAATACAGGATCAATCTGTTGTTCACTGATGAGTTTGACGACTGCAATGCGGTTCTCACACTTCATTCAGGAGAAGGTGGAACTGAGTCCTGTGATTGGGCGAGCATGTTATACAGAATGTACACCAGATGGGCCGAAAAGCATGGCATGAGTGTTGAGGTGCTGGATTTCCTTGAGGGAGATGAGGCGGGCATAAAATCTGTAACTATCCAGATAAATGGTCCGCACGCGTACGGATATCTCAAGTCTGAAAAAGGTGTTCACAGACTGGTCAGAATATCACCATTCAATTCTGCTGGCAAGAGAATGACTTCGTTTGCATCCTGTGATGTTATACCGGATATAGAACAGGATTTGGAAATTGAGATCAGGGATGAAGATATAAGAATAGATACATACAGATCAAGCGGTGCAGGTGGCCAGCATATTAATAAGACATCGTCGGCTATAAGAATTACGCATTATCCTACTGGCATAGTAGTTCAGTGTCAAAATGAGAGGTCACAGCTTATGAACAAGAACAAGGCTATGCAGATGCTGAAGTCTAAGCTGTATCTTTTGAAGAAGCAGGAGAATCTGGAAAAGATATCAGATATTCGCGGAGAGGTTACTGACAACGGATTTGGAAGCCAGATCAGGTCATATGTTCTCCAACCGTATACTATGGTGAAGGACAAGAGAACGGCCTATGAGAATTCCAATGTTTCGGCGGTTCTGGATGGAGATCTTGATGGATTTATGACGGCGTATCTCAAATGGGTAAACAAAGTCGAGGTATAGCATCATATGAGTGCCGGCAGGCAATAAGAAATTAGCCTTTGACAATGACACTTTATACTGATAAAGTAATGACGTACTAAATTTGCATGATTATGCAGAAAAAGGAGATAAGAAGGAGATAAAAACATGGTGAATATAGCAGTATTAGGTTATGGTACAGTGGGTTCAGGAGTTGTGGAAGTGATTAACACCAACCATGATATTGTTAACAAGAGAGCTGGACAGGAGATAAATGTTAAGAGAGTGCTTGATCTCAGGGAGTTTCCTGGGGATCCTGTCGAGAACATTCTCACCCATGATTTTGAAGATATACTGAATGACGATGATATAAGCGTTGTTGTGGAGGTAATGGGAGGAGTTGAGCCGGCATACACATTTGTCAAGAAGTGTCTGCTTGCGGGCAAGAGCGTGGCAACCTCCAATAAGGAACTTGTTGCTGTTCATGGACCAGAGCTTATAAGAATTGCAAGAGAGGGCAATATCAATTTCTTCTTTGAGGCATCAGCAGGTGGAGGAATTCCCGTTATAAGACCACTTAACACATCCATAACTGCGGATGATGTTACCGAGATCACAGGAATACTCAATGGTACGACCAATTACATTCTCACCAAGATGGATAAAGAGGGTGCAGACTATGCAACAGTTCTGAAACAGGCACAGGAGCTTGGCTATGCAGAACGTAATCCGGAGGCTGATGTCGAGGGTGGCGATGCATGTAGAAAGATAGCGATACTTACATCTCTCGTATATGGTAAAAACCTGGATTACAATAGGATCCATATGGAGGGAATAACTAAGATAACAACAGATGATTTCAAGTATGCGGATAAGATGGGCTATTCTGTAAAACTTGTCGGAACAACAAGAAAGAATGAGGGCAAGCTTTATTCGTATGTGGCTCCTGTTATGCTTCCGCATGACAATCCGTTGGCAAAGATAGATGACGTATACAATGGTATACTGGTACACGGCAATGCCCTTGACGATGTTATGTTCTATGGCAAGGGTGCCGGAAAGCTTCCGACAGCATCTGCAGTTGTATCAGATGTTATTGATGCAGTGAAGAATGTGGGAAGAAATGTTCCTATCATATGGGAGGACGAGGAACTTGAGATGGGTACGTTTGCAGACTCAGAGAGCAGGTTCTTTGTGAGAACAGACGAGAAGGATGAGGCTGCCATCAGGGCGGTATTTGGTGATGTTGAGTATGTTGATTCTGATCTCGATGAAAAGGCATTTGTTACAGCGGTGATCACAGAGGGTGAATTTGAGGCATGTTGCAATAAGATTAGTGTCAAGAGTGCTCTCAGAGTGCTGGATTAGTACAATGTTATTCAAATGTCTTGCAATCCTTGTGGAATTGCGGTATTTTACAAAAGGCTTATTTTCTTTTTGCCGGCTCGCTTCGGTGAAGAGTTAAATATATAAATTTTCAAATGAGCGATCAGGAGGGCAATATGTTAATAGTAAAGAAGTTTGGTGGTACTTCCGTCGGAAATACTGAAAGAATCTTTAACGTGGCCAAAAGATGTATTGAGGACTGGCAGAAGGGCAATGACGTAGTTGTAGTACTGTCTGCAATGGGTAAATACACAGATGAGCTGATAGATATGGCCAAGCAGGTAAATGAGAATCCGCCTAAGAGAGAGATGGATATGCTTTTTACAATAGGTGAGCAGATGTCTGTATCACTTATGGCTATGGCTATGAATTCTCTTAAGGTTCCCGCAATCTCTCTGAATGCATTCCAGGTGGCAATGCACACAACTTCAGTATATGGCAATGCCCGTCTTAAGAGAATTGATGTTGAGAGAATAAGACATGAACTGGAGCAGAGAAAGATAGTTATAGTAACAGGATTCCAGGGAATCAACAAGTATGATGATTACACAACTCTTGGTCGTGGTGGTTCAGATACAACAGCTGTTGCGCTTGCAGCGGCACTTAACGCTGATGCGTGTGAGATCTATACAGATGTGGATGGAGTATACACAGCAGATCCACGTAAGGTAAAGACAGCACGTAAGCTGGATACGATAACATATGATGAGATGCTTGAACTTGCTACACTTGGAGCAGGCGTTCTGCACAACCGTTCGGTTGAGCTTGCTAAGAAGTTCGGCGTTCAGCTGGTTGTTCGTTCAAGCCTCAATTTTTCAGAGGGTACAATAGTTAAGGAGGATACTGGAATGGAGAAGATGTTAGTTAGTGGAGTTGCAGCAGATGCAGACTCAGCAAGAGTGGCAGTTGTAGGCTTAGAGGATACACCAGGTGTTGCATTCAAGCTTTTCAACCTGCTTGCAAAGAATGACATCAATATAGATATGATACTGCAGTCGGTAGGAAGACACGGAACAAAGGATATCACATTTACGTGTAGTGATGAGAACGCAGACAGAGCCGAGGAGATCATCAAGAACAACATCGGAAAGTTCGAGAGCATAGATGTTAACAAAGACGTTGCAAAGGTTTCTATCGTTGGTGCAGGAATGCAGTCCAATGCAGGTGTTGCGGCCAAGATGTTTGAGGCTCTTTATGATGAGAACATCAATATCAGAATGATATCAACATCAGAAATCAGGGTTACAGTTCTTATCGATGAGCAGTACACAGAGCGCGCAATGAACGCTATCCATGACAAGTTCGCACTCGGCGATCGTTAATTCTAACAGAATCATATACAGTCCTGTTTAGCAGGAACTTATAATATACGCCGGGGGAAACTCCGGCTTATATTATCATAAGGGGGAACCGCCGTTAAGGCGGGGGATTCCTTATGATGAAGCAGACGCCGCGCGAAGCGTTTTTCATGCGGCTGCACCCGTATAAGGGGGAACCGCCGTTAAGGCTGGGAAACATAAAAGAATTTGAAAGGAGTCAGGGGATGAAGAGAACAGATTACATATCGTGGGATCAGTATTTTATGGGTATTGCAATGATGTCGGCAGAGCGAAGCAAAGACCCATCAACGCAGGTTGGAGCGTGTATAGTGGACAAGAACAACAGAATTTTGTCCATGGGATATAACGGTATGCCGGCCGGCTGCGACGATGACATAATGCCATGGGGAAAGTCCGGGGAGCCACTTGACAACAAGTATTTCTATGTATGCCATGCGGAACTGAACTCTATTCTTAATTACAGAGGTGGCAATCTCAAGGATGCGATTATATATTCTACCCTGTTCCCATGTAATGAATGTGCCAAGGCTATTATTCAGTGCGGAATAAAGGAAGTCGTATATATGTCCGACAAGTATGCGATGACGGAGAGCACCATAGCCTCCAAGAAAATGTTTGATATGGCTGGTGTTGCATACAGACCATTTGAATCGAAGGGCAAGAAGATTACACTTGACCTTTAGAAGTAACAGAACAGTTCCGGAATACCGGAGAAAACAAATATGTATGACAGACAGGAGAGAATATGGTCATAGAGAGTAATAGCAGGGAAGAAACCTACAACGTAGGAGTGCAGCTTGGAAAGAATGCGGTTTCGGGCCAGGTGTACTGCATATATGGAGATTTGGGGGTTGGCAAGACTATAATATCACAGGGCGTGGCAGCGGGGCTTGGAATCACTGAAGTGGTGAACAGTCCGACTTTCACTATAGTAAAGGAATATGACGAGGGCAGACTGCCTCTGTATCATTTTGACGTATACAGGATTGGCGATGTGGACGAGATGGACGAGATAGGCTACAATGAGATGGTGTATGGCGATGGAGTATGCCTTATAGAGTGGGCAAATCTCATTGAGGAAATATTGCCTGACACGTACACCAGAATCGACATAGAGAAGGACCTTTCAAAGGGTCTTGATTACAGGCGGATTACGATAGAAGAGAGGCATGATCATATATGAAGATCTTAGCATTTGACAGCTCAGGGCTAGTGGCGAGTGTTGCCATAGTCCAGAATGATAATTTGATAGCTGAATATACAACTAATTACAAGAAGACGCATTCTCAGACTCTGCTCCCTATGTTGGATGAGATTGTGAAAATGACAGAAACGGACAAAGAAAGTTTTGATGCGTTGGCTGTTGCCGCCGGACCGGGATCATTTACCGGCCTCAGAATAGGTTCAGCAACGGTCAAGGGACTTGCACTTGCATGGAATATACCGGTTATTGCGGTGCCGACACTTGAGGGGCTTGCCTACAATGTATGGGGAACTGACAGATTTATCTGCCCCATTATGGATGCAAGAAGAAAACAGGTGTATACAGGCCTGTACCATTTTGACAGCGATGACAGACTTGAGACGATAATGGATCAGACTCCTATGGATATTGTTGACCTTATAGACCAGCTCAATGAGAGAGGGAAAAAGATCATATTTGTGGGAGATGGAATAGATGTGTACGCTGATGTCATAAAAGAGAATATGACGGCAGACTATACATTTGCTCCGGCACATATGAACAAGCAGAGAGCGGGATCCGTGGCAGCTGCAGCTCAGGTGAGATATGCAGCCGGAAAGTATGAGGAGGGGGATGCATTTGCCCCTGAATATCTCAGACAGTCACAGGCAGAACGAGAGAGAGCTGAGAAGGCAAAGATGGAAAATGGTGGACATGAATAGACCGGTAGGAAATATGCGCACAGCAGAGTTAAAAGACTCGGCCGGGATAGCTGCACTTGAGGCAGAAGTGTTCTCACATCCGTGGAATGAAGAGATGGTATCATCGTCCATACAGGGAATATATGACCATGTTAAGATACTGGAGACAGTTGAAGGGAAAATCACTGGCTATATAATATACTCGGTGGTATGTGACAGTGCAGATCTGCTCAGGGTAGCCGTGGATGCCGGGACAAGACACTGTGGTGTAGGATGGAAACTGATGGAGGCAATGATCGATGATTGCGTGACCGGAGATGTTCAAAACATATTTCTTGAAGTGAGAGAATCTAACGCTGCAGCAATAGCCATGTATGAAAAAATGGGATTTTTAAAAATTTCAACAAGAAAAAAATACTACGACTTACCGGTGGAAGATGGATTGGTTATGCAAAAACAGTTGTAGTAAATGATAGATATATGCGGGATATACAGCGTGCGTTGAGGATGCATTTGCGCAAATGGAAAACATTGTCGGTATATTCTGCGATGGATCTGGCTTATAATCAGACTCATAACAGGACTGTGTGCAGTCGGACAGGAGATAAATATGAGTGAGATCAGATGCAATAAATGTGGAAGAATGATAGTATTCGGAGATATGCACGATAAGGAAGATTATGTTCTTATCCAGAAGGAGTGGGGATATTTCTCACGAAAGGATGGTAGAAAATACACGCTCAGAATGTGTGAGGACTGCTATGACAGACTTGTAAATGAATGTGTCATACCTCCAAAAATAGATAATGTGACAGAGTATGCGTAGAGAGACTCTGCCTTAGAAATGGAGATATAAGATGATAGATGTATGCCTTTTGGGAACCGGGGGGATGATGCCGTTGCCTTACAGAGCACTCACATCCCTTGTGGTCAGATATAACGGACATGAGATGCTGATAGACTGCGGAGAGGGAACCCAGACCTCGATGCGTCAGCAGGGTATGATAGGCTTCAAGCAGATAGATGTGATCTGCTTCACGCATTTTCATGCAGATCATATAAGCGGACTGCCAGGTTTGCTGCTCACGATAGGCAACGCCGAGAGGACAGCTCCGCTTCTTATGGTTGGCCCCAAAAGACTTGAGAAGGTTGTCAATTCCCTCCGGGTTATAGCACCGGAACTTCCATTTGAGATTAAGTTCCAGGAACTCTCAGAGATGGAGGAGAGCTTTATGTGGGAGGATCTAAGGGTTGATGCCTTCAGGGTGAATCACAATGTGACGTGCTATGGATACTCGCTGTCGTTGCCAAGAGCGGGAAAATTCAGCGTGGACAGGGCTAAGGAAAATGAGATTCCGATGAAATACTGGAACGGCCTGCAGAAGGGCTGCACATATGAGGAGGATGGACATATATATACTCCTGATATGGTGCTCGGCCCTGACCGCAGGGGCTTGAAACTCACATACTGTACGGATACGAGACCGACTCCGCTCATAGAGAAGTATGCTGCCGGTTCAGACCTGTTCATATGTGAAGGTATGTATGGCGAGAAGGAGAAAGAGATAAAAGCAATAGAGCACAAGCATATGATGATGCAGGAGGCTGCGGCTATAGCGGCAAAGGCCGATGTGGGCGAGATGTGGCTTACTCATTACAGTCCATCGATGGCAAAACCTGCGATATTTATGGATGAGATAAGAGAGATATTCCCGAGAACCATCGCAGCAAAGGACAGGGCGACGACTACACTAAGGTTCTCTGAGAAATAGAATAGATCGGCAAAGGTGAGATGAATTATGGAGAAAGAAGTAAAGATACTGGCTATAGAGTCCTCATGTGATGAGACATCAGCAGCTGTAGTTGTGAATGGAAGAAATGTATTGTCAAATGTAATATATTCACAGATAGATATCCATACACTGTATGGAGGAGTTGTTCCGGAGATAGCTTCGCGGAAGCACATAGAGAAGATTACGCAGGTCATAAGGCAGGCTCTCAAGGAAGCTGAGTGTACACTGGATGACATAGATGCAGTTGCGGTCACATACGGACCGGGTCTTGTGGGAGCGCTTCTTGTGGGAGTGGGTGCTGCCAAAGCCATAGCGTTTGCCAAGGATATACCTCTTGTGGGTGTGCATCATATAGAGGGACATATCGCAGCAAATTATATAGAAAACAAGGATCTTGAACCTCCGTTTATGTGCCTTGTTGTGTCCGGAGGCCATACTCATCTTGTAAAAGTTGTCGATTATGGCAAGTTTGAGATACTTGGAATAACCAGGGATGATGCAGCGGGAGAAGCGTTTGACAAGGTGGCAAGGGCTATAGGACTTGGATATCCGGGAGGTCCTAAGATAGATCGCAAGGCTAAGGAAGGAAATCCGGACGCCATTGAATTTCCGAGGGCAAAGGTTGCAGAATCCGTCTATGATTTCAGTTTCAGTGGGTTGAAGTCTGCAGTGCTCAATTATATAAATCAGGCCCATATGAGAAACGAGCAGGTCAATGAAGCTGATGTGGCAGCGTCATTCCAGAAGGCGGTCACAGAGGTGCTTACAGAACATGCGGTTGCTGCAGCAAAGGAATTTCATATGGATAAGATAGCCATAGCTGGCGGTGTTGCGTCTAATTCTGCCCTTAGAGCCAGTATGAAAGAAGCGTGTGAGAAAGCAGGGCTGACATTGTACCATCCGTCACCGATATTGTGCACAGACAATGCGGCTATGATAGGTGCAGCGGGGTATTATGAATACATAAATGGAACAAGACATGGCTGGGAACTGAATGCCATACCGAACCTTAAACTGGGCGAGAGGTAATCCACAGGGAAGATGCACAATAATGGCAGAATACTTTTTGGGGAGAAGATGAACATGGGAGATATGGGTAATGACACACACAAAGAATCATACGCAAAAGTAGAAGATCAAGTGGATGGAGGCAGGATAACAGCCATAATCCTTGCGGCGGGGAAAGGCAGTAGAATGCGCAGCGATATACCAAAACAATTCATGATTCTGAAGGATTACCCTGTGCTATATTATTCGCTCAAGGCTTTTCAGGAAAGTCCTGTTGATGACATAGTATTGGTTGCGGGAGAAGACTCTGTCGAATACTGCAGAAAAGACATAGTGGATAGGTACAACCTCACCAAAGTCAGCAAGATTGTGGCCGGTGGGGCGGAGCGCTATGACTCAGTGCACAATGGTCTCATTGCAGCGGACGGAGCTAGGTATGTACTCATTCATGATGGAGCGAGGCCTTGCATAACTCAGAAAATAATCAGAGATTCCATAGATGCGGTAAAGGTATATTCTGCATGTACAGTGGGTGTACCTGTGAAGGATACTATAAAGATAGTTGATGGGAATCAGATGGGAGTGGAAACTCCTGACAGATCCAGACTGTGGCAGGTTCAGACTCCGCAGAGTTTTGACAGGGGACTTTTGCTAACCTGCTATGATGGGCTGGCACATGACAAATGTCAGGTTATAACAGATGACACAATGATAGTGGAGCGCTACAGTAGTGTTAGAACAAAGGTTATAATGGGGGCGTATGAGAATCTGAAAATCACTACTCCGGAGGATCTGAAAATTGCTTCAAATTTTTTGAAAAAAGATGTTGACACAAAGATGGTAAAGTGATAATATGTACAAGTCGCCGGTTGATGGCGGTGAACAAAATAGCTTGGAGAGATATCGAAGTGGTCATAACGAGGCGGTCTTGAAAACCGTTTGTCCGAAAGGGCGCGAGGGTTCGAATCCCTCTCTCTCCGCTGGCTTTCATACATAATGAAAGTTCAAGCGCTTGATACTGGAGAAGTACCCAAGCGGTTGAAGGGGCTCCCCTGGAAAGGGAGTAGGCCGTTAATAGCGGCGCGAGGGTTCAAATCCCTCCTTCTCCGTTAGACATACTTAGTATCAGAGCCTTAAAAAGAACCTTGAAAAATTAACAACATGACAACCCTGAAATTCCAAACAAGAATTTCAAGAACGTCGGATCGAAAGATCCAACAAACCAATAACAGTAAAGATGGTTAGGAAAAATACAAGCTAGTATGATTTCTGACATAGGATTTACAAACTTTTTAATGAGAGTTTGATCCTGGCTCAGGATGAACGCTGGCGGCGTGCTTAACACATGCAAGTCGAACGATTGAAGCTGGAGCTTGCTCCGGCCGATTTAGTGGCGGACGGGTGAGTAACGCGTGGGTAACCTGCCTCATACAGGGGGATAGCAGTTGGAAACGACTGGTAAAACCGCATAAGCGCACGGTGTCGCATGACACAGTGTGAAAACACTCCGGTGGTATGAGATGGACCCGCGTCTGATTAGCTAGTTGGTGAGGTAACGGCCCACCAAGGCGACGATCAGTAGCCGGCCTGAGAGGGTGAACGGCCACATTGGGACTGAGACACGGCCCAAACTCCTACGGGAGGCAGCAGTGGGGAATATTGCACAATGGGGGAAACCCTGATGCAGCGACGCCGCGTGAGTGA
>JAQYAS010000119.1 GCA_029338615.1 Clostridiales bacterium
ACGAAACAGACTGTAAAATATAAATTGCAAGCAAAACACAAAAAGTTCCAAATACCCAATGGAGGTTAAATATATGGAAGATAGAGTACTTGACTGGGCAGTATATGAGAAGACAGCCCGTGAGATGGTTGCAGAGGGACTTGTTCTGTTAAAGAACGACAACAAAGCTCTGCCGCTTAAGCAGGGAGAGACGGTTTCTGTGTTTGGACGTATGCAGAACCATTATTATAAGAGTGGAACCGGTTCGGGCGGCATGGTGAATGTTGCCAAAGTGGTAGGAATCCTTGATGCACTTAATGAGTGCAAGGATGTGAATGTCAATCAGAAACTGGCAGAGACTTATGCCGCATGGGATAAGGAACATCCTGTGGAGCTGGGACTTGGCTGGGGACAGGAGCCGTGGTCACAGGCGGAGATGCCGGTTACTGAGGAGCTTGTGCAGGAGGCTGCCGGCGAGTCGGATTCAGCCATAGTGATAATCGCCAGAACCGCTGGCGAGGATAAGGACAATACTCTTGAAAAAGGCGCATATATGCTTACGGATATCGAGCTTGACATGTTGAGACTTGTCAGAGAGAATTTCAAGAAGATGACAGTGCTCTTAAATGTCGGCGGACTTATTGACATGTCATTTCTTGACTCCATATCACCGGATGCCTGCATGTACGTATGGCAGGGCGGAATGGTAGGCGGATATGGAGTTGTAGATGTCCTCATGGGCGATGTCAGTCCTTCAGGAAAGCTCACTGACACGATAGCCTACGATATCAAGGACTATCCAGCCTATGACAATTTTGGCGATGAGAAGCGGAATTTCTATGCGGAAGATATCTATGTCGGATACCGCTACTTTGAGACATTTGCGAAAGACAAAGTCAGATATCCATTTGGATATGGACTGTCATATACAGATTTCAAGATCAGTGTGAAGCATGCAAGCCTGGATTTTGAAAATGGTGTGGCGAACATCTGTGTCAAAGTCACAAATACTGGAAAACGCCTTGGCAAAGAGGTTGTCCAGGTGTACGGTGAGATGCCTCAGGGCAAACTTGGCAAGCCTGCCAGAGTGCTCATTGATTTTGATAAGACAAAGGAGATTATTCCAGGACTCAGCGATGAGCTGAAGTTTGAGATCCCACTTGACCGCATGGCATCATTCGACGATTCAGGGGTGACGGGTTACAGAAACTGTTATGTGCTTGAAGCCGGAGACTACACTATCCATGTGGGAAACAGCATAAGAAATACAGAGGAATGCCTGTTCTTCGAACTTGCAGAGACAGTGGAGATTCAGAAGCTTCAGGAGGCGCTTGCACCTTATGAGAAGTTTGACCGCATGAAGCCTTTCTGCGATGAAAACGGCAGGATGCTCATAGAATACGAGGAGACCCCTCTTGTCACAGTCGATATGTATGACAGAAGAAAGCAGGAACTGCCAGAGGAGATTCCGGTTACTGACGATAAGGGAATCGCTCTTCTTGATGTAAAGGAAGGCAGGTCTTCCATGGACGAGTTCATCGCGCAATTTGATGACGAGGATCTGGCATGCTTTGTCCGCGGTGAGGGAATGGGAAGTTCACTTGTGACTGCCGGAACTGCGTCTGCATTTGCCGGTGTGTCGCCAAAGCTTATCGCGCATAAGATTCCATCAGTGTGCTGTGATGACGGACCTTCTGGCATGAGACTTGACTCGGGTATGAAGGCGTTCTCACTCCCAAATGGAACGTTATGCGGATGTTCATTTAACAGAGAGTTGAATACAAGACTGTATACACTTCTTGGACTTGAGATGACGGCGAACAGAGTAGAGGTTCTTCTCGGACCGGGAATGAACATTCACCGTTTTCCACTTAATGGTCGAAACTTTGAGTATTTCTCCGAGGATCCGTATCTCACAGGCGCTATGGCAACAGCGCAGTTAAAGGGACTTAAGTCCAGCGGAGTATCAGGAACGATCAAGCATTTCTGCGGAAATAATCAGGAGTATAGTCGCCATACGTCGGATTCAATCATTTCACAGAGAGCACTCAGAGAGATATATCTGAAGGGATTTGAGATGGCCGTAAGATCAGGATATGCTGATTCGATCATGACTACATATGGTCTGGTAAATGGTCTTTATACTGCCGGAAGCTACGATCTGAACACTACGATACTCAGAAACGAGTGGGGATTTACCGGAGTGGTCATGACAGACTGGTGGGCGTCAATCAACCGCAGGGGCGAGGAGCCAAACAGAACTGATTTCGCAACCATGATACAGGCGCAGAATGATATGTATATGTGCTGTCCGGACGGTTCAAAGAACATGAGCAATGATAATGTCATAGAGGCTTTGCAGGACGGAAGGATAGAGAGAGCCGAGCTTCAGAGGATTGCGAAGAATGTATGTAACTTTGCCATGAATACAAATGCATTCCTGCGTATTGTGGGAGAACCGGTCAACATAGAGATAATAAATCGACCAAAGATGGCGGATGATTTTGATTTGGACGATGTGGAGTACAGTATTGTTGACAAAGATATAGTTATTGATTTGACAGAGAAAGCCAGTGTGGCGGACACGAATTATGTCATTGCACTTGATATATCAGCTCCGGGTGAATATAAGGTCAGACTCAGGGGCAGTTCTACGCTTGGAGAGCTTGCGCAGATTCCGTGTACCCTGTTCTATAACGGATTCCCTGTGAGCAACTTTACATTCAATGGAACTGACGGCAAGGTTGTTGTGATCGAAAAGAATATAAAACTCTACAACAGATTCAATGTGCTTCGTCTGTACGTGAAGTCCAATGGACTCAACCTCAAGGATGTTGAGTTCATCTTTGAGAAGGAACTGCAGTGAGAATTTTGAAAAAATATTGACATAGACTGCCATAGGTGGTAGCCTAAGATAACTCTTTGCACCGCATATAGATCTACAGTACAAACTGAGCAGACCATTGGCGTGAGCCAAGGAGTCGGGCCATTATGGCAGTGGAATATGAATCAGAACTATAACTCAGAATCATGAGTTGTGATTATGATGAAGAATCTTTACATCCACGGGACAGTAGTTACTAATACTGAGTCGTGGGTGTTTTTTTATACTTTTTTAGACATTCTATAAAACAATCCCACATATATTTAGTGACATAGAGATTTCTGGTGAATTATTGATCGCGCAGACGCACGGTTAAATGTTCCGGGCGGCTGTACAGAAGTGGAAGATGTGTCGGGCTTTCTATGGAGACCTGACATGCGGCGCCGGTCTTACGCTCTGGGAGGCTGTCGACGGACTGGTGTTTAAAGGAAAGGGTGGCTGATTATATGGAAAGCACAAACAATGAAAACATGATGGCGGCGGCACCTGCCGTATCGGAGAATGAATTTAAAAAGGTTGCAAATAAAGTATCATTTATAACCATAGTACAGAACCTTCTGCTGTCAGTGTTCAAGTTATTTGCGGGAATATTTGCACATTCAAATGCAATGATAAGTGATGCGATACATTCTGCGTCCGACGTGTTTAGTACCATCATAGTGATAATCGGAGTAAAGCTTGCGTCAAAGGACTCCGACAAGGAACATCCATACGGACATGAGAGACTTGAGTGTGTGGCGGCGATCGTGTTGTCGATCGTACTGCTCTATACCGGCATCAAGATCGGTTCGCAGGCAGTTAAGGACATAATTGGTGGCAATTACCAGAACCTGCAGAAGCCGGGAGTGCTGGCGCTGGTGGCTGCGGTCGTGTCCATTGCAACGAAGGAGATAATGTACTGGTACACAAGACACTATGCGAAGAAGATAGATTCAAGCGCACTTATGGCAGATGCATGGCATCACCGATCAGATGCGCTGTCATCGGTCGGCGCACTTGTTGGTATCGGTGGTGCGATGATGGGATTCCCGGTTATGGATTCCATTGCAAGTATTGTTATCTTTGTATTCATAGCTAAGGCGGCATACGATATCTTCAAGGATGCCATGGATAAGATGGTGGACCATTCCTGCGATGATGAGACAGAGAAAGAGATGAGGGATTTTGTGCTCGCCCAGAAAGAAGTCCTCAGTGTTGATCTTCTCCACACAAGGATATTTGGCAACAAGATATATGTAGATGTGGAGATAGGTGTAAACGGTTCATATACATTAAGACATGCGCATGAGATAGCGGAAGAGGTCCATGAGGGCATAGAGAAGAATTTCCCAAAGGTAAAGCATGTGATGGTGCATGTAAATCCTGCGGATGTTGCATAGTAATATAAATAAAATAATAATTCAAAAGTATAGGGCGTTGACCGATGGGGTCAACGCCTTTTGTTTTATTAAGGCCGAGAGCAGAAAAAGGATGGAGATACTTGACCACTCCGTCCCCTCCTTAAGATGCAAAACAACAAAACAGTCAAAAACAATCAGAAATATTCAAAAAAACCCAGAAATATGATTGACAATCTTCATTTGCGGTGATATTATGCATGTAGATTGATTGAAAGTGACTGAAATCAAGTAAAAATCACCTTAAAACAATCACAAACAATTGAAAACAGTCAAAAAGTATGATATCCTAAAGAAAATGAAGTTATAGATCACGGATATAAATATATTTCAGTGAAATTACTACGAAAACACACAGACTAACACACATACAGGAGTCTACTTATTGTTCAGGAGGCAATTATTATGATGACAGAGGACAGATACACAGCGATTTTAGAAGCACTGAAAGAGAAAAAGTCTATGACAGTTGCAGAGTTCACGGAGATCACGGGAGCGTCTGAATCTACTATAAGAAGAGATTTGATAGCTCTGGACGATATGGGTAAGATCAAGAGATTCCATGGTGGCGCCAAGGCGATCGAGCATGAATACATCACCAATGAGGCACCGGTTTCAGCCAAGGCACAGCTCAACGTCAAAGAGAAAAGTGCCATTGCACAATATGCGGCAACGATGATCAATGATGAAGATTTCATATTTATAGATGCAGGAACCAGCACGGCGCTCATGATCGACTATATCGGCGAAACAAATGCCACATTTGTCACCAATGGAATAGCACATGCCAAGCGGCTTCTCAAGAAGAACCTCAGAACGTATATGATAGGCGGACTTGTAAAGCCGATCACAGAGGCGATCATCGGAGCCGAGGCGGTCAATTCCATGAAAAAGTTCAATTTCACAAAGTGCTTTCTTGGAACAAATGGAATCCATATGGATTATGGATTCACAACGGTTGATGTGGAAGAGGCTATGGTGAAGATGGAAGCGGTGAACAGATCTTATGCCAGCATAGTCCTTGCCGATAGCAGCAAGTTTGACAAGGTGACAGCGGTGACATTTGCGGCAATCGAAAAAGCCTGTATTATCACTGACAGACTTGTAAATGATAAGTACATAGACGCCACAGTTGTAAAGGAGGTACTCAGATAATGATTTATACGGTGACATTCAATCCGGCGCTCGATTATGTTGTCAAGATGGACAGCCTTGAGCTTGGAATGGTGAACAGAAGTAAGTCAGAAGCTATATTCTATGGCGGTAAAGGTATCAATGTCTCCACCGTACTTAAGAACATAGGAGTTGATTCCGTAGCTCTCGGTTTTGTTGCTGGATTTACTGGTAAGGAGATCGAGGACGGAGTCAAGGCCATGGGAGTTAAGACAGATTTTATCCAGCTGAAGAATGGCCTTAGCAGGATAAACGTCAAGATTAAGGCAGAGCAGGAGACCGAGATCAACGGACAGGGACCGAATATTGAGGCAGATGAGATGCAGCAGATGTTTGACAAGCTGGACAAGCTCCAGTCGGGAGATTGCCTGATACTTGCGGGAACTATACCGGCTTCACTTCCATCTGACATATACGAGCAGATCATGGAGAAGCTTATGAACAGGAACATCGATATCGTTGTCGATGCGACGAAGGATCTTCTGCTCAATGTGCTGAAGTTCCACCCATTCCTCATCAAGCCGAATAACCATGAGCTTGGCGAGATGTTCGGAGTAGTCTTAAAGAGCGACGACGAGATCGTTGAGTATGCGAAGAAGCTCCAGGTCATGGGTGCAAGAAATGTACTCATATCCATGGCGGGAGACGGAGCAATACTCATCACAGAGACAGGAGAGGTTCACAAGATCGGAGTTCCAAAGGGAACAGTTGTGAACTCAGTAGGGGCAGGTGACTCCATGGTGGCAGGATTTACAGCAAGCTACCTGAAGAATCACGATTATATGGAAGCGCTGAAGAGAGGAACAGCAACAGGAAGTGCAACAGCATTTTCAGAAGGCCTCGCCACAGCGGACAAAGTAGAAGAACTCTACAAGCAGTTATAGTAAATCGTAGGTGTTCCGTCATGAGAGGGAATGCTTAGGAGATTCAGATATCGCACAGCAGCATATGTGGATGCGGCTGATTATTTAAGAGGAGGTTACGCTTATGAGAATTACAGAGCTTTTATCAAAGGAAAGCATTGCTCTGGGTGTAAAGGTAGATTCAAAGAATGCAGCGATCGA
>JAQYAS010000120.1 GCA_029338615.1 Clostridiales bacterium
AGCTCACGTAGACGATACGTTCCGGCGCCATATGGACCAGAGTATCCAGAAGGACCTGATTACAGCCCTTTCGTGGTGGGTCTACGACCACGACGTCCGCGTGGGAGCCGTCGCCGCCCTTCTTGTATATGTCGGGAACGACTTCCTCTGCCTTGCCGACAAAGAACTCGGCATTTGTGATCCCGTTGATCTCGGCGTTGTGTCTTGCATCATCTATAGCCTGTGGAACGATCTCCACTCCATATACCTTCTTTGCCTTCTGTGCGAGGAACAAGGATATGGTTCCTATTCCGCAGTACATATCCCACACGGTCTCATCGCCTGACAGATCCGCATACTCCAAAGCCTTGTTGTACAGGACATTTGTCTGGACAGGATTTACCTGATAGAAGGACAATGGGGATATCTGATATTTGATGTCACCGATATAGTCCGTGATGTATGACTGTCCCCAGAGGGTTATGCACTTATCACCGAGTATACGGTTCGTATTCTCCTTATTGACATTCAGGCAAATGGATGTCATGCCGTCTATCTTAACCAGTTCATCTATCAAAATCTCACTGTGCGGAAGCTTGTTGCCATTTGTCACCAGACACACCATGATCTCCTTGGTGGTAAATCCAACTCTGATAAGGATATGTCTGACCAGACCTCTTCCAGTCTCCTCGTCGTAGGTCGATATGTGATTGTCCTCAATGAAGCTTCTGACAATAGCAACTATTTTGTCATTCACTGGCGCACCGATGGCACAGCTCTCTGTGTCTATGATGTCGTGGCTTCTTCCTGCGTAAAATCCGATGACAACATTGCCGTTCTTGTCTCTGCCGACAGGAAATTGGGCCTTATTCCTGTAGTGGAATGGATTGTTCATGCCGTAGGCTGGCTTTTCCATGATGGCTTCCACGTTCTCCATCTTGCCGATCCTCTGCAGACAGTTCTTCACCTTGTTCCACTTGTATTCGAGCTGCTGCTCATAGGAAACCTGCTGCATGGTGCATCCGCCGCATCTCTTCGCTTTGTCGCACACCGGCTCCACACGGTATGGCGATGGTGTGATGAGCTTCATCAATCTTCCGTAGGCTATGTTCTTCTTCACCTTGACGATCTTCACCTCCGCCAGATCGCCCACCACGGCATCCTTGACAAATACAGTCATGCCCTGAACGTGTCCAATGCCCTCTCCGTCATTGCCCATGTCCTCGATGAGCACCTGATAATCCTCATTTTTGACAAGTGTGACTTCACCAGTATTTGTCGCATCCGTTCTGGATGTTCTAACAACTGAACTTGCACTATTCACTGCCTCCGCAGTTTTTTTTCTCTGCTCACCATTTACTCGCCTATTGTTCTTAGGTCTCCTATTGTTCCTAATATCTGACATATACTATCTCTCTTCCTATTGCCGTTATTAATTATCCGACGTCTTTCGGATGTTGGACTGGAGAGCTCTGTTGAAGCCCAGCCAGCCATTGTTGTCCTTTGCCGCATCCAGCTCCTGGATAAATGTCTGGATCTTGGCGTCTGTGTTGTCCGCCATGGACAGTGCCAGTGCCTCGATGAGTGCCGGCTTCTTTGGTGATCCGTACTCAAGCTCTCCGTGGTGAGCCAGTATGCAGTGCTCCAGCTCATTTGCCGCCTTTGCAGGGAAATTGTCTATGGTATTGATCTTATCGCGGATCATCATCGTTCCCATGACTATGTGTCCCAGAAGCTGACCTGCGTCTGTGTAGTCGTTCTCAGGGAACTTGGAGATCTCGTAGACCTTGCCGATGTCGTGGAGAAGTGCCGCTGTGATCAGCAGATCCCTGTTGAGCACCGGATAATATGTGGTGTAGTAGTCACACATCTTGGCAACTGCCAGTGAGTGCTCAAGTAAGCCTCCTATGTATCCGTGATGTATCGACTTTGCAGCCGAGTGATTTTTGAATTCCTTGACAAATGCAGGATCTTCGGCGAAGAATTTCTTCAGAAGCACCTTGTAGTAATCCTTATCCAGCGAATCCACAAGCGCCATCAGCTCCTTGTACATCTGCTCTATATCCTTCTTGGTACATGGCATATAATCAGCCTCAACGTACTCTCCCTCGTCTGCAATCCTGATCTTCTTTATGTTGAGCTGGAGTTCATTGTTGAACGATGTCACCTGTCCATCCACCTTGATGAAGTTCTTTGCCTCAAAGTGTCCTATAGCATTGGTCAGCTCCCACACTTTTCCGGCTATGCTCCCAGTCTTATCCACAAGCTCCAGGTTGTAATATGTCTTTCCTGATTTTGTAGTTCCCGTCTGCTTGTTCTTGCAGAGATAGACATTTGATATCATGTCTCCTTCGTTGAAATCTGTTATAAATACCATTTTTCTTTCCTCTTTCAATCTTTAATTATTATTGTATGCTTTAGTTTTAATCATATATAAGAATACAATAGGCGGTTATGAAAATCCAGTATTTACTGAACATTTCCACAACCGCCTGTATTACAGGTCATCACACGTCAGTGTTATGACCTACACACGCCCAAGCATGATTTCTTATATACATATCCTCAATATGTTCCACATATAAATTCACATTCAATGTATTATCCCTACACTACATCTTGTCATACTCATGAATCTTATCCGAAGCCGCCTTGCCTTTCTTTCGTGACTCCTCCCTGTCAAGCTTTCTCACACCGAACAGTCCCTTGATGACAAATGCGATTCCAACGCACAGTGTTCCAAGAATAAGTGTAAGCTCAAGTCCTGACATATATCTCAGTGAAACATTCAGTGAGATTATGATGCATACAAAGAATGCTATACAAAGTCCTGTGAACACAAGTCCTGTTCCCATGTTCGGCTTAACCAGAAGTGCGATAAATGCGATGACCAGCAGGACAATAAAGACTCCTCCAACATTCACACCACCACCTATACGAAACAGTGAACTTAAAAGTCCCCAGTCGGACACGACGACATTCTTAAGAAACATCACTCCGCCTGCTATCATCAATACTATCCCCAACAAAAACTGCAACAACTCTTTCATCCGCTTTTTCTCCTATTCCTTTTGTAAATATATTGTCTGTAATATATTGCTTGTGAGTATGTTGTGATATGTAATCAATCTCACAACTGTCACAAATTGCACCCGTCACCCTTTAATCTATCTATTCATATTATCAGCTTTGTGTTTCTCCCGCAACCACAGCCGCTGAATTAATCAGGGAAAATGTGCCTATTTCTACACCTGCAATATGTTGACGCTCTATAATTATAAGGGGTATAATCAATTATGTATGTGTAGAATTAGAGACTTTATGTATATTTAATTATGCTTTTCATGCACTTATCATGTTTAGTACCTATCCGATTCAAAATCTACATATTATATACATAAAATATAGAACACAACATTAAAAACAAATAAGGAACACAGAAAATGAATCTACGAACATTAAGAGTTATAGAATACAACAAGATAGTCGAAATGCTGACAACATTTGCCTCATCACCCATGGCGAAGAGGAAATGCCAGCGTATAAAGCCCCGCAAGGATCTCGCCATGATCGAGACGCTCCAGCAGGAGACAAGGGATGCTCTTCGCCGTCTGAACACACAGGGCAATCTGTCATTTGCAGGACTTAAAGATATCGGGGCATCTCTAAAGAGACTTGAGGTTGAGGGAATCCTCACAACCGCAGAGCTGCTTGACGTTGCCAGCATGCTGGATCTCGCACTCACCGCCAAGAAATACGGCGAGAACGAAGGCACAAGCATGACAGATACGAGAAGACGCAGCAAGGAGCAGATCGAGGAGGAGAAAGCCTCCAACAAGATGCTGGGATTGAGCATGAACCCTGATGGCACTACATGTCCTGACAGTCTGCGCACGAGATTTCTGGAGCTCATGCCATTAGAGCATCTGTCCAGAGAGATCCACAGATGCATAATTTCTGAGAATGAATTTGCCGATGACGCTTCATCAGGGCTCAAGGCCGTGCGAAGGAACAAGCGCCTGACAAATGAAAAGCTGCACAACCAGCTTGCAAAGCTTGTCAGCGATACCAGCAAACAGACCATGTTCCAGGACAACCTGGTAACCATGAGAAATGGCAGATACTGTATCCCGGTCAAGGCCGAGTACAAGAACCATTTTCCTGGTATGATACACGACCAGTCGTCGACCGGAGCAACTGTGTTCATCGAGCCTATGGCCATCGTGAACCTGAACAACGAGCTGAAGGAGCTGGACAATCAGGAGCTTGCCGAGATTGAGAAGATACTTGAATCTCTGTCAGCACAGACCGCAGCGGAGATCGAATACATAAAATACGACTTTGACACTCTGGCTGAACTGGATTTCATCTTTGCCAGAGCTTCATTTGCAAGAAGCTACAAGGGTACTGAACCGACATTCAACACCGACGGAATTGTTGATATAAAACAGGGAAGACATCCGCTGTTGGAGAAGCACACTGTCGTACCTGTGGACATCAAGCTTGGCGAGGACTACAACCTCCTCATCGTGACCGGCCCTAACACCGGCGGCAAGACAGTGTCACTTAAGACTCTGGGGCTCTTCTCACTCATGGGACAGTCGGGACTCCACATTCCTGCGCTTGACGGTTCAAGACTGAATGTATTTGACGACGTATTTGCCGATATCGGAGATGAGCAGAGTATAGAACAGAATCTGTCCACATTCTCATCCCACATGAGCAACATCGTGTACATACTGAATCATGTCACCCCCGGCAGTCTGGTCCTCTTCGACGAGCTGGGCGGCGGTACGGACCCTATAGAGGGTGCAGCACTTGCCATCGCCATCCTGTCACATCTGAACGACATGGGTGTCAGATGTATGGCGACCACACACTACAGTGAGCTCAAGACATTTGCCATGAGTACACCTGGTGTCGAGAATGCAAGCTGCGAATTTGACGTGGCAACACTTCAGCCAACTTACAAGCTTATGATTGGAATTCCGGGAAAGTCGAATGCTTTCGCCATCGCCAAAAAGCTTGGAATCGATGAAAGTATCATCGAGAGCGCAAAGGCAAATATCGACAGTGACACTGTTGACTTTGAAACCCTGATCGCGGATCTCGAAAGAAGCAAGAGGGAGATTGAACAGGACAAAGCCGACATTGCAAGACTCAAAGAGGATGCAAAGCAGCTTCAGGAACGTGCACAGATGAAGGATACAGAGCTCTCAGGCAAGAAAGCCGAGATTCTGGCAAAGGCGCGCCAGGAGGCATCCGAGATCATAGAGGAGGCGAAGGCTGAGGCTGATGCCGCCATCAGGAAATACAACAAATGGACCACTAACCCGGCAAAGGCCGATGCAAAAGCGATGGAGGCCGAGAGACAGAAGCTCCGCGCGAAGATCAACGACCTCGGCAAGATGAACGAGGAGAAGCGCAAAACTGTAAAGTCAGACCACAAGGCATCCGACTTCAAGGTTGGCGATACAGTACATGTCATCAGCATGGATTCTGAGGGAACCATCACCGCACTGGCTGACTCCAAGGGCAAGCTCAAGGTTCAGATGGGCATAATCAGCGCATCTCTTCCACCTACAGATCTCCTGCTGGTTGAGCACGAGAAGAAGAAGCCGCAGAAGGCCACAGTCACAGGCGGCAAGAGCATGAACAGTATGATGAATATCAAGCCTGAGATAAATGTTCTCGGAATGACGGTCGACGAAGCCACATCACTTGTGGATAGATTCCTTGATGATGCCCTTATGGCACATCTGCACAGAGTCACCATCATCCATGGCAAGGGCACCGGAGCCCTCAGAAAAGGAATACACCAATTTCTGAAATCACAGCCACATGTCAAGTCATTCCGTCTCGGAGAGTTCGGAGAGGGCGATGCGGGCGTCACCATAGTAGAACTTTAAAATAATGATTCAGCAATGAAGTCTGTGAACGCCTTCAGATTTTTTACAAATTATATTATTATAAATTTACTGGGAGGTTTATATATATGAGCAAAAATAATATTCTCATCGTTGACGACGACGAGAACATCGCAGAGCTTATCTCTCTCTACCTCAACAAGGAGTGTTATGAGACCGAGATAGCCGCCAGCGGCACCGAAGCCCTACAGCTATTTGAAGAATATTCACCTGATCTGGTTCTTCTGGATGTCATGCTTCCAGGTATGGACGGATATCAGGTTTGTACAGAGATACGAAAGACATCTTATACACCTATCATCATGCTTTCAGCCAAGGGTGAAGTATTTGACAAGGTTCTGGGACTCAAGATCGGTGCCGATGACTATATCGTCAAGCCATTTGACTCAAATGAGCTGGTAGCAAGGGTCGGTGCCCTTCTCAGAAGGTCAGCCATGACTGAGAGTGCACAGAAGCAGCCACAGAGCGCAGCTTACGATGTCACAAGTGCGGATCATGTAGGTACATTTGTGGAGTATGACGGGCTGGTCGTAAATATCTCCAACTACACTGTAACCTTTGAGGGACACAATCTCGAGATGCCGCCAAAGGAGCTGGAGATCCTCTACTTCCTCGCAAGCAGACCAAATCAGGTATTCACCAGAGAACAGCTTCTGGACAAACTGTGGGGATATGAATATGTGGGCGATACGAGAACCGTGGATGTACATATCAAGCGACTTCGTGAGAAGCTGAACAACAATCACAACTGGAGCATTGCCACCGTCTGGGGCATTGGCTACAAGTTTGAATGGAGATCATAATGAAGAAGACAGCATTTGACAAAATTGTGGTTGGATTTGTCATCCTGGTCGTACTTATATTTTCGCTGTTGATGGTCTACAGTATTTGGACCACGCAGAACTCGGTACTATCCGAAAGAAAATCTACCATGAAAAAAGAGATTACTATGATAGCCGATGGTGCTATGACTGACTATAGCAACAAAACTATAGACACCTTGCAGCTATACCGTGAACTGCAGCATGCAGCCGATACACTGGATATGGGAATCTGGCTTACGGATGACAATGGCAATATCGTATTCAGATCCGGTAATTCCCAGTCATCATCTGACGGCAATACCAAGAATGGCAGCACATCATCCGCCGTAAAGAGGACTGATAACCTTAAAAGCTATGTGAAATACGACGATCTCCTGACATCATTCTGCTACGAAGATACATTTGGAGGATACTTCTCGGAGGACACTCTGGTGATTGGTCAGCCACTCTACTCGTGGAACAATTACATAGGAACCATCATTCTGACATCCCCTATGACATTCAAGCAGGATATCAGGAGCCGCATGCTGTCCACAACATTTGTGCCATTTCTGATCCTCATGCTGATAGCCATGATAGCGTTGATGCTCATGTCCAACAGCCTGTTAAAGCCTATACGAGAGATCATCAAGACATCCAAGTCATATGCTCAGGGAAACTTCAACGCCCGTGTAAACGTCACGGCTAAGAATGAATTCGGAGAGCTTGCCAGGTATATGGAGGAGATGGCTGATGAGCTGAGCCGTTCAAATGAATACAGAAAATCATTTATATCGAATATATCACATGATTTCAGATCACCTCTCACCTCAATCAAGGGCTATATAGAGGCCATGCTGGACGGCACCATTCCACTGGAAAAGCATGAAAAGTATCTCGGCATAGTGTTAAATGAGGCGCAGCGACTTACCAAATTGACACAGGGACTTCTGGAGCTGAACAACTTTGATTCTTTTGACCTTCAGCTTGACAAATCCAACTTTGATATAAGGGACATCATCACGCCAACTATCAATACATTTGAAAAGAGATGCAATGACAGAGGCATATTCCTGGACAGCGTCTTTCTCACTGACGACACCGTGGTATACGCCGACAGGACCAAAATACAGCAGGTTATATACAACCTGGTTGACAACGCCATAAAGTTCACTCCTGAGGGCCGGCAGATCAGGGTTCAGGTGACTGAGAAGGACAACAAGATATATACAAGCGTCAAGGATGAAGGCGTGGGAATTCCAAAGGATGCCCAGAAGAAGGTATTTGAGAGATTCTACAAGACAGATCCAAGCCGTGGCAAGGACAAGACCGGAACCGGACTGGGACTGGCCATAACCAAGGAGATCATCAAGGCTCACGGCGAGCAGATCACCCTCTCATCCGAGGAGGGCGAGGGAAGCGAATTCATCTTCTCCCTTCCTAAGAAGAAGGATATGCAGGTTCCTATCAAGCCTGTGCATGTCGAGCACACTGAACACCACTCCGATACAGACATATCATCGTCTGGCGTGAAGAGCAATGGCAAATTCAGGATCAAGGATTCATAAGTATCTGCTATTCATTTCCTTCACAGCCTCACCAATCTGTGTCCTGAGTTCTGCGGGATATATGACCTCAACCGAGGTTCCATACTGCATCGCCCAGTGTGCCATCGCCTGCCGGCTGCACACAAGCCGCACGTAGGTTACATCATCCTCAGTCTCCCTGAAGCCTTCGTACTGTCTGGCTATATTCTCATCGACCACATCAAAGTTTCTTCCAAACCAGTCCACCACATCCGATATAGCAGACTTCTTCACACGGAGTATGATCGTAACCGGCTCATCGGCAAACATATATATATGCTCAGCCATATGCTTTGGAAGGTTTAGCCCATGTTCCATGCCCTTTACCTCTGCACGGTTCTTCACCGGTCTGTCAACTATCTGGACCTGTGTCATCTTATCCACTCTGTAATTCGACAGATTGTCATACTTGTCATAGTTGCAAATGAGATAATACTTTCCATCATTTGCCACCATTTGGTACGGATTGACTATGTATGGCTCCTCCCGTCTCGGATGAAGCTTCTTGTCCTCACCATAATTGTTGTACACAAATGATATCTGTTTCTTCTCAGATATGGCATCGTCTATCATGCCAACATTGAACAGTGTCTGCTTGTTGCTGGTGTGCTCAAGTCCCGGAAGGCTGCTGACATGGGTCATCTTATTTGTGAAATAAATATTTGACAGGCCTGCAATCTTATCTATAAGCTGGCTCGCCTGACCAGCCGGTATGGTCTTGGAGAACAGGATACTGTCTATCATCATTCGAAGCTCTGCATCGTCAAACTCGTGATTATAATACCAGTTTGATGTAAGTGTCTCCTTTGTGCCGTCCTTCTTCTCTCTCTCCGTCTCGGTGTACTCAATGTCATAGCCATAATCCACCAGACAATTGAGATTTGCCTTTACGGATTTTCTGTCCACGGTGATATCATAGTCCTCTTTGAGCTTCGCTATGATATCCTTCTGATCCATGGTGTGGTCACAGTCCGTGTATTTCTTCAGTATGTCCAAAATGCATATGTTCAGCATCTTTTTGCCACTTGTAGGATACGCCATGTATATTCCCCCTCTATCACTACATGTCCCAACTAAGACGATGTAGATTTCCTGCTTCCTCGAGCCCCGGAAAATCATTCTGTCGGAGTGCTTCATACAGCACTATTGCCACAGAGTTGCCCAAATTCAGTGAACGAATATCTGGGAACATCGGAATCCTGATAGATGTATCCTTATAATCAACCAGGATCTCCTCAGGTATACCCGCGCTCTCTTTGCCGAACATGATGTATGCGTCATCCTCAAACTTCACATCTGTATATTTCTTCCTGGCTTTGGTTGTCGCCATGTATATCTTTGCTCCGGGATTCTTTGCAAGGAAATCCTCGAAATTCACATATGTTGTCACATCCAGCTTGTCCCAGTAATCAAGCCCGGCACGCTTCAACTGTTTCTCATTTATCTGGAAGCCCAGTGGTTCTATGAGATGCAGTCTTGCGCCTGCTGCCACACATGTTCTTCCTATGTTGCCTGTATTGGCCGGGATCTCCGGCTCATGTAATACTATATTTAGCATACTACTCCTCCTATAAAAACCTTGGCGGTGTAAGAAATCTCCTCTCATCGTCATGCACCACTACTCTGTCGCTATTCTCTGTCAGATGACCTATGACCGTAGCTTCATATCCTGCCTCGTATAGCTTATCCGTCAGATGGTCTCCGTCTGGAACCACAAAAAGTGCTGCGCCACAGCCATCTATCATATATGGATTATCCCCGGTGTGCTCACATATCTCTATTGTCTCCTGAAGTATCGGTATATTGTCATGACATACCTCAAGCCCGCACTTCAGCGCATCTCCCATCTCCCAGAGAGCTGCAAATACGCCGCCCCTAGATATGTCGTGTGAATATATACAGCCATGATCTAATGCTATGTCAACCTGACCGCCAAGCAGTATAAGCTGCTCGAGCTGCTCCACAGGTCTCAGATAGCTCTCCGAATACCTCTCAAAAAGCTCCTTCTGATTATCATAATAGATCTTCAGGGTTCCACCAACACCGGTCTGTCCACACATAACAATGTCCATACCGGCCAGTCGTTTTGATCCACACAGGTCTAAATCGTCATATCCTGCATGTTCCTGATCTACAGATATTCCCATCATTGTCAAACTTATAATTGGCTCGGCAACAGCACTGTTAACCTCAGTATGTCCCGTCACTATATCAACACCGTACTCCGCACATATGCCTGCAAGCTTTCTGAGCAGTTTCTTCATGCGTCGTTCATCGTCATCAGGCATAACTATGGTATCTACTGCCGCCCTTGGCATATATCCGCCAATCCTTATACTGTTGTAAAGTCTCGCTATATCAAGTCTAAGTCCAATATATCCGCTGTCACTACACACACCAGCCGCAACATTCACGCTTTTAGCTGCTCCGGAATCTCCGCTGTCCCCATCACGCAACAAGAGCCGGGCATAGTCATCTCCTATTCCGGCTCTCGTCACATCGTCGTGGACAGTACATGGCAGACTCTTAAGTATCGATCGCACCGTCTGGTGCTCTCCAAACTTTCCTCTCATATCTACTCTCCAATTCGACCTGTTTTCCTATTAGAATGCTGAAACTAAAAGTGTAACAACCATAGCGATACACAGAACCACAACTATGATTCTGGATACCAGTGTCTTACCCTTCTTGCTGCTGAGATCTATCATCTTCCCACACTCCTTATCAAAGTATCTTGCTCTACAAAATTAACATAATAATAACAAAATATAAACCGTAGTTCAACAGCAATTATTTTTACAATCCCTGACCCTTAAGGTAATTGATAAACTGCTGTGCAGTACGTCCACTTATGCCGCCATGCGCAAGCTCCCACTTGTTTGCCTCTGCGCAGAGCTCCTTCTCGTCCATGGTGATGTGCTCCTTCTCTGCAAGGCCCTTGACGATCTCAAAGTATTCCTTCTGTGAAGGTGCACTGTAGCTGATAGTAACTCCAAACCTGTTGACCAGCGACAGCTTCTCCTGGATGGTATCACTTCTGTGGATACCATTGTTATTCTCCATATCATTCCTGTCGTTCCATGTCTCCTTGATGAGATGACGACGGTTGGATGTGGCATAGATGAGTACATTGTCAGGTCTGATCTCCAGTCCGCCCTCTATGACAGCCTTGAGGTACTTGTACTCTATCTCAAATTCCTCAAATGAAAGGTCATCCATGTATATGATAAATCTGTAATTTCTGTTCTTTATAAGCGATATGACCTGCGACAGATCCTGGAACTGATGCTTGTATATCTCTATCATACGAAGTCCTCTGTCATAGTACTCGTTGATGATAGCCTTGATCGTGGTTGACTTTCCTGTTCCACTGTCACCAAAGAGAAGTGCATTGTTTGCCTTGCGGCCCTCCACAAATGCCTCTGTGTTGTCCACGATCTTCTTCTTCTGGATCTCATATCCAATGAGATCATCCAGCATGACATCCTCTGTGTTATTTATAGGTACAAACTCCAGATCTCCATGCTCACGGGTGATCCTGAACGCTTTGTTGAGACCGAACATACCAACACCATATGCCTTGTAGAATGATGTCACTATGTCAAATATCTGGTCCTCGTTCTCAGCCTCCTCTATCGCATTGCTGACAGCCTGAACCTTCTCGCTGACATTCTTATTGTACATTCTCTCCTTCTTGCCTATGGACCTATAGTTGTTGATAGTTGAGAAACAATCTATTCCAAGTGCGCTCTCTATCTCTGAGAAATCAAAGTCGAACAGCTTCTTGAATATCCTGAAATCATTCTTTGCAAAATAATTAACTGTTCCGTCATTTGCTCCCACCTTCTCACTTGTTATACTGAATGAGTTCTCATTGGTGATGAGTATAAATGCCAGATAGTTGTGCCACAGATTCTTATCGAATCCATAACTGGTAGCAAGATCCAGAAGTCTCTTGATCTGATCATATATGCGGGCACACAACTCCGCATTCTCACATCGCTTGAGATCAAAATCCTCAAATATACCCGACAGCTTCATAAGTATGCTATCCTCACCAAGATCTCTGTATAAAACAAGTTTCGCTATGTCTCTGTACATTTTGTATATCCTTCTTTCTGAACAGCTATATACCACCCACGCAGGGCTGATATGCGCTGTTGTTATTTTCTCTTCTTATAGTTTTTATTTCTGTTACTGTTTATGCCTGTATTGTTTTTCCCCGAATTGCCACTTCCGGCTGTACCGCCCGTCATGTTGGACTCGTCTGTACCAGCCTGCCCTGCGTCTGCCCTGTGCACCTCAGAGACACACTTCTCGTTCAGCCTGCCATTCCACCGCCCCTCGGGTATATTACATGCCATGTTGTATTTCTTCCACGATATGCCCTTGTCCCTGAGACTCTTCACCACATATTCTTCGGAAAGCGCATACAACACAGAGAAAAGCGGTACAAATATCAACATTCCCAGGATTCCCATCAGGTCTCCTCCAAGCATGACAGCCACAAGCACCCAGATGGATGGAAGCCCCACGGATCCGCCAACTACATGCGGATATATAAAATTACCCTCTATCTGCTGAAGCACTATAAAGATTATAAGGAAAATCACTGCCTGTTTTGGATTTTCCACCAGTATCATCAATGTACCGGCAAAGCATCCCACAAATGCTCCGATAACAGGTATAAGTGCAAATACTGCAATAATTATGCTGACTGTAAGCGCATACGGTATGTGGAAGATCGTCATAGCGATGAAAAACATAAGGCCAAGTATGCACGCCTCCAGACACTGTCCCGATATAAAATTGGAAAATGTTCGGTCAGCCAGCACACAGGTCTGTATCATCCTGTCGGCCTTATCTTCCCTAAACAATGCATAGATAATGCCTTTGACCTGTTTCTCAAGAGTTTCCTTCTGCGCAAGTATATAACAGGCAAAGAACAGTCCTACAAGTACGTCCACAACAGCACCAACCACACTGCTCGCAAGTGAGAACGTAGATGACAGAACACTTCCACCACCACTCTTCACTGCATCTACAATACTGCTGACCACTGCATCCCAGTTAATATTGATACTCTTGATCTTCGCAACTATCTCCGGCTGATCCTTCATGATCTTGATCGCCCTATTCTGCACATCATCCATGGCCGCCGGCAGCTTCTCTGCAAATGCCGAAATCGTCTTTGACATCTCAGGTATGATCATCGTAATCGCAAATGTGAGTACAGCAATTATACACAGAAATGACAGCACCAGACATACAGGTCTCTTAAATCTGTAACATTTGCTGCTCTCATTCCTGAACAATACTTTCTCAAAGCCCTTCATAGGCACATTGACTGCAAATGCTATGGCAAAACCTATAACAAACGGCATAAATATTCCTAGGAGCCAGCTCAACATACTGGACACTCTGTTGAAATTGAACAGCACATATGCAAACAGCACCACACTGCACAACATAAGAATTATCCTTATAATATCCTTTTTATTCCAATTCATATCTATCTCTCCTCTCCAGGCGTTCCACCATCACTGGTCTTCATCCAAAGTAATCCCACTGAAAGCATCTGACAATGAATATGTGAGTTTCTTCTTTGGTCTATATATATCCATGACCGGTTCCATGATCTTGAAGAAATTCTCCTCATCCTTGGAAAGCTTGAATACCTCAGCTGTATTTCGCGCATCCCACAATGCATCATGTTCTGCCCCTTGGAAATTTTCTCCCAGATAAAATACTGCATCAGCCAGAGATATCCGCCTGGATGTGCCAATAAGCCTTGCGTATTCCTTTTGAAAATCCTTCCACTTGGCTATGACCGAGTCCATATCAGGGTGACTATATTCTTTTAACCGTGCCTCTTTACGGAACTGTCTGAGATCATTCTCACTCCAGGCATATATCACATCTGCATCTGCGCACCACTCTATAAATTTTCCAATGGCTTCCTCATACGCCGGTGCATCTTCCACCATCTCATCAGTTATGCCTGTAAGTTCTATTATACGTGAAGCCATCACTCCATATGCCGGTTTGACATAACTCTTAAAAGAATCTGTCTCCTCATAGGAATCATTAAGCTTCACCGCACCTATCTCTATTATCTCACTTTTACATATTTTCTTTTCCTGCCTGTGATCTGAATCAATCTGGTTCATCTCAAAATCCACAAAAACGTATATCATACAAAGCCTTTCCCCTTGACAGTGGCCGCAGTTAAATTTACGCACCTATTATATCAATTTACACCAAAATTAAAATCCTGTAAACAATGTTTATAATCTATTTATTGAATATTGAGTATGTATTTTTGATATATTTTGCGTTAAAATTTCAGTAAATAAAATAAATACAATGCATCAGATGCTGGTGTTCAATGAAGAAAGGGTATATATGAAAAACATTATATTTGATATCGGTATGGTTCTCATTGATTTTCACTGGAAAAAAACCATGAAAGACCTGGGAATTCCAGATGAAGCGATCGAAGTGCTCGGAAGAAATATGATCAATCACCCTCTGTGGAATCATCTTGATCTGGACGACATTCCGGAAGAGAACCTCATAAAAGAATTCAAGAAAATTTCCCCTCAGTACAGCGAATACATAGACCTGTTTCTTAACAATATGGAGGGCGTTGTTGATATGTTTCCCGGGACAGATACATGGCTTGCCTCTTTGAAGGAACAGGGATACCATATATATCTTCTGTCAAATTACCCAAGAAAAATGTTCGAGATGCACACCAGCAGGTTTTATTTCCTGCCATACACTGACGGAAGAGTTGTCTCATACGAATATCATGTCGCCAAGCCAAATCCTGAAATATACGGGATACTCTGCCGTAAATATGACCTTAATCCGGGTGAGTCCATTTTTCTTGATGACCGTCAGGCCAATCTTGACGCTGCAGCAAAGCTCGGTTTTCACACCCTGCATGTGACCGATCCATTTGCTGTCAGAGATGATCTAAATAATATTCTCAATTGACAGGAGGCAATATGAGCGCACATTCACACACAAACCAGTGCCACATACTATGGCGTATTATCTTTTTTTGCACAGCTTTTGTATATATGGAGATACTGTTCCATCTGGCTGTATATCGAACCATCGACAGCAATATTATTCACTTGCTGCTATTTGCCATTGCATGTGGCATATCCATGTCAATTTTATGTTCATTCTGGAACAGGTATGTAAATGCTGCTATCGCATATACATTATGGGCTGTCGTGTCCATATATTACATTGCCCAATACATATACTACAGAATATTCCGTACTTTTCTGAGTCTTGTATCCATCGGCGGTGCTCAGGATGCCATGAATTTCAGATCTGTACTATGGGGAGCATTAAAGTCCAACTGGTACTTTATTATGCTGTTTCTGCTTCCACTCACCTGCCTTATACTTATAAACAGACTCTGGTTTTCATTTGACAGATGCAGCCTTAAAATGTTTGCTGTCGGTGCAGTGTCCACAGCCCTTATGTGGACCGTCTCTATATGTACTCTCGGAATAAATGGCACCCAGACATACTCCCCCTATGCACTCTTCCATGGAAGATATGTTCTCGAATTGTCAATGAACAGACTTGGCGTGATGGTCACAACCGGCAGAGACTTTGTAACCATGATCACCAAAAGTAATTCAACCAGGTCATTTGAGTTGGCGGAGGCTGCAGGCAGCATTACCCGGGAAGCCTCAGCATCACCTGCCTCAGATTCAACTGCAGATTCAACTACAGAAATCCAGGCTGATGAATCACCTGTATTTGTTCCTCAGGTAGACGATTCCATTGACTTTGCAAATCTGTATAACTCAACCGACGATGAAACACTTCGCAGTCTGTCAGCCTATTTTTCAGGGGTAACCCCCACATACACTGACGAATACACTGGAATGTTCAAAGGGTACAACGTAGTATTCGTAACTGCTGAAAGTCTAAGCACCTATGGAATTTCCAGGGAGGCAACTCCTACACTGTACAAGATATATCATGACGGCTTTGAGTTCACCAATTTTTACAACCCACTATGGTATCACAGCACAATAGATGGCGAATACACCAACTGCCTGAGTCAGTACCCAGCTTCATCCAAGTGGAGTTTTGAAGCCTCAGCTGATACATATCAGCCATATGCTCTCGGCAATATTTTAAATAAACAGGGATATAAAAGTTATGGCTACCACGACTTTGATGCCACCTACTACGATCGTACCAGAACCCATCCCAACATGGGATATACTACTTTCAAAGCCATCGGTGTCGGCCTGGACATACCGGATCACGTCATGTACTCTGATCTGGAATGCATGGAGGCTGTATACAATGATTTTATAGAAAATGAACATTTCAACATGTACTTCATGAGTTTCTCCGGCCATCTTCCATACAACTATGAAAACCAGTACATATGTCAGATCAACAGAGAGGAGGCCGAACAGGCTCTGGCGGGGCAGAATCATTCGGACGAAGCAATAGCCTATGTGGCTGCACAGATGGAACTGGATAAAGCTCTTCAATTTCTCATGGAGAAGCTCGAAGCTGCCGGCAAACTCGATACCACTCTGTTCATTGTTGCCCCTGATCACTATCCATATGGGCTCAGTGACGGTGTGTACAACGAACTCGCAGGCAGAGACATTGAAAATGATCCCTTCGAGTTACATAGAAATCAATTTGGCATATGGAACGCTTCCATGGAGAAACCGGTAACTGTAAGCAAACTCTGCTCCAGCGTGGACATTCTTCCAACTGTTCTCAATCTGCTTGGTGCTGACTTTGATTCAAGACTACTGGCAGGCCACAATATACTGTCAGACTCCGATGAACTCGTAATTTTTGCAAATCAAAGTTTTATCACAGATAAAGTGAAGTATGATGCAAGCACCGGTGAGGCCTCATACTCCATCCCGGCTTCAGAGATCCCTGACGGATATCTTGATCAGATGATCAGTGAAGTCGAGAACAGGTTATATATTTCTGATGAGATGATCAACTCAGACTATTTCTCCTTTGTGTATGGTCCTTCCTCGAACTGACACACATCACTATATAAAACACCAGAGCAGCCAGTCCTGACAATACATCGGCAGCGGCCTGGACATAAGCCACTCCATCTAAGCCATACGTGCGCGGCAGTATGAATACCAATGGTATAAAGCATACTCCCTGCCGAAGAGCGGATATGAGGGTGGCTTTTCCATACACTCCAAGAGCCTGATAATACATCCCAATCACCAGACACACCGCTGCAAATGGCATAGATATTGCATGCGCCCTGAGCGACAGTGCCGCAAGCTGCAGAGACTTAACACCGCAAGTCTGCAGGAATACGCCGGCCAGCCTGGATGCCCACACCCAGGTGCACACGCCCATGGCACACATAAATAACACCGCAGTTATCATGGTAAATCTCAGCGATCTCTTCATCCTGGACACAAGCCCTGCACCATAGGCAAAGCCACACACCGGAGTAAATCCCTGCCCATAGCCCACCAGCACAGCAAATATGACCGCAAATATCTTATTTGCAACCGTGATTCCAGCCATGGCTCCATCACCGTACTGTCTGCAGCTTCTGCTGATCATGACCGTTGCAAGGCACATGAGGCCCTGTCTTAGGAATGACGGAAGTCCTGTTCTCACTATACGCATTCTATATCTGAGACCCCACATATCAGACACATGCAGCCTTATCACACTGTACCTAGACCTGACACATATATACATGATTACAAGGCTTATCCCCTGTCCGGCAAGGGTTGCCATGCCGGCCCCGGCTATTCCAAGTCCGAGAACTATCACCAATATATAGTCCAATAACACATTTGACAGTCCACCAGCCAATATTCCCAACAAGGCAAGGTATGGCTGTCCCTCAGCCCGCAGGGCATTGTTCAGGACATATGCTCCGCACATGACCGGAGCCGCAAGCATAATATATAAGCCATAATGCTCCGCAGGAGCAAGGCTTGTGTCTGTCGCCCCCAGTAGCCTCAACACAAAGTCCCTGAACACGATAAATATAACCGCCATAATCCCGCCTGATAATATCCCCCCCGCCAGTGCCGTGGCAAGCGTCTGCTCCGCTTCACGTTTCTTCTGCTTACCGAGAAGTCTCGCTATCTCGCTGCCTGCACCCATTCCCCAGGTGTAACCCACAGCCTGTATCAGCGCCATGACGGAAAACATAATCCCCACCGCGGCTACACTGCTCTCCCCAATGTATGACACAAAATAAGTGTCTACAATATTATAGGTGGTCGCTACCAGCATGGTAAATATTGTGGATACAGAAAGTGACAATATGAGAGAAGGCACAGGAGTCTCAGCCATTTTGCTGTGATTTTCCTGTGCCTTCTTCTGTGTATCCACGCTCTCAGGAATGTCTATTCCCGAAAGTATCAGTCTGTCATATATTCCATTATCTGCTCTGCTGTATGACCGCTGTCTGCTGCTCCTGCCCATGTGTGTAATCCCTGCTTTCTTCCTTACTCTCACGCAGGAATTCCTTAACCTGCTGCAATTTCTCCTTTGCATCGTGCACACCCAGCTCATACATGGCTTCGATCATCTCAGTTTTCTTCTCAAGCCTTGATATCTCTATGGTCTCGCTCGGTCTGATTATCAGCGTATCACCCTTCTTTTCAAGCTCCTCAAGCTTGTCCAGGGTCTTGTTGTAATACATGTGTCTCATGTAACATCTCTTAACGAACTCAGGATACTCCCTGTACCTTCCGGCCTCCAGTCTGAGCATCTTGTCAGGTCCCTTGCGGTAGCCCTCCGGTCTTGTCAGAACTACTATATTTCTCCTGTAGCCCATTCTTCTGAATGCAAATATCGGTATACTGTCGGATACACCACCATCCAGCAGCTTCATTCCGTCAACCTCTACAATATTGGACACCAGCGGGAGGGATGCCGAAGCCCTCACCTTATCCACATCCTCAGGCTTTCTCATGTCCGTACACTCCAGATACTCCGCCTCTCCTGTCTCCAGATTGGAACATCCCACATAGAACTTCGTAGGATTTGCAAGAAATGCGTCGTAATCCAGCGGATCCAATTTCTCTGGGATATCGTGATAGCAGAACTGCTCACCACATATATCACCTGTAGTTATAAGGGAGTACAGACTCATGTAGTGCTTGTTGTTCCTGTACTTTATATTATAGCGCATGTTGCGCCCTCTCTGTCTCGCCACATAGGAGAGTCCATGTATGGCCCCTGCCGACACTCCTATGACACCATCGACCTCTATATCATTGTCCATGAACACATCCAGGACCCCGGCGGTGTATATGCCTCTCTGGCCGCCGCCCTCAAGTACCAAACCTGTCTTTGCCATAACGATCACCTTTCATTCAAATATTTATATGTTCACCTTTGTCTGAAAAATTCTCAGACTCCTGTCCAGAATCCCATTCATATGCGCTATTGCAGTTCCATAATTAGTCATCGGAATATTCTGCTGTTCCGCCCTGCCCTGACGACTCTTCATCTCACGTTCATTCAGCATACAGCCTCCGCAGTGTATCACCAGATCATATCCAGCCAGTTCCTCCGGAAACTCTGTTCCGCTGACAAATGTAAACTCAGGCTCAAGTCCTGTGTATTCGCGCATCCACCCCGGCAGCTTCACAGTTCCTATATCATCACACTGTCTGTGATGAGTACAGCCCTCAGCTATGAGTATCTTTGGGGCTTTACCGGCCTCATCTCCTGCCGTACGCTGTCCTTCGCCCCTCAGCCTGTCCAACACATGTGCGCCTTTCACTGCCGCATCCAGCTGTCCCTTAAATCTTGCCATCAGTATGGAGAACGATGTCAGATATACATCATCCGGCACCAGCTTCATAACCTTTGCAAATGCCTGGGAGTCCGTGACCACCAGGGATACCTTTCCCTCCAGCCGTCTCAGTGTATCCTCAAGCTCCGTGTCCCTGCACACCACCGCCATGGCTCCAGTCTCAAGTACATCCCTTATGACCTGCTGCTGCGGAAGTATCAGTCTGCCCTTCGGTGCCGCTGAATCTATCGGTATGACCAGCACCACCATGTCTCCAGGCTGTATCAGATCTCCCACCAGCCGTCTGGTCATGGTGTCTGTCACCGTGAGTCTTCCGATCAGTTCCTTCAGCTCCTCTATTCCCTGTCTGTGCTCTGCGCTGACCCATATGGAATTCTCCACTGAATTCTGATCCCGTGTATCATCATTAACAAGATCACTCTTATTGTACGCAATTATATAATTTATATTCTTCTCTTTGAAAAGCTCCGTGAGCTCCCTGTCCGTCTCCGAAAGGCCAACCGAACCATCAACTACCAGCACTGCCACATCTATCTTCGCAAGCACCTGTCTGGTCTTAGTCACCCTGAGTTCGCCCAGTTCTCCGGTGTCATCTATTCCCGGGGTATCTATGATGACCACAGGGCCAAGTGGAAGCAGCTCCATGGACTTATACACCGGATCCGTGGTGGTTCCAGCCACATCTGACACAACAGCAAGACTCTGCCCTGTCACTGCATTTACCAGACTGGACTTGCCTGCGTTTCTGCATCCAAAGAACCCTATATGCACTCTGTCTGCCGACGGTGTATCATTTAAACCCATTTCTACTCCTCCTGTTTCCAGCACCGGTGATGTACACTGACATATCCGTCTCTCGACTCTGATCAGAATCTAAAATCTCTGTATCCGTGCTTTATCCTGTCAAGTCTCTCGACCACTATCTGTCTGACTCTCTCATTTGGAATATTCTTAAGCTCATCCTGTATGAGTCTCCTGCCTAACTCTGCGGTCTCCGGGGATGCATAATCCACCAGATATTCCTCAAGGGTCATAAGCGCATTTGGATGACAGCAGTTCTGTATCTGTCCACTCTTACACAGACTCATAAACCTGTCCCCCGTTCTTCCCTCCCTGTAACATGCTGTACAGAATGACGGAATATATCCCCTGGTCATCAGCCAGTTAACCACCTGATCCAGAGTCCTTGTGTCACTTACATCAAATTGTTCTGATTTCTCATCCTCAGGTTCCGGCTCATAGTATCCACCCACACTTGTCCTGGATCCACCACTTATCTGAGATACACCCAATCGTATAATCTCATCGCGCACCTTAGGATTCTCCCTTGTAGATATGATCATACCAGTATACGGAACGGCTATTCTTATACATGCTGCTATTTTACAGAATGTATCATCACTTATTCCATTATCAAATGCTTCCGGATCTATATCATCCGCCTTCTTCACACGGGGTACACTGATAGTATGAGGTCCCACACCATGTACAGCCTCCAGATGCTCCGCATGCATCAGCAGCCCCGCAAATTCATATCTGTACTTATCAAGTCCAAACAGCACACCAAGTCCCACATCATCTATACCACCTTCCATGGCTCTGTCCATGGCCTCAGTATGATATGCATAATCATGCTTTGGTCCATAAGGATGAAGCACCTCATATGCCTCTTTGTCATAAGTCTCCTGAAACAATATATATGTTCCTATCCCAGCTTCATGAAGTTTTCTGTAATTCTCAACGGTAGTTGCCGCTATGTTTACATTTACACGGCGGATCGCTCCATTCTTATGCTTTATACTGTAAATAGTATTGATACATTCAAGTATATACTCTATTGGATTCATCTGTGGATCTTCGCCAGCCTCTATAGCCAGCCTCTTATGTCCCATATCCTGAAGCGCCGTAACCTCTCTGGCAACATCTTCCTGAGTCAGCTTCTTTCTGGCTATATGTTTATTTTTGATGTGATATGGACAGTAAACACACCCATTTACGCAATAATTGGACAGATATAACGGAGCAAACATTACTATTCTGTTGCCATAAAAGTCCTTCTTGATCTGCTCTGCCAGATCATAGATCTCCTTCACCTTATCCGGCATCTCACACGCAAGCAGCACAGACGCTTCTCTGTGTGTCAGACCTTTTCTGAGCTTTGCTTTCTCTATAATACTGTCTATCAGTTCTTTATTATCCCTGTTCTGATCAGCATATCTGAGCGTCTCTCGAATCTCTCCATCATCGATAAATTCCTCCGCCTTCATAGATCTCACATCATACATTTTCAAGCCTTCCTTCCACATATATCATGTATCCTGATGTCATTTTCCAATATGTTATCACTGTTCCAAAGTCTCTGTTGAAGCCTCCGTTGAATCTTCTGTGTCATCCACAATTGTATTTCCGCCAACTTCCTCAGGGAATAAGATGTAGTCCACATACCAGCCATCGTTGCATTTGAGCATGTATTCCTGTATCTGAACAGTTATCTGATCCCCATCTTTGCCTGTGACGATCCAGTCAGCCCCAACGCTGCGATACTGACTCACACCTTTTACTCCATTTGATTCAAATTCCTTCTGTACTGCTTCTATGTTGCTGACAGCCTGTATATCCGTTATATTGCAATCTATCTTTTTTATAGTACCAACTTTGCCCTCAGCATATGTTCTGAATTTGTCAATATATATATCCTGTATATCACTTATTGACAGCACTTTAGATTTGCTCTCATAACTTTCCACATATCCCGGCGCAATGAGGTCTGCCATGGTATCTCCATTTCCATACGCATAGGCATCAGCAGTTTCTCTGGCCAGTTCCTTTGCCGCATGCGCAAACCGATAGTAAACAGTATAAAACACCGCCAGGACCACAATTATCGCTATTCCCAGCACTGCGATCAATATCTTTAGAAACCTCTGTCGCTTTTTGTCTCTATTAATGTTGTTATTATCATCATTGTTTTTCTTTCCCATAACCCTTATTCCTGTTCTATATATTTGAATGACCGCATGCATTTACTGTTACGCACACCGCACATACCTGATTATTATACACCCTGTAATATCTATCTAGCAACAATGCCTATTTTAACACTATTTTTCATAAAAAAAAACCACACATATAACTCCTATATGTGTAGTTTTGATGATATTGAAAAACATTACCAACAATTCATGCTGTGCATGGAATCAAGTTTGGCCTGAATCCGCTCCACCACCATATCCCTAATCTGCACAGTACTCATATTCTCTATCTCCTCATAAGGAATAGGATCCAGAAATGCCAACTGAGTGGTAACCTTTCTGAGCGACCATCCCTCAAATGGTTTGAATGAATCATACAGGGCAACAGGAACTATCGGACATTTTGCTTTTTTTGCTATCTTAAAGCTCCCCGGCATAAACTCCTTCAATTCATTATGGCTGTGATCGTATCCGCCCTCCGGGAATAGAATATATCTTCTTCCAGCCTTTATCTCAGTAGAAACTTCATTTATCACTTCCACCTGCTGCTTGATATTATCCTTATCCAATCTCTGTGCCTTCAGCAGATCCGTAAGCTGATCAGCGATGAACAGCTTCGATCTCTTGGCATCCATGACATATGTAATCGGCTTGTCATGGGACACTATAACTCCCAACACATCATACTTTCCCTGGTGATTTGCATACATGATATATCCCCCCTCCTTGGGGAGGTTCTCCATACCGGTAGCCACAGTCTTGATAAAAGCACGACGTCTCACATGATTACACATAACCTGCGCCATCTTATAACATACGTCATCACCATACTTTTCAGGATGCCTGGCATAATACGACATCTTTGGCACATAGTACATGATCAGAAACAAACACGAAACTATTACCCAAATAAATCTTAACATAAATACCTCTATCCAAATACCTTTAACTCAAAAATGTGTGCATATACATGCACACGTCTTTTGTCCTCTTTTCATAAATTTGCCATATACTATCTAGATATTTTCTCAGCAAAGATAAAAGTTGTCAAGTAACATTTTTTTTATTGTGTCAGCATTTCAGCGCTGCATGTTGATGTTTTTTTATCAATTAATCCATGTATATAAAAAGGCAATGCCACACCGGTTTCATCAATCCACTGCTGACACTGCCTTCCTTATAATAGACTCGAAGTCCCGCGCTGACGCGCTCTGTCTTCGCCCCGCTGCATCTTTCGACTGACGGGATTCTTCTAGACTCGAAGTCCCGCGCTGACGCGCTCTATGTTCGGCTGACGCCGAACGACTTCTCGTTAAAACCGCTTGAACCCCTCAAATGCCTGCAAGCAGGCGCTTGGGGTTTCTGCGCTAGGTTTTATATCTTTTCTGTTACTCTGAGTCTTGTGAGCGCACGGGCAAGGGATGCCTCGCTCTGCTTATACTCCTTCAGACTTTCTTTCTGTCTCAGTCTCTCTTCCGCTCTGATCTTTGCCTCCTTGGCTCTGACCCTGTCGATATCCTCCGGCTTCTCTGCGGAATCCACGATAAGGACAACTCGGTTATTTACTATCTGAACAAATCCCTCGCCGACAACTCCGACAAGTTCACCCTTGCTGGTGGTGATCCTGATCTCTCCTATGCTGGTGGCTATGACCATGTTCTCGTGATGCGCAAGAACCGCTTTCTCTCCATCTTCAAGTGGAAGAACTATCTTCTCTACTCGGCCTTCGAAGAATATCTTATTACTGGAAATAACTCTCAGATAAAATGTATTCATCTACGCACTTCCTTTACTGGCCCTTCTCGGCCTTTTCCTTTACTTCCTCTATAGTACCTACATTGAAGAACGCCCACTCTGGATACTCATCCATCTCACCGTCAACGATCATCTTGAAGCCCTTGATCGTATCCTTGAGACTTACATACTTTCCAGGAATACCTGTGAAGTTCTCAGCAACATGGAATGGCTGTGACAGGAATCTCTGAACCTTTCTGGCTCTTGTAACTGTGAGCTTATCCTCATCTGACAGCTCCTCCATACCGAGGATGGCGATAATATCCTGCAGCTCCTTGTACTTCTGAAGTATCTCCTGCACACGTCTTGCGACATTGTAGTGCTCCTCGCCGACTATGTCAGCCTCAAGGATTCGTGAGCTTGACTCCAGAGGATCTACGGCAGGATAGATACCTTGCTCAACGATCTTTCTCGAAAGAACTGTATTTGCATCCAGATGTGCAAATGTTGTGGCTGGGGCAGGATCTGTAAGGTCATCGGCTGGCACGTATACGGCCTGAACTGATGTGACTGATCCTTCCTTGGTAGAAGCAATTCGCTCCTGAAGCTCACCCATCTCATTTGCAAGTGTTGGCTGATAACCAACTGCTGATGGCATACGTCCGAGAAGTGATGAAACCTCTGAACCTGCCTGTGTAAATCTGAATATATTGTCGATGAACAGAAGCACATCCTGATGATTTACATCACGGAAATACTCTGCCATTGTAAGTCCTGTCTCTGCAACTCTCATTCTGGCTCCAGGTGGCTCATTCATCTGTCCGAACACCAATGCGGTCTTGTCGATAACGCCTGACTCGCTCATCTCTGTCCACAGATCATTACCCTCTCTTGAACGCTCTCCAACACCGGTAAATATTGAGTATCCACCATGTACAGATGCTATGTTCTGTATAAGCTCCTGGATAAGGACTGTCTTACCAACTCCGGCACCGCCGAACAGACCGATCTTACCACCCTTTGAGTAAGGTGCAAGAAGATCTATGACCTTGATACCTGTCTCAAGTATCTCAATGACAGGGCTCTGATTCTCAAATGTTGGCGGCTCTCTGTGGATTACCCAGTGTTCTGTATCCGAGAGATCCTCCTTGCCATCTATTGTCTCACCAAGCACGTTGAACAGACGTCCAAGTGTCTGATTTCCTACTGGAACTTTGATTCCTGATCCGGTCGCTACGACTTCCATATCTCTTGAAAGTCCCTCGCTGGCGGACAACATGATACATCTTACTGTATTGTTTCCAACGTGCTGTGCTACTTCCATAACACATCTTTTTCCATGATTATCTACTTCAAGAGCATCCTTGATGTATGGCAGATCGTTGTCTGGAAATTCTACGTCTACGACAGGTCCCATGACCTGTACTATCTTACCATTTTTCAAAACATCAGACCTCCTTCTTAATTTTTCTCTTTGAAGGTGTATGCGAAGCCTTTAAGTATCGCTGTTCCTGAGGCGTTTGTGTTGCCAATCCGGGGTCGCTCCCGCTCATTTCGGTCTGCAGCGGTACTAAGGTGACGCTTAAAGCGCGCCACCTAAGGACCGGCGACCTCAAATTCCCCTGCTTGGCAACACAAACACCTCATCCACGATCAAGTTTACGAGTTTCGCATCCACCTATCTACATATATAAATTAACTTCGATCTCTCTGAGCCCG
>JAQYAS010000121.1 GCA_029338615.1 Clostridiales bacterium
GGAATTCTATGCTTTTAATTATCACATTTATATTTTTAGCATAGTGCATTGAAGCAACAGAGTATGTGCGGAATTCTCTTATTCTGTAGTATTCGATGTACTATAGGGAGGAGGATTTATAAAGAAACTTGAAGAAATGAATTTGATGGATGACGTGAAGGATACGCCGTCGGGTTCATTCAAGAACATCATGGTGGAGAGAATAGACAGTATAGAGACAACGCTTGCACATGTCGTGCCTGAGTTTACATCCAACATGCTTGCACCGATCGTCGTTGGATTTGCAACGTATATGGGCATGATGATCGATTTCCAGGAGAACTACAACAGGACAGTTGAGAAGACCAAGGCGCTGAACGATGCAGCAGTGGAGTACATAGATGGAATCGAGGTTATAAAGGCATTTTGCAAGACAGAGAGCTCATATGCCAAGTTCACAAAGGCGGCAAAGGAGAATGCAGATTCATATATCAACTGGATGAAGAAGTGCTCATTCTTCCAGGCAGCCATGTTCGTCATCACACCGTACACACTTGCAACGGTCCTTCCGATTGGTGCGCACTATGTGTCAAATGGTTCGCTCACTACAGCGGATTTCGTTGTGTGTATCATCCTCTCACTTGGAATAGTCGGACCACTGCTCACCATCGGTTCATACACTGACGATCTGGGCAAATTGTCGACAGTCATCGGATAGGTGACAGGAATCCTAGAGCAGCCTGAGCTCGTGAGACATGAGCACACAAAGGCACAGCCGAAGGACAATATAAGACAGGGAAGGCCGAATGCGACAGATGCTGAGGTCGAGGAGGTTGCCAGAAAGAGTGGATGCTACGACTTCATCAAGAACCTTGAAAATGAATTTGACACCGTGGTCGGCGGTGCAGGTGGACATTTGTCAGGCGGTGAGAGACAGAGGATATCCATCGCAAGGGCCATGCTGAAGGATGCGGATCAGATAGTAGTGGTGGATCAGGGAAGAATAGCCCAGAAGGGAACCCACGAAGAACTCATGAAGCAGGATGGAATCTATAGAAGATTTGTAGACTCACGAGAGCTGGCGGTGAGCTGGAAGATATAAGGAGATACCTGCCCCCATCTGACAATTTGGAAAGTGGCAATGAAAACGGGATGGCTGTGTACATCCCGTTTTTCATATTATAAAATAATATGTGGCAGTAATGGTAAATGAATGTTAAAATAATTTAAGGATTGAATACAAAAAGGGAGCACAAAGGAGAAAAACTATGAGAAAAAGGGTGTTGAAAGGAATTGCCTGCGTGGTAGGGGCTGCTGTTATGGCGGTTAGTGTGGCAATAATAAGTCCGGCGCATGTGGCAAAAGCAGAAGAGACAGTACAGGAAGACGTCAGTCAGAGTGAGCAGGAGCTTCGTGAGAAGGTAGTTAGGGACTACTATGAAAGTGGGGCGGCAGAGCTGGCATCCGACAGTGAGGATGGGCTCAAGACTACATCTGACGGCGTATATAAGTACAGAGTACTCAGCGAAGAGTACAAGATGGCGGAGATAGCTGAGCCGGTACAGGGAAAGCTCGTGCTTAAAAAGACAGATAAAGATAGCGTGCTTGAGATCCCGGAAGTGCTGGATGACGAGTATACAGTGGTATCATTGGGGGACGATGCATTTACAACAATTGGGAATGCCACGAAGATCATGATACCGGATACGGTGATTAGGATCGGTAACAAGTGTTTTTTTAATTGTACAGGTGCAGAATGGATCGATATACCCACGAGTGTATGTATGATAGAAGGAAATGCGTTTTCCTATACCCCATGGCTTTTAAAGCGGAGAGAAGTCAGACCTGACAAGCTGGTCATAGTCAACGATATACTGGTTGATGGAAGAGAGTGCATCGGGGATGTGGTTATCCCATCTAACGTGACAGAGATCGCCAATTGGGCTTTTTACAGTAATATATCACTCGACGAGAAAGTGGATTATTTAAGAGGATCAAATATTATCAGTGTCGAGATACCGGCATCAGTAGAGAGGATAGGCGCGGGAGCGTTCTGCTCAAACCATCTGCTGGAGACAGTTACAATTGCTGAGGGAGTTCAGAGCATAGGCTATCAGGCTTTTGCGGACTGTCAGGCGTTAAAGTCTATAACACTTCCTTCGTCAATTACCGATATTGGTTCAGGAACATTCTATAGATGCAAATCACTCGGCTCTGCAGACTTCTCAAATACGCAGATAACCAGTGTTGCTGAGAATATATTCAATGAATGTGAAACACTCAAGGAGGTTAAACTTCCTGATGCGGTGACTGAGCTTTGCTGGGGAGCATTCTGGAAGTGCCATTGGCTTACGGAGTTCACTCTTCCAAAATCTATAAAGACCATCGGCGAGGATGTATTTGGCCCGTATGTAGACATCGTTGTTGATGTGCCTGACGAAGTTACAGATACTTCAGGATGGACAAAGCCATCCGTCGATCATGTAAGCTTCAGGGTGAAGATGGGAAGTCCTGTTGAGAAGTACCTCAAGGATAACAATATAAAATATACAACAAAGAAACCGGAAAAGCCTGAAAAAGGCGTAGATTTCTACGATTCCAAAGACAAGACGCTGATATATACAGTCCTGTCAGACGGCGAGGCGGCAGTGAAATGCCCAGAGAACAAGAGCTGTACCAGCATCACGATCCCTGACACGGTTATGTACAATGACACAGAGCTCAAGGTTACCAGTGTGAGCGCAAAGGCATTTCTCAAATGCAGCAAGCTGACAAAGGCTGTTGTAGGTAATAATGTGAAGAAGATTGGAGACAGTGCATTCTATGGATGTAGTGCACTCACCACGGTTAAGTTTGGAACAGGACTTACCACAATTGGCAAAAAGGCATTCTACGGAGACAGTAAGATATCATCGGTGTCATTTGCCGGTAGAAAACTTACCAAGGTGGGGGTGGATGCATTCACAGGCATAAAGGTTAATCCTTCGGTCGTATATCCATCAGGGCTTGCATCAAAGTATGCAGGATTTACCAAGATCGTATCAGTCACTAAGGGTACAGTGTTCAAGAGCACTTACAAATATACAACGACTGTAAAAGGCAAGAAAGTCACTAAGACTGCCGGAACTTTGTACTATATCGTAACGGCGGATGACCAGGTAACAGTCAAGGAGATGGCAGGAAGTAAACCTACGGCGGTGGTCATACCGGCAGCTGTCAGCTATAAGGGAAAGACATTTAAGGTTACAGCTGTAGCAGAGAAAGCATTTATGGGATGCAAATATATCACTTCACTCAGAATAAAGAATAATGTCCAGACACTGGGGGATTACAGCTTCATGGGATGTACGGAACTGAAATCAGTAGTTATAGATAATGCAACGGACAAGGCCGGACAGATAGTTGCAGGAAAGGGACTGAAAAAGATCGGCAAGGGCGCTTTTATGAATGACAAAAAGCTGAAGAAGGTTGTATTTGGAAGCGAAGTGATGACTACAATAGGTTCAAATGCATTCAGAAACGATGGTAGGCTTGTGCAGATTGATATTTACTGGAAAAAAATGAACAATATAGGAAGCAAAGCTTTCTATGGAGTGAGTATCAAGAACCTGGGCTGGGAAAGAACGATACCAAAAAGCTTAAGAACAAAGTACAAGCATATGTTAAACGTTGCCAGCAAATAAATAAAAATACACATATATGCTAATTTATACATAGGCTTGTCGATTTGTACAAGCCTATTTTTTTTGCATTTAAAATATATTAAAATATTTTAAGCAAACAAGAATCAGGCTTATATTATTCTGCGACATTTGGTGATAGTATAAGACCATGGATTACTAAGGATATAGAAGGGTAAGGATGTACAGTGATTAAGGTTGGACTTTGTAATATAGCGGGTGAACAGGAGGATCATATAAAGAGCATGCTAGCGGATATCATCAGCAGGTATGATGACTGGGAGATAGAGAGGTATTCCCTTGATTCCCTTAAGGCAGCCATAAAGGAACGCAGTTTTGACTGCAGACTGCTCATGATAGATCTGTTTGAAGCGGATGATGAGATCCGGGACATACTTGAGAATCTTGACCGGGAGGACATCCGCACAGATATTATATACATAACTGAATCACAGAACAGGGTTCTGGAGTGTTACAGGAACCGAGCGTACGCCTATATCTTAAAGCCTATGCACGACAGCGACATCCGCAGGGAGATAGACAGGTACTTTAAAGAGATAAATATTAATCAAAAGTGCATCAGGATCACATTTGGCGGAAAGGCAGAATATATTCCGGTTGACAATATACAGTATGTGGAGAGTGAACACAGGAAGGTGTACATATATACAACTACAGGAAGATATGAGTACTACAGCAGACTTGATGATCTGGAAGAAGAACTCAGGAAAGAGTACAGGAATGACCTGAGAAACGAGCATTTTATCCGGTGTCATCAGAGCTATCTGGTGGCGCTGGCCTATATAACTGAACACAATAATGAGTCCGTGGTGGTCGCCGGGAAGAATATACCAGTCAGCAGGAAATACCGGCAGGCATTGCAGAGTGCCATGTATCAGGCGGAGATACTGAGGACGGGAGATATAACCGGACGCATAGGAATGCAGAATCTCAAGGATATCAAAGGAGCCATCATATGTGTGCAGGGTGAGTATATCGGCAAGGTTGTAAGGCTTGTTCCGGAAAAGACAGTTATGGTTGGCAGGTCCGGAGAGACCGCTGATGTCATAGTCAATCTTCCACAGGTCAGCCGAAAACATTGTATGATAACATATCATGAGAAGGAAGACTACTACGAAGTGCAGGACTGCTCGGCAAATGGCACATTTATCGATGGAGGAGAACCGCTTAAGCGGGGCGATATATATGCTGTAAAGCCAGGCACTGATATAGTCTTTGGCGATGACAGATACAGATATAAGCTTGGATAAGCTGGTGATATAGAATGGAGAGACAGACAAATGCACATGATAAAATGTAAGCTTGGCCATATATATGATTCGGACAAGTTCCG
>JAQYAS010000122.1 GCA_029338615.1 Clostridiales bacterium
CTGGCGAAGCTACATGAGTCGGATCTTATAAAGTTGATCGACAGTAAGCTTTCAAAACTCGAGAAGCAGGTTCTTGACGAATATCTCACCGGCGCTTCTTATGAAGTGATAGGGGAAAGGCTTGGTAAGCCGGCAAAATCAATAGATAATGCGGTGCAGAGAATCAGGGCTAAGCTCAGGGATGTGTGATTATGGAATATATCAGGCTGAGGTGTTTTTCTTATTTTCTATGATTCAGAACTGTCACAATAAGTATCGCAACGGTTAATATAACCATGAATTCAATTTTCAAGTGTCATGGATACTGTCAAATGAATTGTTCCCAAGAATGTAAGAACCACGTTACTTAAAAGTCCCCGCATTTTTGCGAGGTTTAGATCGGTAAATAATGACAATTCATGCCATATAGGCATGAACGCTGAAGATTTTATAAAAGCTACTAACGGGAGTCGGACCCGTGACCTCAACATTACCAATGTTGCGCTCTACCACCTGAGCTATAGTAGCTTGCTTTTCAAAAGCAATAATAACTATAACAAAACAAAACCCAAAAATCAAGCGAAATATTTATAATTGTGAGAAAATTTGTGACAAATCAAAATATAATTGTGGTACAAGCATGAAAAGTATGGTAAACTAATCTCAATCATGTGCAAAAATAGCTATCATTTGTTTGCACACTGGAAATTCTGATTTAGAAATAAGAATATGAACATAAGCGGGAGGCAGTTGAAAAAATGGCTGAAGAGATGACAGGTAAGAATTTCATTGAACAGATAATTGAGAAAGATATCGCAGAGGGAAAGGTTCCAAAGATCGTTACCAGATTCCCACCAGAGCCAAATGGATATTTACATATAGGACATGCCAAGTCCATACTCTTAAACTATGGACTTGCACAGGAGTACGGTGGACAGTTCAATCTCAGATTTGACGACACCAATCCTACAAAGGAGAAGACAGAGTTTGTAGAGTCAATACTTGCAGATGTCAAGTGGCTTGGAGCTGACTTTGGAGACAGAGTGTTCTTTGCATCTAATTACTTTGACCAGATGTATGAGGCTGCCATCAAGCTTATCAAGAAGGGAAAGGCATATGTGTGTGATCTCACCGCCGATGAGATCAGAGAGTACAGGGGAACTCTTACTGAGCCTGGTAAGAACAGCCCATACAGAGACAGAAGCATAGAGGAGAATCTTGATCTGTTCGAGAGAATGAAGAACGGTGAGTTCCCGGATGGAAGCAAGGTACTCCGTGCGAAGATAGATATGGCAAGCCCTAACATCAATATGAGAGATCCTATTATCTACAGAATTGCAAGGATGAACCACCACAATACAGGCGACAAATGGTGCATCTATCCTATGTATGACTTTGCACATCCAATCGAGGATGCCATCGAGGGTGTTACACATTCTATATGTACACTTGAATTTGAGGATCACAGACCTCTGTACGACTGGGTTGTTATGGAGCTTGGTTACAAGGATTCACCTGAAGGCACACCAAAGCAGATAGAGTTTGCAAAGCTTTATCTGACAAATGTTATAACAGGAAAGAGATATATCAAGAAGCTTGTTGAGGATGGAATAGTGGATGGATGGGATGACCCACGTCTTGTCAGTATTGCAGCACTCAGAAGAAGAGGCTTCACACCATCTGCCATCAAGAAATTCATGGAGCTGGTTGGAATATCCAAGAGCCAGTCATCAGTTGACTATGCAATGCTTGAGTACTGTGTAAGGGATGACTTAAAGCTCACAGCCAAGAGATACATGGCAGTTGTCGATCCTGTAAAACTTGTCATCGACAATTATCCTGAGGATCAGGTTGAGTATCTTGATGTTGAGAATAACCAGGAGAACGAGGATCTCGGAAGCAGAAAGGTGGCGTTCAGCAAGTATCTGTATATTGAGAGAGATGACTTCATGGAGGAGCCTCCTAAGAAGTATTTCAGACTGTTCCCTGGCAATGAGGTTCGTCTGAAGAATGCATATTTTGTAAAGTGTGTAGGTTTTGAGAAGGACGAGGCTGGCAATGTAATAACAGTACATTGTACATATGATCCTGAAACAAGAAGCGGTTCAGGCTTTGAGGGCCGTAAGGTCAAGGGAACCATTCATTGGGTATCAGCAGAGAGTGCAATAGATGCAGAGGTCCGTTTGTATGAGAATATAATTGATGAGGAGAAGGGTAAACTCAACGATGATGGTACATTAAACCTCAATCCAAACTCACTTGTTATCAAGCAGGGCTGTAAGCTTGAGAAGGCATTTGAGGAGGCACAGCCGGGGGAGGCATTCCAGTTCCTGAGAAATGGTTTCTTCTGTGTTGATTCCAAGGCTTCAACAGCTGAGCATCCTGTATACAACAGGATCGTATCCCTCAAGAGTTCATATAAGCCGGGAAAATAATATGCAGTTTATGATGTGGGGAGCGGCGTGTGTTTATGGGGAGACATACGTACATCAAAACAGGTGATTGGAAAATAATATTATGGAAGATGATTACAAGAAAGTATATATACTTCTGTCAAAGACCGAGACTGTACCATCGAATCTTATAAAGTTTATGACCAGAGAACCGTATTGCCATACATCGCTTGCTCTGGATATAGGACTTGATGAGATGTACAGTTTTGCACGGAAGGGTGTGTATAACCCGTTTAACAGTGGTTTTATAAGTGAGAACATAGAGAAAGGAATATTTGGCAGACACAAGGGAACCAGATGCGTGGTATATGAGCTGAAGGTTACCGGCAGACAGTATGAACGCATACAGCAGGAGCTTGCCAGATTCAAGAAACATCCAGACAGGTATGGATATAACTTCATGGGTGTGTTCAGCGTATTCTTTCATCTCGCATATGAGAGAGAATATAATTTCTTTTGTTCGCAGTTTGTTGCATCGGTTCTTAAGAATGCCGGTGTGGATATGTTTCACAAGAAGCCGGGGTTAGTCAGGCCTGGGGATTTCAGAAGGTGTCCTGCACTTAGACCGATATTCATGGGGCTGCTAACTGAGTACAGAGCATATCTTCATGAGAGGATGAAGCAGGCTCATGGAATAGACAATACAGGGCATATGAACAATCTAAAAAAACATACATTGCCAGACGGCTTTATGGCCTGGAAGGTCAGTTAGAGTTTAAAAGTATAAGATATAAGATATATAAAAACCGCCTTACAGCTATCAGATGTAGAATCGAAGAGCGCTGTAAAGCGGTTTTTCTGTTATTGATATATGAAATATGGTTATTCAACAAATGTATGTCCGATCTTGATGATACCTCTCGGCAGCGCATCTTTTGAATTCTTCCATGGTTCATTCTTATATCTGTAGTCAAATTTATCTATGAACCAACTTAGATCGCCATTTACACGTTCCATATTGTCAAAATATACCTTATTAAGAATTTCAATAAACTGGGAATACTGCTCTTTGCTCAGCTTGTTCTGGCCGGTTTTGTACAGTATGCCATAGTGGTATGTGCAGAAGCCTTTGCAGGCTGCAAATTTGTCTCTGAATTCAGAATCTCTTTTCCACATATGGAAGATAGTATCCACATAGCGGTCAAACATGTTGTTAATACGGCCGCATATGAAGCAGCTTTTCTCCATATTCTCTATATAATCCACAACAGGTGCATTTGGCGTATTTTTCCCAAACAGTCCGGTCTTTGCGGATGGTCCTTTGGCGGCCAGTTCCTTCATATCCTTAATTGTTTTATTCATATGGGTATTCATCATGAGAGCAAGTCCCAGACGATTTTTTTCCTGGTAAAGCATTCTCAGGTGATGACTGCAGAAACCAAGTTTGTCTGTCATTGCACGGTTGTCGTCCTCCATGTAGCTTGGTCCCATTGTGTATTCAATTGCATTTCGCTCAAGATCCTTCTGCATCTGACACATAGGACATTCACATTCGCTGTCAAATGCGTCATTTACTGGGATGGTATAAATCTGTTCTGCCATAAAACCTCCTGATACTTAGTGTTTGTAATGATCATATGTATTTATCACTGATATGGCATGAGCTGCATCCATTAAGTGACATTGAAAATCGTATACAGGTATTATACAATAGCCAAGTACATTTTATAAGATAAAAAGTTGCTTATTTAAGAATATAAGAAATGGCAGGTATACGGAAGATGAATGTAAGTTGTGAAGAAAATATAGTTACAGTTGAGGGTGTGAGGGACTTCAGGCTTTCTCAGATACTTGAGTGTGGCCAGTGTTTTCATTTTGACAAGTTGGATGATGAGATATATGAGGTTGTTGCATTTGGCAGAGCGGTAAAGATGGAACAGTTGGAAGATGTGCTCAGAATATACGGTTCAACGCTTGAGGATTATGATAGAATATGGAGAACATATCTGGATATGGACAATGATTATGGGATTATAAAGGACAGCGTTATAAAGGCAGATGGAGCACTCAAAACGGCTGTTGAAGAAAAAAGCGGAATCCGCATACTCAATCAGGATTTCTTTGAGACGCTTATATCATTTATAATATCCCAAAATAAAAATATCCCTCAGATCAAACAGTGCGTGAAAAATATATCGCATAGATTTGGTGATAAAGTCATAGGATATAATGGTGAGACATTTTACGTGTTTCCTGATGTTCAGAAACTGCATGCTGTGACCGAGGATGAACTCAGAGAATGTAAAGTGGGGTTTAGGGCTCCATACATAAAAAATGCTGCGGAGGCAGTGTATTCCGGAGATGTCACAAAGGGGAAACTTGATGAACTGGACATAGCACAGGCGCGAGAACTGCTCATGACGATAAAGGGAGTTGGGGAGAAAGTAGCAAACTGTGTGCTGTTGTTCGGCCTTGGCAGACGTGAGGCATTTCCTGTGGATGTGTGGATGAAAAGGATCATGGAGCAGATGTATTTCGATGGAAAAGATACGAAGAAACCGGATATAGAAGCGTTTGCGGTGAAGAAGTTTGGAACCCTTGGGGGATATGCACAGCAGTATCTGTTCGATTATGCAAGGACAACATTGTTTAAATAATCAGGTTTTATATTTTTTTTAGAAAATAAGGGTTGATTTTTTTATAGAAATGGATAGAATATAAGACAGTGTTAGCACTCACATAAAATGAGTGCTAAGAACAGAGAGAAATAAAAGAAGATAAATAATAAATCAGGAGGTATATATCATGAAGTTAAGACCACTTGGAGACAGAGTAGTATTAAAGCAGTCAGTAGCAGAGGAGACAACAAAGTCAGGAATCGTTTTACCAGGTCAGGCAAAGGAGAAGCCACAGTACGCAGAGGTTATAGAGGTTGGCCCTGGAGCTGTTGTAGATGGCAAGCTGGTTCCTATGGATGTTAAAGTTGGAGATACAGTTATATATCAGAAGTTTGCCGGATCAGAGGTGAAACTTGATGATGAAGAGTACATAGTTATCAAGCAGGACAGCATCCTTGCAATTGTTGAGAAATAATAAATAATATAGAATACATTCTGACAGCATATGCTGCGGATGACATATATTGAACATAACATGGAGGTAGATAGAAATGGCAAAGGAAATTAAGTACGGTGCCGAGGCTAGAAAGGCACTTGAGGCAGGAGTTAATCAGTTAGCAGATACAGTAAGAGTTACACTTGGACCTAAAGGAAGAAACGTAGTACTTGCAAAGTCATACGGCTCACCACTCATAACAAATGATGGTGTCACAATCGCAAAGGATATTGAACTTGAGGATGCATTTGAGAACATGGGAGCTCAGATCGTCAAGGAAGTTGCAACCAAGACAAACGATGTAGCAGGCGATGGTACAACAACAGCTACAGTTCTTGCACAGGCAATGATCAATGAGGGAATGAAGAACCTGGCAGCAGGTGCTAACCCTATTGTTCTCAGAAAGGGAATGAAAAAGGCATGCGACAAGGCTGTTGAGGCTATTCTTGATATGAGTGAGACTATCAGTGGAAAGGATCAGATTGCGAGAGTTGCATCTATCTCAGCTGGTGACGATGAGGTTGGACAGATGGTTGCTGACGCTATGGAAAAAGTGTCAAAGGATGGAGTCATCACAATCGAAGAGTCAAAATCAATGAAGACAGAGCTCGACCTTGTAGAAGGTATGCAGTTCGACAGAGGTTATATTTCAGCTTACATGGCAACAGATATGGAGAAGATGGTTGCAGAACTTGACAACCCATACATACTGATAACAGATAAGAAGATTTCAAATATTCAGGAGATCCTCCCACTTCTTGAGCAGATAGTTCAGAGCGGTTCAAAGCTGCTGATCATCGCTGAGGATATCGAGGGTGAGGCACTCACAACACTTATTGTCAACAAGCTGCGTGGTACATTCCAGGTTGTAGCTGTAAAGGCTCCTGGTTATGGCGACAGAAGAAAAGAGATGCTTCAGGATATCGCTATTCTCACAGGTGGTAAGGTTATATCTGAGGAGCTTGGATACGAGCTCAAGGACGCTACTCTTGATGATCTTGGTCGTGCAAAGAGCGCTAAGATCACAAAGGAGAACACAGTTATCGTTGACGGTATGGGAGCTAAGGAAGACATCGCAGGTCGTGTAAATGTCATCAAGGCTCAGCTTGAGGAGACAACATCAGAGTTTGATAAAGAGAAGCTTCAGGAGAGACTTGCAAAGCTTGCCGGAGGAGTTGCAGTTATCAGAGTTGGCGCAGCTACAGAGACGGAGATGAAGGAAGCTAAGCTTCGTATGGAGGATGCTCTTAACGCAACAAGAGCAGCAGTTGAGGAAGGAATCATCTCAGGTGGTGGTTCAGCATACATCCACGCTGCAAAGAAGGTTGCAGATCTTGTTAAGGAACTTGAGGGCGATGAGAAGACAGGTGCTAAGGTTGTTCTCAAGGCTATGGAGGCTCCATTGTTCCACATCGCAGCGAATGCAGGACTTGAGGGATCAGTTATCATCAACAAGATCAAGGAGTCAGAGGTTGGTGTAGGTTTCGATGCATACAATGAGACATATGTAAACATGATCGAGGCAGGAATTATCGATCCAGTCAAGGTTACAAGAAGTGCACTTCAGAATGCAACATCAGTAGCATCAACAATGCTGACAACAGAGTCAGTTGTAGCTGATATTAAAGAAGATGCTCCGGCTATGCCAGCAGGTGGTGCAGGCATGGGCGGCGGAATGGGATTCTAAAGACATGTTTTGATAGAATAATATATAAGGAGTCAATTTCTCTGGAACACTAGGGAGTTGGCTCCTTATTTATATTTTGTAAGACAGGGGCGATTGACATAGGATTAACTGTATGAGATAATTTTATCTAAATGATTCCAATGCGTAACAGCATATAGTGATTTATAAGGGAAAGGACGGATATAATGGGAGAAGACAATAACTTTGGTGGATACCAACCATCAGATAATAATGAACAGGGTACCAGCCAGAATCCATATTCAGGACAGCCGAATGGACAGTATGATCAGGGATATGGACAGCCGAACGGACAGTATGGACAGGGATACGGTCAGCCAGGCGGACAGTATGACCAGAACTATGGACAGTACGGACAGAACTATGCCACACAGAATATGAATATGGGTGGTGGCCCGGGATATCCTCAGAACAATATGCAGCCACAGGAGAGCAAAGGTGTATCGATTGCATCTATGGTACTTGGTATATTTTCACTTACATTTGGATGTTGTATAACTTATATTGGAATAACTACAGCAATAGCTGGAATAGTTACCGGTATTATAAGTTTGAAGAATAAAAAGCCAGGAAAGGGAATGGCGGTCGCAGGTGTGATCATGAGCTCAGTGGCACTTGTATTCTTGGTTTTCTGTATTATTTTTGTCCTTACATCAGACACATACAGAGAGATGGTTGATGAGATGGTAAAGCAGATCCAGTCAGGAAATTATTAATATCCATAAAAAATAACAGAGCAGGGGTTGTCGTTGTGAGGACAGCCCCTGTTTTGTGTCATGGTGATAATAATTGAATGCTTAATGGATTTAGAATGATTGAATAAAGTTAATGATTAGTGTTATTATAAGAGAATGTAAAAAGATACCAAAGAAGTGGCAGTGATCTATGGAAAGGAATAAAGCTGTTATGGATGAAAAAGATATCAGACGTCTTATTGAGGCAGCGGTGAGAGCAAGAGATATGTCTTATGCGAGATATTCACAGTTCAAGGTTGGAGCGGCACTTCTGGCATGCAAGGGAGATCCTGAAACCGGAGCGGATGTATGCGCAGGTGAAGTCGTAAACATAAATGAATTGAATGCAAGTGAGTACAGGATATTTACAGGCTGTAATATAGAGAATTCTTCATATGGAGCTACCATTTGTGCAGAGCGTACGGCCGTATGTAACGCGGTAAGCAATGGCTGCAGGAATTTCAAGGCAATAGCGATTGTTGGCGGACTGAATAGTACAGGCATAAAAGGAATAACATATCCTTGTGGGATATGCAGACAGGTGCTCTCTGAATTTTCCACGGATATGTATGTTATAGCTGCGCGTTCGGAAGATGATTATGATATGAGAAAATTATCGGACTTCCTTCCTGAATCGTTTGGCGTTGGACAGATGAAATAATAAATATCAATTATAGAAGGAGAATATGAATTGGGAATTATTAAGGATGTAAAGGCTTACAAAATAGTTGAGGAGAAGGAACTCCCTGAGGTGCATGGAAAAGGTTATGTGCTTGAACATATAAAGACAAAGGCAAGAGTTCTCATCATTGAGAATGATGATGTTAACAAAGTGTTCAATATAGGGTTCAGAACACCTCCATATGATGATTCAGGAATACCGCATATAATCGAGCATTCAGTGCTCTGCGGTTCAAAGAAGTATCCGGTCAAGGATCCATTTGTCGAGCTGGCAAAGGGTTCCCTGAACACTTTCCTGAATGCCATGACTTATTCAGACAAGACTGTTTATCCTATAGCAAGTTTCAACCAGAAAGATTTTGAAAACATCATGAGTGTGTATCTGGATGCAGTGTTCTATCCGGATATTTATATTCATGACGAGATCATGAAGCAGGAGGGCTGGCACTACGAGCTTGAATCTGTGGATGGAGATCTGAAGTACAACGGAGTTGTGTACAATGAGATGAAGGGCGTGTATTCAAGCCCTGAGTCAGTTATGTACAGAGTGATAGAGTCATCACTTATGCCAGATACTCCATACGGCAATGATTCAGGCGGTAACCCTGTATCCATACCGACACTCACACTTGAGAAATTCAGGGATTTCCACAGGACATATTATCATCCGTCAAACAGTTATATCTATCTGTATGGTGACTGCGATATGGCAAAGGAGCTGGAATTTATAGATGAGGAGTACCTGTCACATTATGATTACAAGGAGATAGACTCATCGATCCCTCTTCAGAAGCCATTTGACGAGATGAAGGACATCACCATGGATTACTCCATAGCTGACACTGATCCTGAGGAGAACAATTCCATACTCACATACAGCAAGATAACTGGACTCAGCACTGAGAAGAAGAAAGTCACAGCGCTTGGTATACTTGAGTATGTGCTCATGGATGCACCTGGTGCGGTTTTAAAGAAAGCGCTGACTGATGCAGGAATAGGCGAGGAGGTATACAGCTCATTTGACAATGGCTGTCAGCAGACCACATTTTCCATTATAGCAAGAGGTGCAGATAAGAACGACAAGGACAGATTTATAAAGGTTATAGATGACACTTTTGAAGAGCTCAGCCACGGTATAGATAAGGCAACGGTTGAAGCGGCTATCAACAAGTTTGAGTTCAAGCATAAGGAGGCCAACTTTGGAAGGTTCCCTAAGGGACTCATGTACGGACTGGATGCGTTCAACAGCTGGTTGTATGATGATACCAAGGCACTCATGTTCTTCGAGATGAATGATGTATACAAGGAACTTCGAGATGATCTTCAGAATGGATACTTTGAGCAGCTTATAAAGGAATGTTTCATTGATAATACATTTGGCCTGTATCTCACCATGAATCCGAAGAAGGGACTTGATCAGGAGAACGAGAAGAAGATCACTGATGAGCTGGCCGCATATAAGGCTACGCTCAGTCACGAGGAGCTTGAGAAGATCGTGGAGGATACAAAGGCACTCAAGGAATATCAGGCGACTCCATCATCCGCAGAGGATCTTGCCAAGGTTCCATTGCTGGCGATAGATGACATAGATAAAGAGGCGGAAAAGCTCAAGAATGTTGAATCTGAGATTGGCGGACTATCTGTTGTAAGTCATGACATATTTACAAATGGCATAGGATACCTGAGGTTCTATTTCAACATCAACGATATAGATAATGACCTTGTACCATACCTTGCTGTACTGACATGCCTGTTCAAATATATCGACACAGAGAAACACACTTATGGACAGCTTTCAAATGAGATAGACAGCAATATAGGTGGAATAGAGTTTGATATGGTTGGATATGCCAGTGACACAGATATCAAGAAGTTCTTTTATGTGTCTATGAAGGCTCTTTATGAGAAACTTCCATATGCTGTAGAATTGATGAAGGAGATTTTGTTCTCATCTAAGATTGATGACGTAAAGAGACTGAAGGAGCTTCTGATTGAGGAGAAGTCCAGCATGAAGAATGGTATGGCTGCATCAGGTCATGTGACTGCGTACACGAGAGCAATGTCATATATAGATGAGGGTGCAAGATTCACAGATGAGACCTGTGGAATCGCTTATTATGAATTCTTGTGTGACATAGTTGATCACTTTGACGAGAAGTATGATGACTTCATTGAGAAGCTTCAGTATGCCCTTGCAGAGGTCCTCAGAAAGGGTGCGCTTACGGTTTCGTATACAGGAAATGAGGATGTGACAGATCTGCTTGAGGAATCATTTGCTGACTTCGGAAAGGAACTTTCCACAAGAACTGCACACAAGGACGTGAAGCCATTTGAGAAAGAGCTTAAGAATGAAGGATTCAAGACTGCCAGCCAGGTTCAGTACGTTGCCATAGCGGGTAATTTTGAGGATGCAGGATACAAATATGACAGTTCACTGAGTGTTCTTAAGATAATATTCTCATACGGTTATCTGTGGGAGAATGTCCGTGTGAAGGGCGGGGCATATGGTGCCATGTGTTCATTCCTCAGAAATGGAACCTGTTATATGAGTTCATACAGAGATCCAAACCTCATGGAGACATATGACATATTCAAGAATGCATATAAGTTCGTGGAGAACTTTGAGTGCTCAGACAGGGATATGACTAAGTATATCATTGGCACCATGGCTCAGATAGATGCGCCGACGACTCCTGTTGCGGAGGGCATAAGCCACATGGCGAGATACTTTATGGAAGTTACAGATGAGCAGATTCAAAGAGAGCGAGATAAGATTCTCTCCACAGACATAGATGCAATAAGAGCTCTTGCTCCACTTGTCAAGTCGGTTACTGATTCAGGAATCATCTGTGCTATCGGCGGTGAGAGCAAGATAGAGGAGAATAAGGATAGCTTCAAGGATGTACTCGCGATTTTCTAGACATAGCTGCAGATCATCGCGCTTATTGAGATGGCGGGCGATATAATAAAGCAGGATGCGTGAGCAAAAATAGCTAGTGCACGCAGGATGAAGGAGATATATGAATAAAGAATACAAATCAGGCTTCGTGTCCATCATAGGCAGGCCAAATGTTGGAAAGTCAACGCTCATGAACAGACTGATAGGACAGAAGATAGCCATAACGAGCAATAAGGCGCAGACCACAAGAAACAGGATCCAGACCGTGTATACAAGTGATAAAGGCCAGATAATATTTCTGGATACACCGGGAATCAACAGAGCAAAGAACAAGCTTGGAGAGTACATGCTCAAGGTTGCTGAGAGTACACTTGATGAGGTGGATGTGGTTCTGTGGATAGTTGAGGCCACAACATTTATCGGCGCGGGAGAGCGTTACATCATAGAGCAGCTCCAGCATGTGAAGACTCCAATCATTGTGGTTGTGAACAAGATAGACAACGTGGAGGAGAACATGGTATTTGAGGCGATAAATACCTACAAGGATGCGTGTGATTTTGCAGAGATAGTGCCAGTGTCGGCACTCAGGGGCAAGAACACAGATGAGCTCATAGATACCATTATGAAGTATCTTCCGTATGGACCTCAGTATTATGATGAGGACACGATCACTGATCAGCCGGAGCGACAGATCGTTGCTGAGCTCATCAGGGAGCAGGCGCTTCGGCAGCTTGACAAGGAAGTTCCACATGGAATTGCGGTGGTAATTGACTCCATGAAGGAGAGACCTGAAGGTGGTCTGATTGATATTGATGCCACCATCATATGTGAGAGGGATTCCCACAAAGGAATCATTATAGGAAAGCAGGGGGCAATGCTGAAGAAGATAGGTACCCATGCTAGGTATGGAATAGAGAGACTTCTTGACACCAAGGTCAACCTTAAGCTGTGGGTCAAGGTCAAGAAGGACTGGAGAGATACGGATACACTGCTTAAGAACTTTGGATTCAGGGACGAGTAGGATTTTGGTTACGGAGGTGGACATACAATCATGAGAGAAGAAGTTACACTGCATGGAATTGTACTGTCCAGCAGCCTCCAGAGTGAATACGACAGGCGGATGGTGGTTCTTACAAAGGAACGTGGCAGGATTACAGTATTTGCAACCGGCGTGAGACGGGGGACTAATCCTCTTCAGTCTAAGACTCAGATGTTTGTCATGGGGAGTTTTACTCTGATTCCCGGACGTGATTCATATCGGCTTGTGAACATAGATGTAGACGAATATTTTCATCAGCTCACTTTAGATATAGACGCATACTGCTATGCATCTTACTTCTGTGAGGTCATGGGATTCATGACCCATGAGGGGGACAGGGCAGCAGATTACCTCAATCTTCTGTATGTGAGTCTTAAGGCTCTTGAGAAGGGGCAGATGTCTGCAAAGCTCATCAGATGTGTGTATGAGATAAAACTTATGGATGTGTTTGGACAGGGAATACAGAGTTTCCATTGCCCTGTATGTGGCAAGGCAGAAGTGTCAAATGTATTTGATGCCGCATCCGGCGGTCTGCTCTGTGATGGCTGCAGAGTCCGGGCAAAACATCCGCTTCATCTATCAGATGATGCGGTATACACGATACAGTACATAAATGGTGCACTACTTGGCAAGATGTATAACTTTAATGTGTCAGATTCTGTACTGGCGGAGATACAGCTTGTGTCAAAGCAGTTCATGGATATGTATGTGGACAGGAAGTTCAAGTCGGTGGAGATCATAGATTCGCTGCCGTGATATAATGTAATTATAGGAAAAGAAGAGAATCATATTACAACAAGTAAGATTCTCTTCTTTTTTGTTAATAGCAGGCTTGAAGATATCAATATTAAAGAGCGTGTATTATTTTGGAAAATGTATCCATCGCACCGGGAAGCTTTTCGTATGGTATGGCACTGAAGCCGAACAATAGCTGGTTTTCAGGACAGAGATTTTTCCTTATCCAGAATGGTTCTGTGGAGAATATTCGTATTCCTTTTTGTTCAAAGGCTGATATAAGTTCTGTCTGGGTAAGCTTTGAATTCTTAACCTCTGCCACAAAATGGAGGCCGGCTCCGGCACCATACATGATCACATCATCTTCCAGATTCTGTTTAACATAATTCAATATATAATCATGTTTTTTCTTATAATGATTTTTCATGGCGCCTATATGGCGCTGATAATTTCCACTCTGTATAAATTCAATAAGTGCAAGCTGCAGAACCGTTGGAACTGTGCAGTTGGTGTGTGAGTATCTGGAGTCATATGCCCTCATCAGATCTGTGGGGAGCACCATATATGATATCCTGAGATCCGGCGACATGGATTTGGAAAAAGTTCCGAGATATATAGTATGGTCACTGTTATCTATGGACTGCAGGGATGGGATCGGTCTGCTCTGGTATCTGAGTTCGCTGTCGTAATCGTCCTCGATGATATAACTTCCCGATTGAGCCGCCCATTCTATGAGTTCCAGTCTCTTGCTGATAGGGAGTATGCTGCCCATAGGGAACTGGTGGGATGGAGTCACATATAACAGCGTGTCTCTGAGCCTCTGTATATGTTCTATGGACACACCGTCATTCTCAAGAGGGATGGGGATGATCCTGAACGGACTCTGGCTGACGATCTCCCAGGTTCCATTGTAACCAGGGTCCTCCATGGCAAAAGAATAGTCGGACGGGCTGAATATATGGGTGATTATATATATGGATCTTTGATGACCGCTTGTGAGAATAATCTGCTCAGGTGTGCAGTTTACACCCCTTGACATGTACAGATATTCTGTGATAAGTCTGCGCAGGGTATAGCTTCCCTGTGACATCTGGTAAGATGCGGTGTCAGCCATGGATATCATATCCCATGCGTTCATGAGACATTTGCGCCATGCTCTGGAATGATAGCAGTTGTAGTCCAGATTGCCATAGCTGAAAGTGTATTCAAATGTCTGCCCGGGTTGCCTGGAAGAATGCTGTATATTATGGTTTTGTCCTATCTTTTTGTCAGAGGTAAATGAAGTGATATTCTCAACGTAGTAGCCGGAGCCTGTCACGGAGTGTATGTAGCCCTCAAGCTCAAGCTGGTTGTAAGCGGATACCACAGTGTTGCGGCTGAGTTTGTGTTCGGCGGCAAGCTGTCTCGTGGCCGGAAGCTTTTCTCCCGCAGCATAGTGCTCGTTAAGTATCTCGGATTTCATCTGTTCATATAATTGTTCGTATAGAGACTTGCTGGAGGTCTTATCTATTGATATCATTCAGTTGTTCCTTTCCGGCATATTATTGATATAAAAATGCAGTATATCAATGTGGATTTGTATATGCCTTGATTTATTGGTTTGTTTAAAATTGGTACTATAAAAATACTTGAAATTGGAACTTTTGAAAGAACCAATCTGATGCTATTATACAAGAGTCATAACGAGTAAGCAACATAAAGAAGTCATCGGGTAATGTCTGGCGGCACTAATTATAGTGGCTTTGTATAAATAATATTACAAAATATGCCGTGAACCTTGCAAAAATATTTGAATGAGTATAAAATAAGGCGGATAGAGCGAAGAAAATTCGAATATGATTTGGAGGATTACGATGGAAAAGACATTAGACAAGATCGTTGCATTGGCAAAGAGCAGAGGATTTGTTTATCCAGGTTCAGAAATTTACGGTGGTCTCGCAAATACATGGGACTATGGTAATCTCGGTGTTGAACTCAAGAACAACGTAAAGAGAGCATGGTGGAAGAAATTCATCCAAGAGAACCCTTACAATGTAGGAGTTGACTGTGCTATCCTTATGAACCCACAGACATGGGTTGCTTCAGGCCACCTTGGAGGATTTGCTGATCCTCTTATGGATTGCAAAGAGTGTCATGAGAGATTCCGTGCAGATAAACTTATAGAGGACTTTATGGCTGAGAATGGAGTTGTTCCAGAGGGTGCAGTAGACGGATGGAGCAATGAGCAGATGGAAGAGTATGTTGAGAAGAATAATATCTGCTGTCCAACATGTGGTAAGCACAACTTCACAGGTATCAGACAGTTCAACCTTATGTTTAAGACATTCCAGGGTGTAACAGAGGATGCCAAGAACACTGTCTACCTGAGACCAGAGACAGCACAGGGTATATTTGTCAACTTCAAGAATGTACAGAGAACTTCAAGAAAGAAGGTTCCATTTGGAATTGGTCAGATCGGAAAGTCATTTAGAAATGAGATAACACCTGGTAACTTCACATTCAGAACAAGAGAGTTCGAGCAGATGGAGCTTGAGTTCTTCTGCAAGCCGGGTACAGATATGGAATGGTTTGAATACTGGAGAAGCTTCTGTATCAACTGGCTCAAGGATCTCGGAATCAAGGATGATGAGATGAGAGCCCGTGACCATTCACCTGAGGAGCTTTGTTTCTACTCCAAGGGAACAACTGACATCGAGTACTTATTCCCATTTGGATGGGGAGAGCTCTGGGGAATCGCTGACAGAACAGATTACGATCTGACACAGCACCAGAACACATCAGGAGAGTCCATGGAGTACTTCGATGACGAGACAAAGGAGAAGTACATCCCATATGTAATCGAGCCATCACTTGGTGCTGACCGTGTTACACTGGCATTCCTGTGTGCTGCATACGACGAGGAGAATATCGGAACAGAGGAGAAGCCTGACATCCGTACAGTGCTTCACTTCCACCCACAGCTTGCACCAGTCAAGATCGGTGTGCTTCCACTTTCCAAGAAGCTCAACGAGGGTGCAGAGAAGATCTATGCAGAGCTTTCAAAGTATTACAACTGTGAGTTCGATGACAGAGGTAATATAGGAAAGAGATACAGAAGACAGGATGAGATAGGAACTCCTTTCTGTGTAACATACGACTTTGATTCAGTAGAGGATGGAGCTGTTACAGTACGTGACAGAGATACCATGGAGCAGGAGAGAATCAAGATCGAGGATCTGAAGGCTTACTTCGAGAAGAAGTTTGAATATTAATTGAAGGTGCGGCCGGTGATGCCGGAAGCGCAAATTTACAGGAGGCATTAAGATGCATAGTAAAGAATTATTTTCAGAGTACGAGGCAAATGTAAGATCATACAGCAGAAGTTTCCCAGAGATTTTCACAAAGGCTAAGGGAGCAAAGATGTATGACGAGAACGGCAAGGAGTATATAGACTTCTTCGCAGGAGCAGGCGCACTGAACTATGGTCATAACAATGATTATATAAAGGAGAAGGTTATCGATTACATCCAGAGTGATGGAATCATGCATTCTCTTGACATGATGACAGCACCAAAGGCTGAGTTCATCGAGTTTTTCGAGAAGAAGGTTCTTGAGCCAAGAGGACTTGATTACAAGATCATGTTCGCTGGCCCTACAGGAACAAATGCAGTTGAGTCACTCTTAAAGCTTGCACGTAAGGTTAAGAAGAGAGAGATGATCTGGGCATACATGGGATGCTTCCATGGTATGACACTCGGTTCAATATCACTTACAAGTGATGCTGCAAGCCGTGCAGGAGCAGGTGTTGGACTTGACAATGTATATCACATTCCAGCTCCATACATGTTCCCAGAGCTTGACACTATCAAGTTCATGCAGACACTTCTTGATGATGATCATTCAGGTGTTGAGAAGCCAGCAGCAATCTTTATCGAGACAGTACAGGCAGACGGCGGTGTAAATGTATTCTCAGTAGAGTATCTCAAGGCACTCCGTGAGTTCTGTGATAAGAACGACATCCTTATGGTTGTTGACGATGTACAGGTTGGCTGTGCAAGAACAGGTACATTCTTCTCATTTGAGAGAGCAGGAATCAAGCCTGATATGTTCTCACTTTCAAAGTCAATCGGTGGATACCCATTCCCAATGGGACTTGCAATGTTCAAGCCGGAGTATGATCTCTGGAAGCCAGGTGAGCATTCAGGTACATTCCGTGGAATCCAGCTCTCAATGGTAGCTGCAAAGGCAGGACTTGAGTTCATGCTTGACAACAACATTGAGGCAGAGACAAGACGTAAGGGCGAGATAGTAAGAGAGTATCTTGAGAAGAATATTGATGGCGATCCAAATGTAGTTGCAACACGAGGTATCGGACTCCTCTGGGGCGTAGAGGTTAAGGACGACGCAACAGCAGGTGCCATCACAGCAAGAGCTTTCAAGAAGGGTCTTGTAATAGAGAGAGCCGGTCGTGACAACGCTGTTATCAAGATCATGCCACCACTTATCATATCAGATGAGGATCTGATCGCAGGTCTTGATATTCTTAAGGAAGCTATTGACGGTGAGTAATTTGTAATTTGATGAGCATTGCACCGGTCGCGCTTGTTCGAGACCGGTATAATGAGAATATCCACATGAAGCCGGCAGGCGACATGATATAAAGTTAAGCAGAGGCTGCGGAGATTTCCGAAACCTCTGTTTTTTTGTGGGATGAATAGGGCTGCGTGGAGGTAAGTGAAAACTGTAGGTTGTGATGACAAGTGAAGCTTGCTACCCAGTGCGAGGAAATGGTAAGCGAAGTTTGCTGTCAGTGCGGAGTAATGGAAAGTGAAGATTGCTAGCAAGTGCGGGGAAATGGCAAGTGGGCTGTTTGCCAGATGTGGGAATTGTATCTTTTGCGTTACAAATGTGGTTGTTAGATACAATTTTTTCACCTTTTACGGGGATTTGCAGAAAAAGGACACAAGGAATTCTTAGATTGTTTCTTTACGAATAAATTTGCTTAAAAGGAGATAATTTTGTGGCATTATAGGCGCAAAAGAACAAAAAAAGATACACTAATTTTTGAATAATGGTCAGCGAAGATCAGCTGCCAACCAGCTGAAGATCATTGCACAAATGCTGCTGTAATTAAGCACAATATAAAGGAATACATGCAGAATTCAGATATATGTAAAAATGGACTGTTTTATACACAAAATATAGAAAAAAGAGTTTGCTAATGTTGACATATATGTTATAATCAGTCTAGCGCGTGTGGAGACTTCACGGGGACTCCGCACCATGAAATATAAAGTTTACGTAGGAGGTAACAAACAAATGGCAAACAAGTGGGTTTATATGTTTAGCGAAGGCGACATGACCATGCGTAATCTTCTCGGTGGTAAGGGTGCAAACCTTGCAGAGATGACAGCAATTGGTCTTCCAGTTCCACAGGGTTTCACAATTACAACAGAGGCTTGTACTCAGTATTATGAGGATGGCCGTAAGATCAACGACGAGATCATGGCTCAGGCTATGGAGGGCGTTAAGAAGATGGAGGAGATCAACGGCAAGAAGTTTGGAGATCTTGAGAATCCATTAGTTGTATCATTTCGTTCAGGTGCAAGATCATCTATGCCATGTCTGATGGATACAATCCTTAACATTGGTCTTAACTATGACGTTGTTGCTGCTATGATAGCACACAACCCAGATCCAGCATTCGAGCGTTTCGTATACGATTCATACAGACGTTTCATCCAGATGTTCTCAGACGTTGTTATGGAAGTTGGTAAGAAGTACTTCGAGCAGCTCATCGACAAGATGAAGGAAGAGAAGGGTGTTAAGTTTGATGTAGAGCTTACAGCACAGGATCTCAAGACACTTGCTGAGCAGTTCAAGGCAGAGTATAAGAACCAGTTAGGAACAGATTTCCCTTCAGACCCAGTTGAGCAGTTAAAGTTAGCTATCGAGGCTGTATTCCGTTCATGGGACAACCCACGTGCGAACGTATACAGAAGAGACAACGATATCCCTTATTCATGGGGTACAGCAGTTAACGTAATGCCTATGGTATTCGGTAACCTGAACAATGAGTCTGGTACAGGTGTTGCATTTACTCGTGACCCTGCAACAGGTGAGAAGAAGCTTATGGGTGAGTTCCTTATCAATGCACAGGGCGAGGACGTTGTTGCCGGTGTTCGTACACCAATGCCAATCGCTCAGATGGAGCAGGAGTTCCCAGATGCTTATGCAGAGTTCATCAAGGTTTGTGAGACTCTTGAGAATCACTACCATGATATGCAGGATATGGAGTTCACAGTTGAGAACAAGAAGCTTTACATGCTTCAGTGTAGAAATGGTAAGAGAACAGCTCAGGCAGCTCTTCAGATCGCTTGTGACCTTGTTGATGAGGGACATAAGACAGAGGAAGAGGCAGTTGCAATGATCGATCCTCGTAACCTTGATACACTTCTTCACCCACAGTTTGATGCAGCAGCTCTTAAGGCAGCTACACCAATGGGCAAGGGACTTGGCGCTTCACCAGGTGCTGCTTGTGGTAAGATCGTATTCACAGCTGACGATGCTGAGGCATGGGCAGCTAGAGGCGAGAAGGTAGTTCTTGTACGTCTTGAGACATCACCTGAGGATATCACAGGTATGAAGTCAGCACAGGGTATTCTTACAGTTCGTGGTGGTATGACATCACACGCTGCAGTTGTTGCCCGTGGTATGGGTACATGCTGTGTATCAGGTTGTGGCGATATCGTTATGGACGAGGAGAACAAGAAGTTCACACTCGCTGGCAAGGAATTCCATGAGGGAGATTACATCTCAATCGATGGTACAACAGGTAACATTTACGATGGAGTTATCAAGACAGTTGATGCTCAGATCGCAGGAACATTCGGCCGTGTTATGGCATGGGCTGATAAGTATAGAACACTTAAGGTTAGAACAAATGCAGATACACCAGCAGATGCTAAGAAGGCTCGTGAGCTTGGTGCAGAAGGTATCGGTCTTTGCCGTACAGAGCATATGTTCTTTGATCCAGAGAGAATCGCAGCATTCCGTGAGATGATCTGCTCTGATACAGTAGAAGAGAGAGAGGAAGCTCTTAATAAGATCCTTCCATATCAGCAGGGAGACTTCAAGGCTCTTTATGAGGCACTTGAGGGTAACCCAGTTACTATCAGATTCCTGGATCCACCTCTTCATGAGTTCGTTCCAACAGAGGAGGCTGACATTGAGAAGCTTGCTGCTGCTAAGAACAAGAGCGTTGAGGAGATTAAGGCACTTTGCAACTCACTCCATGAGTTCAACCCTATGATGGGTCACAGAGGATGCCGTCTTGCTGTAACATATCCAGAGATCGCTAAGATGCAGACAAAGGCTGTTATCCGTGCAGCAATCGAGGTTCAGAAGGAGCATCCAGATTGGACAGTTGAGCCAGAGATCATGATCCCACTTGTATGTGAGGTTAAGGAGCTTAAGTACGTTAAGAAGGTAGTTGTTGAGACAGCTGACGCTGAGATCGCTGCTGCTGGCGTAGATCTTAAGTATGAGGTTGGTACAATGATCGAGATCCCAAGAGCAGCTCTTACAGCTGATGAGATCGCTAAGGAAGCTGACTTCTTCTGCTTCGGTACAAACGACCTTACACAGATGACATTCGGATTCTCAAGAGATGATGCTGGTAAGTTCTTAAATGCTTACTATGACGCTAAGATCTTCGAGAACGATCCATTTGCTAAGCTTGATCAGACAGGTGTTGGTAAGCTCATGGATATGGCAGTTAAGCTTGGTAAGCCAGTTAATCCAAAGCTTCACATCGGTATCTGTGGTGAGCACGGTGGAGATCCTTCATCAGTTGAGTTCTGCCACAAGATTGGTCTTGATTATGTATCATGTTCACCATTCAGAGTACCTATCGCTAGACTTGCTGCTGCACAGGCTGCAATCGCTAACAAGTAGGATTCGGACGAACAGAACTTGTAAGTAATTAGCTTAATAAAGACAATATGAGTCCCTGTAATTGCCATGAGGTGGTTACAGGGGCTTTTTTGTAAAAAAATATGCATATCAAAAAGGAGAAATCAATAGCCGATACTTGATTATATTATGTACTGATGATATTGTTGTCTATGGAAATTAAACATAGGAAGAATATATAATGAATGAAAGAGATGTAGAAATTAGTAAAAGAGAAGCTAAGAAGAAGGAACGTAGGTCGAGAAAAGACAAGCTTGCCATAGAGAAGAGAATACTTCGTCTGTCTTTTCTTGGAAGCGTCTTATTTATACTTGCGGAGGGCGTGATGGCATGGTATACCCATTCACATTCACTTTGGACGGACTGCCTGTTCGACTCTGCAGATCTGGTCATGATAGGACCATTCATGGTGCTGGTTCCGCTTCTGTATAAACCGGTGACAGAGAAACATCCATATGGCTATGCCCAGGTGGAATCGCTTTTCCTACTTGTGAAGTACAGTGTATTACTTGCACTCACATGTAATCTCATGGTTGAGAATATAAAGCTGTTGTTTCATGGGGGACATGATGTAGATGCGGGGAGCATAGCGGTATTTGAATTTCTTGTATGTGTATGCTGTGCGGTTATGTATGCGATACTTGGCCATTACAGTAAGAAATATGAGTCTACGACTATCAAAGCGGAGCTGTATATGTGGAAACTTGACGTAATAAGCAGTATGGGAGTTGCTATAGCATTTGCGGTACAGACTGCTCTTTTGCATACGAGCCTGCGTTTTATGACCCCTTATATTGATCCGGCAGTAGCGGTGGTTATGGCACTTCTTCTTATAAAAGAGCCGGTGTGCGAGATATTCCAGAGTATCAAGAATCTTATTCTTTTTGCTCCGGAGGAAGATACACTTAATCAGATACGAGGCATAGTGGATCAGCATATGAAGGATTACCCATATGAGGTCACTTTTCTGGATGTCATCCAGACCGGGCGGAAGCTGTGGGTTGAGGTATATATAGGAAATCAGACGGATGTGATACATATAAGTATCATTCATAAGGTGAGAGACGAGATAAAACAGGAGTTAAGGGATAAGTATGATCAGGTGTATATAGAGGTCATACCAGATTGATAATAAAGCTGTAATACAAAATACAAATGATCAAGGGGATGCAAGGATATTGTTACATTATGAAGTTTTTGAAAGCTCATGTGATACCGATAGATATATAGTTCTGCTTCATGGATTTGGAGGAAACAACAGGGTATGGAAGAACTAGATTCCCTTGCTTCAAAAGAAGTTTAATGTTCTGGCGATAACTTTGCCAAGTCATGGAGACAGTGAACTGAAATTGTCCAAGATGGGAAGTACGCTGGATGTTGTCGTGGGTGAGATAACGCAGGTGCTTGATGAGCGGGGGATACAGCGAGCTGTTTTTATGGGCGTATCACTTGGAACTATATTTATCAAATATATGGAGATGAGATGCGGAAGTTACATAGATAAAGCAATACTTGTGGGTGCGCTTGGCACGGTTGGAAAACCACTCAGGCGTGCTGTCAATGTCTTTGCTAAGATAGGTGACAAACTTCCATTTCCTGTCGTCTACAGAATAATGGCAAAGTTATTTATGCCATGGAAAGTCAGCAAGACAAGCAGGAAGGTGTTCTGTAAATGTGCCAAGGCATTAAACAGTCAGGAATTTAAGGCGTATATGAATATTTTTATTGAGCATTTTTCACTTTGTGACGAGTTCGTGAGCAGATTACACGAGGAGAATGTATATATTTCCGGGCGTGGTGATCTGTGTTTTATAAATGGAATCGTGGAGGAAGCTGATCTGACAGATGCGGAGCTGATAATAATAGAGCATTGCGGTCACGTGTGCAACATAGATCAGAGCAGACAATTCAATGATATTATTTCTGAATTGCTTGACATTGAATGAATTAAAAGTGGAATATGATACGACAAGGATATACTATCTTAAAATGCTGATAAATAAGGATAAGGAGACTGTGATATGGCAACGATGAACACGTATACGGGGAACAAAATAGATCCAATGAATATGACAGCTTCAGACATATCAATACAGGATATAGCGCATGCGTTAAGCCTCACGTGCCGCGGTGGAGGGCATGTGTCCTATTTCTTTTCTGTGGCACAGCACTCCATCAACTGTATGAATGAGGCGAAGGCAAGGGGATGGTCAGAGCGGTTACAGCTTGCCTGTCTGTTGCACGATGCCAGCGAGGCGTATATATCAGACATAATCAGACCGGTAAAAGCGCATTTGTCCAATTATCTTGAGATAGAGAGTTCGATCATGAACGTTATACTTGAGCGATTTGGACTTGCTGATCTGAGCGAAGAAGAGAATGCGATGTGGAAACAGATAGATGATGATATGATGAACTTCGAACTTAAGAATCTGATGAAAGGCGAGGAGTACAGGAATACGGACAACCTTAGTTCAGTCCCTGCTGAGGCCGAAAGACCATGGCGAGAAGTGGAAGATGAATTTGAGGCTGAATGTAAGAAACTTATAGAGAAAATGTCAGATCAGACCGGCAAGTAGTCGATAGTGCCAGTAATTGATAGTGAAAAGTTATTTTTTATTACAAAATATGTGATAATACCTCCCAGGCGGATGATGGAATATAACGATCAGCCCGGGAGGTATTTGTTTTTGAATTTATGATCAGATGTTGTCAAAGTATCCGACATAGTCGACCTTGTATGGCCCATTTGGGAAAAGGTATTCATACAGATCTATGAAATAGTCATCAGTCATGCTGGCGATGAAGTCTACTACGATTTCGTTTGGATCCTGACTGAGATAATTGTCGATGAATTCTTTTTTACCCAAATAATTGCTATACCGATTTGCATCTTTTATGTAGTTGACATGGTGTTTATACAGTATGGAATCAGTGTCTTTGCTCTTAGCCTGCCTCAGTAATTCTTCGTATATACAATAGAACATTGGCTTTATGTTGTCATTATACATTGTGTTGAGGCTGTCGTTGTTATATATGTTCTGGTAATTCTCAGTCTTGGCTTTGGAGAAGGTCTCATATACATCCGGATCCATGCTTATATAAGGTTTTCCGTAGCTATTTTCTATGATATTGACAGTCATATTGTGAATTATCTGGGCGTTGGAGGATCCAAGGCTGCCTGCAGAGAAAGAATCATCATTTGGAATGAGACCGATCTTTATTGCATCCTGCCTGTCTTTTCCGAGGTAGGCTATGATATCGCTGATCCTCATGATACAGCCTTCAAGTGTACCTGGAATCTGTTTTTTATTTGCAGAAGGATCTGTGTAGCAGTCCTCCACCGACCTGTCAAATTCTCCCCATGGATCGTCAGTGTTAAATGTCTTAGGTGTATAGCATTGCTGTTCCATTTCACCGTTGTGACATATAACACCATCAAGCACCTGGAGGCTGATATTTCGGAATATAAGTTTGTCAAGTACTCTGGCGCTGTGGATGTTGTGGTTGAAGAGTCTTCCGGTATGCTCGTTGTAGATCTCATTCAGATAACGCTCTCCGGCATGACCAAATGGAGTATGTCCGATGTCATGTCCAAGGGAGATTGCCTCTATGAGATCAAGATTGAGTCCAAGAGTCATTCCGATAGTCCTTGCAATTCTGGATACAAGCTGGACGTGGAGTGCACGTCTTGATATGTCATCGTTCTTGTAGCATGAGATAACTTGTGTCTTATCAGAATAGCGATTGTAATAGTTGTTGTGAAGTATCTTTTCCACATCCATGACAAATGCAGGTCTCCACAGATGTGGGGCATCATGGTCTGGCTGACGCCTTATAATGTCAGAGTCCTTGCATGCGTATGGATTTATCTTGCCGTGTTCACGGTCGCCTAAGATCTGTTCATAAACTTCTTTTGATAAAGAATGGTATTTTGAATCTTTATTTACACTCATTAAAAATCTCCTGTTCAGTAAAATGTGATAGTTAACATATGCATCATATATATCAGAATGCATATGAATTATTATAAATATTCTTGAGACCATAAGTCAAATGTGCTGAGCATATTTTGTATCAACTGTAATCAATTATCGAAAAACAATAATAATTATTGACAAACGATAATCATGTGGTACTATACAAGTAAGATGATTATCGAAAAACAATAATTTACTTGGCGATTGGAGGCTTTTATGGTTAATGGTGTTTTAAATGCATTTGCATACATTGCAAAGTGGCTCAGGGAGATGTCTCTTGCGGGCGGAGCACAGAATGTCCTTGCAATATGTATGTTCTGTCTGATAGGCTGTGTGCCACTTGCCGGATTCATCGTGCTCTGTATAAGAAATAGAAAAATTGATGCTGACTACCTGTTGCTGGGACTTTCAGCAGTGCTTTTCATAGGAATATATATGATGATAAATCCCGGGTATGTCATAGATGGAAATGCTCTGGTAACTTCAGATATGCTGAATCTTGCAATAAGCTCAGTGATATGGTCGGTGCTGGCATGTTATGCTGTGCTCAGGATCGTGGAGAGTATAGACAAGGCGGATAGCACTCAGATAGTAGAAATCATCAAGAAGATAATATGTGTGATAGTGGTATTCACAGCTTTTGTGATTGTCTGTGTGTTACTGCCGGAGCTTGTCAGAACAAATCGGACAAATGCTGGTGCTATGCCTGGTGATGCCAGATGGGCAGTGATCCTGTTTATTTTCCAACTTGTAAATGCTGCTCTTGTCATATGGGTTCTGATCAGGGGATACAGGCTTTGCAACAGCATAATAGAAAATGAGTATTCGGACGAGACAATCCATATGGCAGAGAGACTTTCAAAGACGAGCAAGAGTGCAATATCAGTCATGGTGATTCTTGAACTCTCGAAGAATGTGCTTCAGCTTTTTATCATGACGACTCTTTCAAATGCAGATTTCAAGATATCACTTCCATTATATGAGCTGATAATACTCGTCGTTGTGTATATGGGTGTCAGAAACCTTGCTAATACAAAAGCGATAAAAGAAGAAAATGATTCATATATATAGAATTTGAGGTGACGTGTAGGGATGGCGATCAAAGTAACTCTGGACAGGGTTTTAAAAGAGAATAATATGACATCGAAGGAACTTTGCAAACTAGTGGGGATAACAGAGGCAAATCTGTCGGTTCTCAGAAGCGGGAAAGCAAAGGGGGTGCGGTTTACCACGATCAACAAGATATGCTATTACCTGCACTGCGATGTTGGAGACATATTGACATTTGATGGTGAACTTATAGAAGAAGACTAAGGAGGCGGGAACTGTGATGAAATTTAGCAGGGGTAAGAAAACAGACAGGAAATCAGGTGAGACACATAGAGTGATACGAAAGAGCAATCTAGCTGCTGTGGGTATTATTGGAATGCTTGGAATATGTATGCTCTCAGGCTGTTCGCTTGCGGATAAGGAAATGACTGAAACTGATGAAAAAGATTCTCTGGTTGGAGTATTTGTAACAACAGAAAGGCTTGGGACAGTTACCGATGTTCCGTGCGAAATCGATATTGATGCAGGTACACTTAAGATAACAGATTAAGATATTGATGTTGACGGATGTTATATGATCTATGCCAGATCAGGCGAGGGGGAAGATATGTACGAGACTCTGGTATCTGATGGTATAAGTGTTGGAACAAACAATGTTGGGTATAATGAGAATGCAGATGGAAGTGTCACCAGAAGCCGGACAGTGAACGGATGCGTGTACTATGATCTGGACAATAAGGATAGCTATGCAGACTCAGATGGTGATGTGGGAATAATCCTCAATAAGGTATATGAGAAAACAGATGGAACATATTATATAACGAGTGGCAGCTCAATGGGGTGTGCGGTCACGGATCAGACTGCAGAGAACGGCTCAGGTGCAATGGATGTAAAAGAGTCGTATAAGACGACTTCGTTCTCGGGTAGTGAAAGTTCATCAGGCGATGAAAATGAGATGACTATACACGTGGAATGGAAGTTTGAACGTGCGGGAGAAAAGTATACATTTACAGCCATGTCTAAGGATAATAAAGAGCTGGATGCCAAAACCTATGATGTTGGGGATATACCAGATACAATAAAGTTTGACTGTGACTGGCAGTATGTGATCGTGTCCTATGCGGATGTGACTGGTAGGATGCACAGTTCATATGTAGATAAAGAAGATTCGGAGTATGAATATAGTGTGAGCACTGGCAAATTCTTCCTGGATACAGGCGTTGTGGAGATAGAATAATAGAATAGAAGTAGTCAAAAATAAATGAAAATCCCTGCCGGAAATATGATACGGCAGGGATTTTTTATACGCAAATCTAAAACATATCACATTTGTTAAAAAATCTCAACCTTGGGGAAACAATTCATTATGTGCCTGGGAAGCTTCGGGCATGTCGTTTTCTTGCCCGTTTTTGTGCATGGGGTAAAATCGGTTATCTTATGTTCTACATTTTATTTGTCTATGGGGTAGAAATTTACCTTATGTTCCAGCTTAAGTTTTGTGCAGGGGTAACAAATTTTTTATCCCTGAAAATGCCCACAAATGGCTGAAAATCAGCGTTTGACTGAAAATGCAGAAGTTGCTTGAAATGCGTTGAAAACGGCAGAAACACTAGCTATAATGCGTTGCAAGCAGATCTGTTAAATGTCAAAAATTTGGAGGTTGATTGTGAAGAAATATATAGATATCCAGGTGGTAAGGGAAAGAGAAACAGTGCTCGATGACATCACACTCCCGGTAAACACAGGGGCATTTCAGGTTGGAGATATCATCAGTATCACGGAGAAAATGGATGGGGCCAATGCAAGTATACGGTATGACGAAAAAGAGGATGTTCTCAGAGCGTTCAGCCGCAATAATGAGCTGAGTAAGGGCCAGAACTTAAGAGGTTTCTGGGAATACGTTCAGAAAATGGACAAGGAACCATTTGCAAGGTATCCACATTACATATTTTTCGGAGAGTGGCTTGTGAAACATACGGTGATATATGAAAAAGATAACTATGACAAATTTTATCTGTTCAGCATATTCGATGGAGATGCTGATCAGTGGCTGCCTCAGGACTCTGTGAAATCTATTGCAGATGAATGTGACATTCCATATGTACATGAACTCTATTATGGGAAATTTATAAGCTGGGATCACTGTAAACAGTTTGCAAATGATCCCGCCTATGGAAAAAAGCAGGAGGGAATTGTCATAAAGAACCAGACGGCTCTTTTGGAGGGACATGAGCCACATGTTTTGAAGTATGTAAATCCGGAATTTTATGAGATAAAGGTGGATAACCGCAGGCAGAATATGAGGAAAAGGGATGATTCACAGAGAAAAGCAGACATGGATGAGGCAGAAAGATATGTCCGAACGATCGTCACAGAGGCCAGGGTGCGGAAAATAGTAAATAAGCTTGTGGATGAAGGAATAATGCCCGAAAAAATTGAGAGGAAGGATTTGCAGATTATTTATAAAAATCTTCCAAAGAGAATTTATGAAGACTGCCTGAAAGAAGAACCCGAAATCATTCAGAATGCGGGAAACTATGCCGGAAAGATGTGTATGAAGGTTGGGATAGAGATATTCAGAAAAGAATGGGAAATTTGATACACGGCTATAAGCGTAAAGAGGAACATTTAGATTTTTAAACTACAGGTTTATAGTCAATCAGCCGGATGTGATATAAACTAGGGTATATCAGTAAATGAATATGCGGAAGATTTGAAAGATTTGAAAGATATGAACGACTTGAAATATATGAATGATTTGGAAGAAAGGAAGTGGCAGTGTGGCAAGACTTCGAGATGATATAGGTACCAGAATGAAGAATTTTTATGAGCAGATACCGAAGACAAAGCTTATGAGACGTTGTCCGGTTGCGATACGAATAGATGGCAAGGCATTTCATACATATACAAGGAATTTTAAGAGACCGTTTGATTCGGTTTTTATGAGAGCTATGCAGGAGACCATGAAATACCTGTGTGAGAATATCCAAGGATGTGTGCTGGGATATACCCAGTCGGATGAGATCACGCTCATACTTGTGGATTATGAAAAGATCAACTCCTCGGCGTGGTTTGACTACGAGGTACAGAAGCTTTGCTCCGTATCCGCCTCCATGGCCACGATGAGGTTCAATCAGGTATTTGCCAGACTGGTGCAGGAGGTTAAAGAAGAGGGTACGGAGGATCCCAAATATATCAAAGTCCTTGATAAGGCCTGTGAGACTGGGGCGATGTTTGATTCAAGATGCTTCAATATACCGAAGGAAGAGGTGACGAATCTCATATATTGGAGGCAGCTCGACGCATCCCGCAATTCGATACAGATGGTTGGGCATGCCAATTTCTCACAGAAGCAGATGCATGGCAAGTCCACCGGTGATATACAGGATATGCTGATGCTTGAGAAGAATATAAACTGGAATGACTTTCCGGTGACATGCAAGAGGGGAAGCTGCTGCATCAGGGGACAGGCCGATGAAGTCCCGTCATGTACAGGAGACAGTAGCAACGAAAATTCCAGAGGATGGATGATAGACAATGATATACCGATATTCAAGGGCGAGGAAAGAGAGTATGTTGACCATCTTATATATATTGGAGAGCAGTAAAAACAGAGAGTATTGGAATAGCAGGTTAAAAAACTAACAGGATAATAGAGTAATGTAATAGCATAATATCAAAGGGGTGTAAATAATATGGATCGCAGAGAGATGAACAGAAGTATATTTCAGGATACAGAGCGCATGTGCAAGACGGATGCTGAGCTTTCAGCTGTCACAAAGATATCGGTGGCAAATCAGCGCTTTATAGCAGAGGCGGAGGTTGTACCAACGCCTGAACTGAATATTTACAAGAAGGCAAATGTGGTTGTCTCAAAGAAGAGAACCTATGAGGCGGCAAAGGCCTATAAAGGAAATCACGTAGCAGTGCATAACTTTGCATCAGCGACAAATCCAGGCGGCGGAGTTGTAAATGGTGCGGGGGCGCAGGAGGAATGTCTTTGCAGATGTTCCAATCTGTATTTCTGTCTGAACACCCCTGATATGTGGGGAATGTTCTACACACCGCACAGAGCGGCGCATGATCCGATACATAACGATGACATCATATACACTCCAGATATCGTTGTGTTCAAGACTGATACAGATCGTCCGGAACTAATGGAGCGTGATGACTGGTATATAGTTGATGTGATCACATGTGCGGCGCCAAATCTCAGGGAAAACCCCAGCAATAGATATAATTCCGGAGATGGAACGAGAGCGGTGACACCCAGCAATAGAGAACTTCAGGTCATCCATGAGAAAAGACTCAGAAGGATACTTGACAGTGCAGTTATGAATCATGTAGACACAGTAATACTCGGGGCGTTTGGTTGCGGAGCATTCTGTAATGAACCGCAGGTCGTGGCAACCGCAGCGGCAAATGTGGTGAGAGATTATATGTATGCATTTGAGAATATTGAGTTCGCAGTGTACTGCAGGCCAAATGACGATTCCAATTACAGGGTGTTTAACAGTGTATTAAGTTCATTGTAAAAAACAAACTGGTACGAGAGAAGACTTGAGTATGCAAAGGCGAACATAAGTCTGCCGGATGAGCCGGATTGCAAGGCAATTAAATAAAGGACTGATTTTGAAATGATTTATATTACAGGCGATTGTCACGGAAGGTTTGGGAGATTTATGTCAGGAGGATTTTCCTGCTGCCCGGATCTAACTGAAAATGATACAGTGATCGTATGCGGGGATCTTGGCTTGCTCTGGGCAAAAGGAGAGTCCTTTGAACAGGACTGTGAATTCTTCGCAAAGCAGCCATTTACACTTCTATGGGTTCAGGGAAATCATGAGAATTACAATATGATAGATGAATACCCGGTGGAGAAGTGGCATGGTGGAAAAGTACGGCACATAGTCCGTGATAAGGTGATACTTCTTGAGCGCGGACAGGCATTCGACATAGAGGGAAAAAGATATTTTACGTTCGGAGGTGCACAGAGCCACGACATAAGTGGTGGTGTGCTTGATAAGGAAGATCCTTTGTTCGAGCATAAATATAAGTTGGCAATGGAGAGTGGCAGACCGTTCAGAATATTGAACACATCATGGTGGAAACAGGAGCTTCCGACAGAGACAGAGATAGAGGAAGCAAGGGCAAATCTTGAGAGCTGTGATTACAAGGTCGATTATGTCATAACCCATTGTGCGTCGAACACTATACAGATGAAGCTTGAAGATATAAAGAGGATGCAGGGACGCTTATATGAATTGTACGCTCAGAATATACTGACGGATTTCTTTGAGGAACTTGAAGGAAAACTTGAATTTGACATGTGGTACTTCGGACATTATCACGAGGATATGTATGTGGATATGAAGCATAGACTTATATATTATGATATGGAGCCTGTGGTAGGGAATTAGCCTATTAAGGATATTATATGTACAAAAGGTATTGTTAACGATTGTCGAGGTGACAGAATGGCACTGATTGTAATAAACAAAGATGAATGGGTAAATATAGTAAACAAAAATGTTATCGTCAGGAATTTTGACGATGACTATGGCGTTCAGCATGAATTTTGCAAGTTATTAGAGATAGCAAAACATCGTGATGAACAAACCATATTTGAAGAACCAGATGTAAAAAACTACCTGAAAGAAATAGGGATAACATATAAGGGTAATTATATAGTGCACTCTGATGAATGGGGAAGACCAGGAGGTGCCCCAAGTGATGAATTTGGAATGCTGCTCAAAGATATCTATAAGAGAAATGAGAGTTCAGAACATAACTGAGAAGAGAGATCCAGATATTATTAAAAAGGAGGATATGAATATTATGGAGAAAATGATAGTGACAAGAGCTCTGGATGAGAGAGACCTTCTGATAAAGAAAATCAATGATGCCATAGACAGAGCCAGTTTTGTGGCGGTGAAAAAGACATCAGATGATGTCGTTATCGGTGGTAAGAAGAGCGTGCAGGAGTTTGATGACGAGGCGAGGGCGGATCTTCAGAGTATAAGAGATCTCATAAGCAGATACAACAGGCTTGATGCAGCGATCCTGCTTGCAAATGCCACTACGGATATAGAGGTGGCAGGAGTGACAATGACGAGGGTAGCAGCAATCAACCTCAGAAAGACTTTACTTGGAAGAAGCTTCTCAAATACTAACTTTGATGACGCTCTTATCAGAAAGATAAATAACGATTTCACCAAGGCCAAGATGGCTATTACTAAGTCACAGGAGAATGCTGACAGACAGAAAGAGGCCATGAGTACAGCGCTTGCTTCAAGTGATAAGAAGGTCCTCAGCGACGACAGTCTGAAAAGCATATCTGCCTACTGCGATAATCTTGTATACAGCATGGTGGATCCAATTGACGCTGAAAAGGTTGTTGGAGACTTACAGGGCAGACAGGATGAGCTTAAAGCTAATCTTGAGAGCGCTATAAGAATATCGAACGCGACAACATATGTAGAGTTCTGACATTCCATGACAGGCAGGTAAATTCTTCATAAGTATTGCTTGCAGTACGAATAGCTTCTATTCAGTCCGCAGCACACGGCGATAAGTGTGTATTAATGATTATCTTGTTGGTCAAGTGGTTAAGACTCTGCCCTAAGGCGGAAACACAGGTTCAATTCCTGTACAAGATCCCCAAATTTGTCTGTAGCTCAGCTGGAAGAGCAACCGGCTAACAACCAGTATGTCGTAGGTTCAAGTCCTACCAGATAGCCAATAAACTGTTAATGGTTAGTGGTTAATAGATAATGGGTACCGGTTAACTTATACATGTGTTGAATAGATATCAGATATATAATAATTGTTCTTTAGGCATCAGAATATGATGCTGAAATCCATGAGAATGGTTAATAGAGGTGCTGACTGATCAGCCCGAAGCTGCCCACATGGCTGTACTGTAAGCAATATTTATATTTTTGCCAATATTTTCAAAAGTGTTATACAAATTTTAGAAATAATTAATTGAATAAATCCTCCTTGTGTTATAAGGTTAGAATAATATATATGATAAATTGGTGATCTTGCATCATGACATATATATTCAAAAATATCACGAGGAGGATTTTTATATGAAAGAAGTAAAACAGCCAAAGAAGCCGTTGATATTTTATTATCTGATAGTGCTTATCATAATAATGGTTCTCAATTTCATATTTGTCCCATGGTTTACTGAGAGAAGTATAGAGGATGTGGACTACGGTACATTCATATCTATGACAGAGGACAAGAAGATCGATGAGGTAGATATTGAGACTCAGTCAAATGTCATCTATTTCACAGGCAAGGATGACAAGAAGGTGTACAAGACTGCTATGGTGAGTGATGAGAACTTAACCGAGAGACTTTACAAGTCGGGAGCCAAGTTCTCAGGTCAGGAGATCAAGCAGACATCACCGATACTCAGTTTTATACTCAGTTGGATAGTGCCTATACTTATATTCACATTACTTGGAAGAATGCTTGCCAATCAGATGATGAAGCATGCCGGAGGCGGCAAGAATTCTATGATGTTTGGAATGGGCAAGAGCAATGCGAAGATATATGTTAATTCCACAGAGGGAATAAAGTTTACAGATGTCGCCGGAGAGGATGAGGCAAAGGAGAATCTGACTGAGATAGTTGAGTATCTTCACAATCCCGGAAAGTACAAGGAGATCGGTGCTTCCATGCCTAAGGGTATTCTCCTTGTGGGCCCTCCGGGAACAGGTAAGACCATGCTTGCAAAGGCAGTAGCGGGCGAGGCGAATGTGCCGTTCTTCTCAATGTCCGGTTCAGAGTTCGTTGAGATGTTCGTAGGTATGGGTGCTTCAAAGGTAAGGGATTTGTTCCAGCAGGCAAAGGAAAAGGCTCCATGTATAGTGTTCATCGATGAGATAGATGCCATAGGTAAGAAGAGAGACGGACAGATAGGCGGCAATGATGAGCGAGAGCAGACGCTTAACCAGCTTCTCACCGAGATGGATGGATTCGAGGGCAACAACGGAGTCATCATCCTTGCAGCAACCAACAGACCGGATTCACTTGATCCGGCGCTGCTCAGACCGGGAAGATTTGACAGGCGAGTACCTGTGGAGCTGCCAGATCTCAAGGGACGTGAAGATATACTCAAGGTTCACGCCAAGAAGGTCAAGATAGGAGACAATGTAGACTTCAATAAGATAGCCAGAATGGCATCAGGTGCATCAGGTGCCGAGCTTGCAAATATTGTAAATGAGGCTGCACTCAGGGCGGTAAGAGCCGGCAGAGGCTTCGTGACACAGGCCGATATGGAAGAGAGCATAGAGGTCGTAATTGCAGGTTATCAGAGAAAGAATGCGATACTTACAGACAAGGAGAAGCTTGTCGTGTCATACCATGAGATCGGACATGCGCTTGTAGCTGCCAAGCAGACTGATTCGGCTCCTGTCCAGAAGATAACCATAGTTCCAAGAACGTCAGGTGCGCTTGGTTACACTATGCAGGTGGATGAGGGTAACCATTATCTGATGACGAAGGAAGAACTTGAAAATAAGATAGCGACACTCACAGGAGGTCGTGCTGCTGAGGAGATAGTGTTTGGATCTATAACAACCGGAGCATCGAATGATATAGAGCAGGCAACCAAGATAGCGAGATCCATGATCACCAAGTATGGAATGAGTAAGGACTTCGATATGGTAGCCATGGAGGTTGAGACTAACAAATATCTTGGCGGTGATTCATCACTTTCATGTTCTGCTGAGACACAGACACTTATAGACAAGAAAGTGGTAGAGCTTGTCAGAAAGCAGCATGAGAAGGCCGCAACAATCATTCTTGAGAACAGAGCAAAGCTTGACGAACTTTCAAATTATCTGTATCAGAAGGAGACGATCACAGGCGATGAATTTATGCAGATATTGAACTCTTGATATTAGCAGATATTAAACTCTTAATATTAACAGATATTGTACTCTTAATATTAGATATTGAACACTTAATATTAATAGAAGTTAAAAAAGGAGCGTAGCAATATACAGATTGTATAATGTTATGCTCCTTTTTATGGATAGAACTTATAATTCACAAATTGTGTTATTGTGGTATGCAGAGGTGACTGAAAAATAAAAGTATTAAGTCAGTTCTTCATGGTCTAGCTCTAGTAGCTTGAAATGATTTTTCTTAAATTCGATGAGCCCCTCACTCTGCATATTGGACAGTTCCTTGGACAGGGCGGTTCTGTCTACATTCAGGTAGTCGGCAAACTGTTCCCTGTTAAAAGGGATATCAAATTCTGTTGTGCCCAATGAACTGGCGAGTCCAGAGAGATAATAGCTCACCCGCTCGCGGATCTTCTTTGGCTTTATATAGAAGATATGCAGAGAGAGTGTGAGACTTCTTCTGGATGATAGAAGAAGCAGGTTCTTAAGCATCTGGAGATGCCATGGATAACTCGTGTATTTCCCGGACATGATATGCTGCGCATTCAGCAGAAACACGATGGTTGGCTCTGTGGCTCTGGCATCGATCATCAGTTTATGACCTGAAAGAGCATAGGTTTCCCCAAAAACTTTTCCGGGAAGCGCAGAACTTAAGACACTTTTTGATCCCCAGTAGTCCACATTCTCGACTATTACACGTCCCTTGATGACAATTCCAAGTTCTTCTGTTGTTTCGCCGGCTTTAAAAATAGCTGAATTATATCTGTAATAATGTTCCCGTAGAATTCCAAGGTCCATCATGGTTTTGATGTCACTTTCAGATAAGCCGGTAAAAGCCATCATGTTCAGCACATCAGCCATTTCGTACTTAGGTATCTTCAGTTTCATATGTGATTACCTCCTATCACTTTATATTGTACCCCACACAATCCAATATCACCATATATAGTAGAATGCGAAAAAAGCTAATTATTGAAAAAAATAATAAAAAAAGTTGCTATTTTCTATATTTCGTGGTTGTAACAACCGAATTTATAGGTAAAGTATAATATACTAGCATCATAAAAGCAAGGAATGTGATAAGCATTATTGAATTATAGAAGATAATTCTGTATAATAAGTAAATAGTGTGTCACATTTTCACATATTACATCATTGAAAGGAGATTAAAACAATGTTACAGAATCAGGAATGGGAATCATTCAACGGCAGACTCTGGAAGGAAGAGTGTAATGTAAGAGACTTCATCCAGAACAACTACACACAGTACAATGGAGACGAGAGTTTCCTTGAGGGACCAACAGATGCTACAAACAAGCTTTGGGATAAGCTTCAGGCACTTCAGAAGGCAGAGAGAGATAACGGTGGAGTATTGAAGGAGGACGCAGATGTTGTATCTGGTCTTACATCATACGGCCCTGGCTACATCGATCCAGAGACAAAGGATCTTGAGAAGATCGTTGGTCTTCAGACAGATGAGCCACTTAAGAGAGCATTTATGCCATACGGTGGTATTAAGATGGCTGAGGAAGCTCTTGAGATGTATGGATACACACCAAATGAGAACTTCCATAAGATCTTCACAGATTATCACAAGACACATAATCAGGCAGTATTTGATGCTTACACAGATGAGATGAGAGCAGCAAGAAAGACTCATATCGTAACAGGTCTTCCTGATACTTATGGTCGTGGACGTATCGTAGGTGACTACAGAAGAGTTGCTCTTTACGGTGTTGACCAGCTTATCGCTTGGAAGAAGGAAGATAAGAAGAACTGTGGATGCGGTACTATGACAGACGATATCATCCGTCAGAGAGAAGAGCTTGCAGAGCAGATCAAAGCCCTTGAGGGAATGAAGGCTATGGCTCAGATTTACGGATATGATATTTCAAGACCAGCTGCTAACGCTAGGGAAGCAGTTCAGTGGTTATACTTTGGATACCTTGCAGCTATCAAGACACAGAATGGTGCAGCAATGTCAGTAGGACGTGTTTCAACATTCCTTGACATTTATATTGAGAGAGATATGAAGGCTGGTATTCTTACAGAGTCAGAGGCTCAGGAGCTTATCGATCATCTTGTTATGAAGCTTCGTATGGTTAAGTTCGCAAGAATTAAGTCATACAATGAGCTCTTCTCAGGAGATCCTGTATGGGCTACACTTGAGGTTGCCGGTATCGGTATGGACGGACGTTCAATGGTAACAAAGAACGACTTCAGATTCCTTCACACACTTGAGAACATGGGACCTTCACCAGAGCCAAACCTTACAGTGCTTTACTCATCAGCTCTTCCATACGCATTTAAGAGATATGCTGCATGGATTTCAGTTGAGACAAGCTCAATCCAGTATGAGAATGATGATGTTATGAAGCCAGTATGGGGCGATGATTACTCAATCTGCTGTTGTGTATCTGCTACACAGACAGGTAAGGAGATTCAGTTCTTCGGAGCTCGTGCAAACCTTGCAAAGTGTCTCCTTTACGCTATCAACGGTGGTAAGGACGAGAAGTTCCTTGGCAAGGATGGCAAGCCAATGCAGGTAGGCCCTGAGTATGCTCCAATTACATCAGAGTATCTTGATTACGATGAGGTAATGGCTAAGTACACAAAGATGCTTGACTGGTTAGCAGACATCTATGTAAATATTCTTAACCTCATTCACTACATGCATGACAAGTATTACTATGAGGCAGCTGAGATGGCACTTATCGATACAGATGTACGTCGTACATTTGCTACAGGTATTGCAGGATTCTCACATGTTATCGATTCACTTTCAGCAATCAAGTACGCAAAGGTTAAGGTTATCCGTAACCCAGAGACAGGACTTGCTGAGGACTTCGAGATCGAAGGCGAGTTCCCTAAGTATGGTAACGATGATGACAGAGCTGATAACATCGGTGTATGGCTTCTTCATGAGTTCATCACAGACATCAAGAAGAGACACACATATCGTAATTCAGAGCCTACAACATCTATCCTTACAATCACATCAAACGTTGTATATGGTAAGTTCACAGGTAACCTTCCTGATGGAAGACGTGCTTGGACACCATTTGCACCAGGTGCTAACCCAAGCTATGGCGCTGAGACATCAGGTCTTCTTGCATCACTTAACTCAGTTGCTAAGATTCCATATGTATGGTCACTTGACGGTATTTCAAATACACAGTCAATGAACCCTGCAGCACTTGGACATGATGACAATGAGAGAGCTGAGAAGCTTGTAAGCGCTATGGACGGATACTTTGATCAGGGTGCTCATCACCTTAACGTAAATGTATTCGGTAGAGATAAGCTCATTGATTGTATGGAGCATCCAGATAAGCCAGAGTATGCTAACTTCACAATCCGTGTATCAGGATATGCTGTTAAGTTCATATCACTTACACGTGAGCAGCAGCTCGACGTTATCAGCAGAACATTCCATGAGTCACTTTAATTTCTAGTTAACTCTAGACTTTTAGAGAAGTTATAGATGATTTGTCATATATAACAGTAAACCATGGTCCCGGGGATAACATCTCCGGGACTTTTTTTAAAAAATCAGATGGTAAATATTGGGATTGATACAAAGAATTAGAACATAATTGTATATATGGCTGGAAGCGATACTATCCATATTGCGAATATAAATAAAAGATCAGTGCATACTAAGATTTGGATTGGATGTTTGCTGATTGATTAACTTGTAATTTAATTTGAAAATAATATGAAAAGGAAGAACTTGAGGTGAAATATGTCTGATAAGAAACAGGTATTAGGATATGTCCATTCAACAGAGAGTTTCGGTGCGGTTGATGGTCCGGGCATAAGATTTGTAGTTTTTTTACAGGGCTGCAAGATGAGATGTAAATATTGTCACAACCCAGAGACATGGAATCTTGTGACAGACTATAGCAAGCTATACTCAGATGACACGAGTGATGCTGAGAAGGCAGAGCTTTTGAAGAAGATAGACGAGAATACGAAACTGCTGAAGGATAAGGGTGTTTCCATCGATGTGAGAACTCCTGAGGATCTGTTAAAGCAGGCACTTCGTTATAAGCCATATTGGAAAAACGGCGGTGGTATAACTGTCAGTGGTGGAGAGGCGTTGCTTCAGATGGATTTCCTCATTGAGTTTTTCAAGCTGGCAAAGGCTGAAGGTATTCATACTACTATAGATACTGCGGGTAATCCGTTTACAAGAGAAGAGCCTTTCTTCTCAAAATTCAATGAACTCATGAATATCACAGATCTTTTCCTGCTTGACATCAAGCAGATCAACGATGACAAGCACAGAGAACTGACAGGATTTTCGAACAGTAATATTCTTGATCTTGCGCAGTATCTGTCAGATAACGGCAAGCATATGTGGATCAGACACGTGCTTGTTCCAACCATCACAACTGATGAGGATGATCTGAAGAAGACAAAGGAGTTCATCGATACTCTTAAGACTGTAGACAAAGTTGAGGTACTTCCATATCACAAGCTCGGAATCACTGAGTGGGAGAGACTTGGAATACCATATAAGCTTGAGGGAATTGATCCACCTACAGAGGAGCAGCAGAAGCTTGCCAAGGGTATTCTGGAATAAACTCAAGAATAAGAACTGGAAAAAGAATTTAAAGTTTAATTTATAAATATATTTGTGTTGAGACACAGGTGCTATATAAGATGTTAAACCGTTATAACAGGGGGCATTTTATATAGTACCTGTGTCTTTTTTCATTTTCATAGGTAAGCGGTGATATATCAACAAACATACAGGGGACGGGCGGAGATCAGAGTAAATGATGGCAAATATGCATATATGAAGCCAGGTACACTCTGTATAGAGTGGCATCAGGAGGCGGGCAAGAGCTTTAATTTCTATGATGACATATATGGTGGTCTGGAGATAGTGATAAGTGTCGACAATATCAGCGGTGAGGATGAGGCATTTCTGGGAAGAGTAGGGATCGATGCGGAAAGTATCAGAAAAGCCTGTGAGCAGAATGGTCAATACTATATCGGCGAGTGCCAGGACCGGCTACGGCATGCATTTGATGATTTGAGAGAATAGTTATGTAGCGTGGGGAATATTTGTAATAATAAGTGGTCTTATTGCATCATTTGCGGATGTGCCTCTTGTCATGCCAAATCAAAGTGAAAATCTGAAATCCCTTTTTGCGTGAAAATAAGTTTAGCAAAATTAATCAGTAAGCAGTGGCTAGGTGTATGCAAAAGAAGTTATAATATATAATTAAAGTATTACAAACACGTTATATCACTGCAAAATATATGGGGAGTAAATTATGTATAAGATAGACGAGAACGCATGGGATGAAAAATATGTACTGCTTATACCAGCCATGCTGGATGCTCATTTTCCTTTGATAAAGTACGCTTTTTTTTCAAAGGATTATCATCCGGTCATACTGTCAAATGAGGATCATATCACGGATGTGGGACTTAAGTATGTGAACAATGATATGTGTTATCCGATTGTGTTAAATGCCGGGCAGATGATAGATGCACTGCAGTCAGGAAAGTACGACATCAACCGAACAAGACTTCTCATGCCGACGGCGGGGGATGCATGCAGGGGAGCTAATTATCTACATGTGTTAAAGGAATCGGTGAGAAAGGCAGGATTTGACAGGTCAAAGATACTATCCCTGAATGTTAAGGGGCTGGAGAAGGACTGTCAGATGCGCGTGCAGCCATTCATGGTGTGGAGAGCACTGTTCGGACTCTTTTACGGAGATATGCTCATGCTGCTCCTCAATCAGACAAGACCCAATGAGGTGAAAAAGGGACAGTCACAAAGGATGTGGCAGAAGTGGATAGATATCCTGTCCAGAGATCTGAAAGAGGGAAAGAATCTGACACTAGGCAGCATGAAACGAAACTTTGTCAGGATTGCCAGGGATTTTTCGCGGATAAAGCTACATGATAAGAGGAAACAGCGTGTTGGGATAGTTGGTGAACTGTACATAAAATATTGTCACTTGGGCAACTGGGATATGATAAAGTTCCTTGAGTCAAATGAATGTGAGAGCCATACAAATGGGCTTTCATGGTATGCCATGTACTATATGGATTCACACCTCACAGACAATATGACATTTGAATCTCTTCTTTACAAGGCGGGGCTGAAGTTCTTCGGCAGCCTGCAGAGAGCAATGATAGAGGTGCTTAGAAAATATGGGTTCTATACCATGGAGGATTTTTTCACGATGAAGCGTGAGGCTTATGGGTATGTGAGCTGGGGCTACAAAACAGGAGATGGCTGGCTCATCGGCGCGGAGATAACGGGACACATACTCCATGAGTGTCCGAAGGTTCTGGCGGTTCAGCCATTTGGCTGTATGCCTAATCACACATGTGGAAGAGGTTTGTACCCTTCACTTCAGAAGAAACTGCCGCAGGGCATGATAGTGAGTTGCGATGTAGATTCCAGTGGTTCAAAGCTGAATGTCTACAACAGGGCGAGGATGCTGGTGGACATGCCACTGAGAAACAAATAAATGACAAACGGTGGTGAACATAGCGACAATTGAGGTTCATTGAGTTGTCATAATGTGAATGTAAATAGAAAACGATTGAAACAGGTTATAGACAAGTGTGCTGGTACGTGTGGTTGTCAATATGTGTGTGTTTGACGACAAATTATAATACACATAATGGAGGAACGGACTTGAAAAAGATATTTGTGGTGGAAGATGACGAGAGCATCTGTGAGGAGCTTGTGCAGATACTTGAGAATGAGGGCTATGAGGCTGAGAGTCTTAAGAGCTTTGACAATACAAAGGACAATATATTGAAAGCGGCACCAAATCTGGTGCTCATGGATATCAATATTCCGGGGATAAACGGCAGAAACCTAGTGAAGGAGATAAGAAAGGAATCTGATGTGCCTATCATCATGGTTACAAGCAGGACTTCCGAGATGGATGAGGTGCTGTCCATGAGTTATGGCGCGGATGATTATATAACAAAGCCGTACAATCCGACGATACTCTTGCTCAGGATAGCGGCGGTGCTCAAGCGCATGGAGGGCAGCCAGAATACGGCATCATACAGAGATGCGGAGGTCAACTTCAGCAAGGGGACTATCAGCAAAGGTGATCAGGAGATGGTTCTCACCAAGAATGAGATGATCATATTCCAGCTGCTGCTTGCCAACAGGGAAAAGATAGTGTCGCGGGATGAGATCATGACAGATCTGTGGGACAATGACGAGTTTGTAAATGACAATGCGCTCACGGTAAATATAAGCAGGCTCAGGGGGAAACTGGCGGATCTTGGATATGATGATGCCATAGAGACCAGGAAGAAGCAGGGATACCGGCTTGTGTGACAGGTTGGGGGTGTGAATAACATTTGCGAGCGTGTGCTTAGACCACTGAGCAGTGCATATGTTTGTGCTTGTAGCTGAATAATAGGTCTGTGTATATTCTCATGGATGATAAGTGGGATTGTATATCATTTACAGCGACAAAAGATTGGAGTAATTTGGCAAAATGAAATTTGGTAAGTATATAAAGGACAAACTTGGAATAATTGCGGGATATGCGGGATTTGTGATATTCACATATCTGCTCATGATGGCGTTTCACTCACAGTTACAGATGAGAATTATGTTCGTCATCGTGGCTGTGATATTTGTCATCTCGGTTATCGCTTTCGATTATCTGAGAAAATATAAGTTCTACGACAGTCTGGTTGGACATCTGGATGAACTGGATCAGAAGTATCTCATACTTGACACTTTGGACGAGCCTGACTTCTACGAGGGGAAGCTGGTGTATTCAGCTATGTACGACATCAACAAGTCCATGACTGAGAATGTGAGAAAGTACAGGGACAGCGTGGAGGATTTCAAGGATTTTATAGAGATCTGGGTTCACGAGATAAAGCTTCCAATAGCCAGTCTGGTGCTCATGTGCCACAACAACAGGGATGTGATCACGAGAAAATATGTGGATCAGGTCGCAAGGCTTGACGCGTATGCAGATCAGGTTCTCTACTATGTGAGGGCAGAGCATGCATCGGCAGATTACAGATTTGCCGAGACAAATCTTAAGAATGTCATCGGAAGGGTGGCTGTGAAGAACAAGGATATGCTGCTTGATGGTGACATATCGCTGAATGTTCATGATGTGGATGAATGTGTTGTGACGGATTCAAAATGGCTTGAGTTTATGGTAAATCAGATCGTGAGCAACAGCATCAAGTATATAGACCGAGGACAGGAAAAGACTATAGAGATCTGGGTTGAACCGGTGGGTGACGGCAAGGCTCTTCACATAAAGGACAATGGAATAGGTATACCACAGTCTGATATTCCACTTGTGTGCAAGAAATCATTTACCGGGGAAAATGGTCGGAAACATGCAAAATCTACAGGTATGGGCCTTTATATAATAGACAATCTGTGCAGGCAGCTGGGACATAAGCTGAATATAGCGTCAAAGGTGGATGAATACACAGATGTGAGTATAGTATTTGGACATAATGATATATACAAGATTGGGTGATATAAAAATTGCGTTTTGTGATAGTGGGATACCAGATCTGGTGAGCGTCCCCAAGGTTACAGAATTGTAATGTTAGGTAATAATGAAAAAAGGACAATTGCTTTCAAAATGTGTAAACTGCAAATATGTTCAATGGTGAGAGCAGTAATAAACAAACATTTGAGGAGGCATTTCAATGGGAAATCCAACAAAAAATTCAACGAAAAATTTTATGGAAAATCCAGTGGAAAATTCAATGGAAAAAATATTAAAGATTGACAACATTGAGAAGTATTATGGAAACAAATCCAATATGACAAAGGCCATAGATGGGATATCATTCGATGTGGAGGCAGGAGAGTTCGTAGCTATCATGGGTGCATCCGGAAGCGGTAAGACGACACTGCTCAACTGCGTTTCAACTATAGATAAGGTTAGCAGCGGACACATCTATGTGGGCGGCAAGGATATCACAACACTCAAGGGCAACAAGCTTAACGAGTTCAGAAGAGAGGAGCTTGGATTTATATTCCAGGATTTCAATCTCCTCGATACACTCACAGCGTATGAGAATGTCGCACTGGCACTTTCCATACAGAATGTTCCTGCAAAGCAGATAGATGCGAAGGTCAGAGCTGTTGCAAAGGAGCTTGAGATCGAGAGTGTTCTGAAGAAGTATCCGTATCAGATGTCGGGCGGTCAGAAACAGAGAGTAGCATCTGCGAGAGCAATCATCACTGATCCAAAGCTTGTGCTTGCAGATGAGCCTACGGGAGCACTCGATTCCAAGTCGGCAAAGCTGTTGCTTGAGAGACTTAAGCATCTGAATGAGGATCTCATGACAACGATACTCATGGTAACACACGATTCATTTACAGCCAGCTATGCAGGCAGGATTCTTTTCATCAAGGATGGCAAGGTGTTCCACGAGCTTAGAAGAGGAGGAGATACCAGAAAAGAGTTCTTCAATAAGATCATAGATGTCGTGACACTGCTTGGAGGTGATCTGAATGACGCTCTTTAAGCTTTCCGTATCAAATATGAAGAAGAGTATAAAGGACTATGCCATATATTTCTTCACTCTGGTATTCGGTGTTGCAATCTTCTATGTGTTCAATGCCATAGAGACGCAGACCGCCATGCTCCGGATATCGGCTGACACAAGACAGGTCGTGCAGCTCATGAGCAAGATGATCGCGGGCGTCAGCGTGTTCATCGCATTTGTGCTCGGATTCCTCATCATATATGCAAGCCGTTTCCTGATGAAGAGGCGCAACAAAGAATTTGGTCTGTACCTCATCCTGGGAATGGGAAAACGCAAGGTGTCCACAATGCTTTTCATAGAGACACTTATCATCGGACTTGTATCACTTGTGGTAGGACTTCTTGCCGGAATAGGGATCTCACAGCTCACAAGTGTACTCGTTGCAAACATGTTCGATGCAGATATGTCATCATATAGCTTTGTGTTCTCGGGCAGCGCATTTGCCAAGACCTGTCTGTATTTTGCAATCATATATTTGGTGGTTATAATTTTCAACACATTTATCATCAGCAAATGTAAGCTCATCGACCTTTTCCAGAATGGAAGAAAGTCTGAGAATGTCAAGATAAAGAATCCATGGGTATCAGTTATCGTGTTCCTGATATCAGCTGTATCACTTGGATATGCTTATCATGCGGTAATTACCGATATAAATGACATGTACATGAATGATCTCTACAAGTGGATCGTGGTCGGATGCGTTGCAACGGTGCTTTTCTTCTGGTCAGTGTCCGGAATGCTCTTCAGGATCGTGTCATCCATGAAGAATGTGTACTATAAGGGACTCAATACATTTGTCGTCAGACAGATGAGCAGCCGTGTAAATACAAATGTACTTTCAATATCAGTCATCTGTCTGATGCTTTTTGTGACAATATGTGTGCTTTCATCAGCGCTTGCAGTGAAGAATTCTTTAAATGAGGGCATTGCAAAGTACGCAAGAGCGGATGTGAGTATATCGAAAACCCAGAGCAGTGATTCAATCTATCATGACGAAGACGAGATGGGTAATGACAGCGAGACAAATGATCTTTTGAAGAAACTTGAGGTGACTGATGGAAAGAGCATAGAAGATGTATATAGTGAAAATAATGTGGATCTTGTATCATACTTCTCAGATTACGTTGACGTACACACATATACATGTCCTACACTTACAATCAGAAACTATCTGGGAGATGAGGCACTGATTGATTCTCTTGGAATAGATGTAAACGCTTTGTCCAGATTTGAGGGAACGGAGGAGATCATATCACAGTCTGACTACAACAAGGTGGCAAAGATTTATGACAAAGCGGAGATCCAGCTTGCCGATGACGAGTATGCAATCCTGGCAAATTATAGAATATTCGTTAAGATCCGTGATGAGAGACTTCAGGAGGGAAAAGAGATAGAGGTATATGGCAACAAGCTTAAACCGGTTATCTCGTATTGTATAGATGGTGATATAGAGCTTGCCACTCAGCCACTCAACACAGGTGTGTTTATCGTGCCGGATTCAGCCATTGAAGGTGCACAGTTCGCGAAAGAGTATTTCATCGGAAAGTATGCCGATCAGGACATAGATGCCATACAGGATAGCGATACGATTATAAATAAGGTATCGAATAAGGATGTGACCTGCGGACTTATCACAGTAAACACTAAAGATAGTATTAAGGCAGCCAGCGTGGGAGTTGGAGCTATCGCATCATTTATAGGTATGTATATCGGACTCATATTCCTCATATCCGGTGCAGCCATCCTCGCACTCAAAGAGCTCTCAGAGAGCACAGACAACATAGAGAGATACAAGATGCTCAGAAAGCTTGGCGTGGATCAGCACATGATCAACAAGGCTCTTTTCTCACAGATGGGACTATTCTTCGTATTCCCACTTGCTCTCGCCATAATCCATTCGATATTTGGAATGATGGTCAGCACGAAGATTCTTGATACTATGGGAGCGTATGATATTGTAGGTGCTATCGGAATCACAGCAGCTATCGTGGTGATCATATATGGTGGATATTTCCTTATAACGTATCTGTGCAGCAGGAAGATTATCAGTGAGTGAGGGAAATGAAAATATCCTTGCAAAAGAGCAAAAGTATGATAAAATTTAACCAATTATAAGAATATTGTATATAATAAATATATAGGATTTTAGGGGGAGAGCTCCTGCCTTTAAGCGGAGGGTTTAACAACAAAGAGAGACATCTTCGGATGTCTCTTATTTTTCATATGAAAGGAAGTATATGAAGTTATACAGTGTTGCGGACGAGTATATAAAATACATAAGAAAGTCATTTCCAAAAGTTTACTCAAACAAGGGTAAACACGAAACAGATAGGAGGAATTCACAATGAATAAACATGTAGAAAAAGCTATGGAGATAAGAAACGAGACACCGATGGTCAATAACTGTGCGCAGACCATTCTGCGGGCTTACGCGGATGAGCTCGGAATAACAGGAGATATGGCGGCAAAGCTCAGTGCTAATTTCGGTGGTGGCATGAAATGTGGTTCAACCTGCGGTGCGATCACAGGAGGACTTATGGTACTTGGCGCT
>JAQYAS010000123.1 GCA_029338615.1 Clostridiales bacterium
TGTATGATTCGTTTGAGTCGTATTGCAAGGGTATAAAGGGTCAGATCAGGAACAAACGCATACTTGAGGCTGCTGTTTATTCTGAATCAGCAACATTTGACTTGTCTTTTCTGTATGATTATGGCAACATTAGATCAATAAATTATGCTGTAGAGAACCTTGGAGAATATAAAGTAATTATTGTTTATCTAAATATGTAATGGTATTTATGTATATGGAAAGTTAAGGAGTACAATTATGAAGAAAAAAGATTTTATGGATGAATTGAAGGCTGCTCTTGATGGTAATGTATCAACTCAGACATATTATGATACAGTTAATTATTATGAAGAGTATTTCAGAAAACAGAAGGAAGCTGGAAAGTCAGAAGATGAGATATGTACATCCCTTGGTTCTGCCAGACTTATTGCAAAAACTATCATTGATACTGAGGGACAGGGTGCAAGTGGAAGATATTATGATTCAGAGACGGAATCATATGCCAGAGAAAGCAGGAGAACAGGTGAAAGCAGTCAGAAGGGCTGGCATATCAATGTGGATGATGAGGGCAATACAAGCTTTGCTTACGGCAAACTTGATTTCAGCTCACCGCTTGGCAAGGTTCTTACAGCAATAGTTCTTGTCCTTGCTGCAGCCCTTGTTATAGGTATTGTTCTGGGAGTGATATGGTTAGGATTTAAGATAGTGTGGTACGTTGTTATACCTGTAGTTATTATTCTGTTTATTGTTAATCTGATAATATATTTATTTGGTGGGGGAAAGTATTAGAATATAGATATTTTCTCTGGTGAGTATGTAGAATTGCCGTAGTAAAAAGCATGTAAAAAACAGTAAATAAAAAAAGTAAAAAAAGTTGTTGACAAAACATGGTCACTTGAGTATACTAACAAAGGTGTCAGCGATGACACACAGTAATATGGGATCTTAGCTCAGCTGGGAGAGCATCTGCCTTACAAGCAGAGGGTCATAGGTTCGAGCCCTATAGGTCCCATTTACACAGAATATGGCGAGATAGCTCAGTTGGCTAGAGCATGCGGTTCATACCCGCAGTGTCGAGGGTTCGAATCCCCCTCTCGCTACTAAAGAGAGACAGATATGTTCTGTCTCTTTTATTTTTATAGTAGAGGAGACGAAAATGAGAGTAGGAATGGGATACGATGTCCACAGACTTGTGGAAGACAGAAAACTCATAATCGGTGGTGTGGATATTCCTTACGAGAAGGGATTACTGGGGCACAGTGATGCAGATGTTCTTCTCCATGCTGTGATGGATGCCCTTCTTGGCGCGGCAGCGCTGGGGGATATAGGAAGACATTTCCCTGATACTGATGAGAGATATAAGGGTGCTGACAGCATGAAGCTTTTGTCAGAGGTGAAAATGATGCTTGAGGAGAAGCTTTATGTGATAGAGAACATAGATGCAACTGTTATAGCTCAGAGACCTAAGCTTGCGCCATATATAGAGGAGATGCGGGAAAATATCGCCAATTGCCTGTGTATAGAGAAGGACAGGGTGAATATCAAGGCGACAACGGAAGAAAAACTTGGGTTTACCGGAGAGGAACTTGGTATAAGTTCTCAGGCGGTCTGTCTGATCGAGTCCGCATATAATTACACAACAGATGTTGTTGATATAAGAAGTTCATCAGGATGCGGAGGCTGTCAGGGATGTTCTGGAGCTGCAAGATGATCATATGTTAATAAATGATAAAATATTATTTTCTGATGATTACAAAAAGTATAATGTATGATAAAATATATTATAATTATGAACCAAGGAGAATAGAATATGTTAAATGACGGATATGCAGAACACATAGTGAAGACCAAGACACCGGCGGGCGTTATGGTCGGAATTGCCATAGGAGCAGTTATAATAGTAGCCGGCGTGGCCGCTTTCTTTGTCCCTATACTCACATCTATAGGTCTGCTCATGACAATCATAGGAGCGGTTATATTTGGAATATTTATGTCAAGAAGAGATACCGAGTATGAATATATTATGGTTAACGAAGATGTAGATATAGCAAGGATCACTGCCAAGAAAAGCAGAAAAAAGGTCTGCAGTTTTACAAACGCAGATGTTAAATTCATAGCCAGAGAAGAATCTATATATCTTGACAATGAGAAGCAGCAGGATTCATCTATACGTGTCAGGGATTACACGTCCAAAGATGCCAGATATGAAGATGGCGTATATGTGTTTGTTCTTAACAAGAATGGTAAATCTGAGTTTGTCAAGCTTGAGTTGTCAGACAAGACTATAGATCATGTCAATAATTTTTTCAGAGGAAAGTACAAAGAGTAATAATTTAAACCTTTATGGCAAATACTTATATCTACGGGAGGTGTTTGTCATGAAGGTTATTTTTTTTAAGAATTTATCTATATTTCTCACTGGTGGGATGATATATTATTTTATGGAGATCCTGACAAGGGATTATTCACATTATTCAATGATCATATGTGGAGGACTTGCCACGTTGCTCTGTGGTGGGCTTGATCAGACTTTCAGTAAAATGGGTGTGCTGATCCAGATGATAGTGTCTGCGGTAATCATAACAGAGCTTGAATTCTTTACGGGATGTATTGTGAATATCATTCTTGGATATAATGTGTGGGATTATTCAGATATGCCGCTTAATCTTATGGGACAGATATGTCTTTCGTATTCTGTTTTGTGGATGTTATTGTCAATAGTGATAATATATGTAGATGATGTGATCAGAAGCCGGCTGTTTGGAGAGAAGATGCCTGTATACAAACTTATATAAATGCAATTGAGGATTCATTTACACAAAAATGGGAAATGTTCGTTGACCCCTCAGGGGAAGAGGGCTGTGGAACATTTCCCATATCTGGCACTGCTGTTGGCAGAAAAATGTGTGTGTATATAATGATTATACATATTAGTACTATTTGTCTTCAAGGGGGGTAACCTTAAGACCTTTATATAGTTTTGTATACAGATTACGTTCATCAGTGTACAGCATAACACCGCGTGAATCACGAACGATATATGCGTATTTGTTCTTTTGTACATTCATGTATAGAACTTCATCAACATTAAGTTCCTTTGCCTTTACCTTGGCAGCACTGACACTTAGCGGTTCAAGTTTGTATTTTTTGATTGCTTGCTGAACTGTCATAATCTACACCTCCATTAATAAATGATTATTCGTGCTTTAGTAACTATTTACAGTATATTGTAAAGATATAACAAAGTCAACTAGCAATGTTGCACAAAAGTGCATAAATCGACGATTTTCAGCAAAAATCAGTGTGTATTTTTACCAAAAAAGGAGAAATAAATGATGCAGAATTCAAATTATTATAAAATGATGGAAGAACAGATTGCAAAATATGATAGTAAAAGTGACCAATCTGCAAAGCCTAAGATGCTTCTTCACTGCTGTTGTGCTCCCTGCTCAAGCCATTGCCTGTCTGTTCTGGCAGAACATTTTGATATAACAGCATATTTTTATAATCCGAATATAACAGATTATGCTGAGTACATAAAAAGATTCGAAGAACTCTCAAGATTTGTGCATGAGGTATATGTAGATGGCGTGGATGTAAAACTTGCTGATCATGATCCTCAGGTATTTCTTGACATGGCAAAGGGGAGAGAAGAACTTCCCGAGCGTGGGGCGAGGTGCTATGACTGCTATAAAATAAGGTTGGAAAAGAGTGCTTCTTATGGAAAAGAGAATGGATATGATGTGTTTACAACAACTTTATCCATAAGTCCTCACAAGAATGCGGACTGGCTGAATGAGATAGGTGCAGAGATGAGCAGAAAATATGATATAGGGTATCTGTTCAGCGATTTTAAAAAGAAGGATGGATATAGACATTCCATACAATTGTCTAAGGAATATGGTCTGTATAGACAAAATTTCTGTGGGTGTGAATTCAGCAGGAAAGCTACAGAAAGCAGGTATAACAGGAAACAGGGATGACAAATTGAATAAAAAAGTCTGATAAAAATAAAGTTTTTTGTCGTGAACACAAAAATAAAAAATATATCGAAAAAAATATTGTACCGACTTGTCAAATGTGGTAGTATTTATTAAATTAAGAAAAAAGAGGCCAATAAACGTGGGCTATCTCAAGCGTTTCCCCGTTTTCACTCTTTTTTTTTGAGCAAAAATAGAAAAAAACGAAAGGAATACGATTATGAAAGCTTTTTTGATACTTGAAGACGGACACGTATTTGAAGGTAAAAGTATTGGATCAACTGATGAGATAATCAGTGAGATCGTGTTCAATACTTCAATGACCGGCTATCTGGAAATTCTTACAGATCCATCATATGCAGGGCAGTCAGTATGTATGACATATCCGCTTATAGGCAACTATGGTATATGCAGAGAGGATATGGAGGCTGGCAGACCTTGGCAGTCAGGATTCATTGTTAGAGAACTCTGCAAGACTCCTAGCAATTTCAGAAGCGAGATGACCATAAACGAATTTCTTGTTGAGAATAATATAACTGGTATAGAAGGAATAGATACCAGAACACTTACCAAGATCCTCAGAAAAGATGGTACCATGAGAGGTATGATCACAACTGATGAGAATTATGATTTTGATGAGTGTATGAAGCGTATAAAGGCATGGAAGATGGGACACGTTGTTCTGGATGTCACGTGCAAAGAAAAAATGTTCTATCCTGGTGATGGCTATAAGGTAGCAGTCATCGATCTTGGTGTTAAGAAGAACATCGTCAAGTCACTTCTCTCCAGAGGATGTCAGGTTACTGTATATCCTGCAGAGACACCTGCTGAGGAGATCATCGCAGACGCTCCAGACGGAATCATGCTTACAAATGGTCCTGGAGATCCAAAAGAGTGTAAGGTCACAATAGCTCAGGTAAAGAAGCTTTTCGATACAGATATTCCAATTTTTGCAATATGTCTTGGACATCAGCTTATGGCACTTGCCAACGGTGGTGATACAGAGAAGATGAAGTATGGCCACAGAGGTGCAAATCATCCTGTAAGGGATATGAAGACCGGCAAGGTATACATTTCAACACAGAATCATGGTTATATGGTTAAGGAAGACAGCCTTGACAGAAAGATCGCAGAGGTCAGCTTCGTCAATGTAAATGACGGAACAGTAGAGGGAGTTCACTATCTTGGAAAGAATGCACAGACAGTTCAGTTCCATCCGGAGGCATGTGCAGGTCCGTTGGATACAGATTCACTGTTTGATACATTTATGAATATGATGGAGGTGTCAAAGTAATGCCAAAGAATCCTAATATAAAAAAGGTTGTAGTTATCGGATCAGGTCCTATAGTCATCGGTCAGGCTGCTGAGTTTGATTATGCCGGAACACAGGCATGTCGTTCTCTAAAGGAAGAGGGATTGTGTGTTGTACTCATCAATTCAAACCCTGCAACAATCATGACTGATAAAGATATTGCAGATAAGGTATATATTGAGCCCCTTACAGTTGATGTTGTAAAGGCTATCATTGAGAAGGAGAAGCCGGACAGTCTTCTGCCAACACTCGGTGGTCAGGCCGCCCTCAACATAGCAATGGAGCTTGATGAGTCAGGATTCCTGAGAGAGCATGATGTACTTCTCATAGGAACATCATCAACAACTATAAAGAAGGCTGAGGACAGACTTGAGTTCAAGAAGACCATGGAGAAGATCCATGAGCCTGTGGCTCCTTCAGAGGTCGTTACCACAGTTCAGGGAGGTCTCAACTTCGTAAAGAAGATAGGCTATCCTGTAGTTCTCCGTCCTGCTTATACACTTGGAGGCTCAGGTGGCGGTATCGCCAACAACGAGGAAGAGTTCAAAGAGATCCTCATGAACGGTCTTAGACTTTCCCGTGTTGGACAGGTTCTTGTCGAGAGATGTATCGCCGGTTGGAAGGAGATAGAGTACGAGGTTATGCGTGACGGTAACGGTACATGTATAACTGTATGTAACATGGAGAACCTGGATCCTGTCGGAGTTCACACAGGAGACTCTATAGTTGTGGCTCCATCCCAGACACTTGGAGATAAGGAATATCAGATGCTCAGAAGTTCAGCGCTGAACATTATCTCAGAGCTCAACATAAAGGGTGGATGTAACGTTCAGTTTGCCCTGAATCCTAACTCATTTGAGTACTGCGTTATCGAGGTAAATCCAAGAGTTTCAAGATCATCAGCCCTTGCATCAAAGGCAACTGGTTATCCTATTGCAAAGGTTTCAGCCAAGATCGCCCTTGGATACAATCTGGATGAGATCAAGAACGCTATTACCAAGAAGACATACGCCAGCTTTGAGCCGGCACTTGACTATGTGGTTGTCAAGATTCCTAGACTTCCATTTGATAAATTCATCGCCGCTGACCATGATCTGACAACACAGATGAAGGCAACCGGTGAGGTTATGAGTATCTGTACAAACTTTGAGGGCGCGCTGATGAAGGCTCTCCGTTCACTGGAGCAGCATGTAGACAGTCTCTGGTCAAGCAGATACAAGGATATGACGGATGAAGAGGTTATAAAGCTTCTCGGACATGTTGATGACAGACGTATCTATGTCATAGCTGAGGCTATCAGACGTGGAATATCATACGATCAGATCTATGACATCACCAAGATCGACAGATGGTTCATAGACAAGATCCACAACCTTGTTAAGGCTGAGAGAAAGATAATCGAGTCCAAGGGAGATATCTCCAAGGATCTCATGAAGGAGATCAAGAGAGTTGAGTTCCCTGACAAGGTTATCGCAAGACTCACAGGCAAGACTGAGAAAGAGATAAGACAGATGCGTTACGACTACGGTGTAACAGCGCATTTCAAGATGGTTGATACATGTGCAGCAGAGTTTGATGCCATGACTCCATATTACTATTCATGCTTTGACTCTCTGGAGAACGAGGTTGCTGAGGATAACTCAAGAAAGAAGGTAATGGTTCTTGGATCAGGCCCTATCAGAATTGGACAGGGTATCGAGTTCGACTACTGTTCAGTTCACAGTACATGGGCATTTGAAAGAAAGGGCTATGAGACTATCATTGTCAACAATAACCCTGAGACAGTTAGTACAGATTTCGATATAGCAAACAAGCTCTACTTTGAGCCGCTTACAGCTGAGGATGTTGAGGCGATCGTCAATCTGGAGCATCCTGACGGAGCTGTAGTACAGTTTGGTGGACAGACTGCCATCAAGCTTACAGAGGCACTCATGGAGATGGGAGTACCTATCCTTGGAACAAGTGCGGAGAATGTAGATGCAGCTGAGGACAGAGAGCTCTTTGATGAGATCCTTGAGAAGTGTTGTATACCAAGACCGGCAGGTAAGACTGTATTTACAAGAGAGCAGGCACTTGAGGCTGCAAATGAGCTGGGTTACCCTGTGCTTGTAAGACCTTCTTACGTTCTCGGTGGACAGGGAATGCAGATCGCGATATCTGATAAGGATATTATAGAGTTCATGGATATCATCAACAGGCATACCCAGGAGCATCCAATACTTGTAGATAAGTATATCATGGGTAAAGAGGTAGAGGTTGATGCCGTGTGCGATGGAGAGGATATCCTGATCCCTGGTATCATGGAGCATGTTGAGAGAGCCGGAATACATTCAGGAGACAGTATCTCAGTATATCCTGCACAGACGCTCTCACCTAAGGTTAAGAGAGTTATAGCTGATTATACCAAGAAGCTTGCCAACAGCCTGCATGTAATCGGACTTATAAATATACAGTTTATCGCATACAATGAAGAGGTATATGTAATAGAGGTAAATCCTCGTTCAAGCCGTACTGTTCCATATATAAGCAAGGTAACAGGAATCCCTATCGTAGATCTTGCAACGCGTGTTATCACAGGTGAGAAGATCAAAGATATGGGTTATACACCTGGACTTCAGCCAGAGTCAGAGTATTTCGCGATCAAGAAGCCTGTATTCTCGTTTGAGAAGATCAGAGGTGCTGAGATAAGCCTTGGACCTGAGATGAAGTCAACAGGAGAGTGTCTTGGTATATCCAAGAACTACAATGAGGCTCTGTATAAGGCGTTCCTTGGAGCTGGTATCAGCCTTCCAAAGACCAAGAAGATGATACTTACAGTTAAGGATTCAGATAAGATGGATGCCATCAGCATAGGTAAGAGATTTGCTGCTCTGGGATATGAGATATATTCAACCAGAAGCACATGCAGAGTCCTGAACGAGAATGGTGTTCCTGCAAAGCTTATCAACAAGGTTGAGGAGCCTTCACCAAATCTGCTTGATCTGATCCTGAGCCATGAGATAGATCTTATCATCGATACACCATCACAGGGTGTTGACAGAAGTAAGGATGGATTTATCATCAGACGTCACGCAGTTGAGACTGGTGTAACATGTCTTACAAGTCTCGATACAGCGGATGCGCTGCTTACAAGTCTTGAGACTGCAGATACCACAAAGCTTTCGCTTGTGGATATAAGTGAGATATAATCGATAACTAAAAGGTTAAAAAATGGGGCAAAATGATATACAACGATAAAAGGGGTTGTCATTTTGCCTCATTCATTTTATTCTTGTTACCAAGTGGAGATCTGACGGATATTCCGCTTATAAACACAGATAATAAAAGTTATAGAATATAGAGGTGAAATATGCATAACGTTCCCACAGATGAGGTGTTTGTAATAGGACATAAGAATCCTGATACGGATTCAATATGTTCAGCGATAGCATACGCCGATCTGAAAAATCAGCATGAGAAGAAATATATACCAAAGAGAGCTGGTAATATAAACAAAGAAACGCAGTTTGTCCTTGATTATTTTGGAGTGAAGGCGCCTGAACTTGTGAGCAATGTGAATGTACAGGTGAAGGACATAGCATACAGAATTGTTGATGGCGTTTCTGGTGATATCACTATGAAGAGAGCATTTGAGATAATGCAGGACAATGATGCTACCACACTTCCGGTCGTGAATAATGACAAGATAAAGGGAATAATCACGGTTGGAGATATTGCCGAAGCTTATATGCTTGAGAAAGATGACAATTCACTGTTCATAGCCGGAACAAGATTCTCACACATAATAGATACTATAAGCGGTGAACTTGTGTATGGGGATGCCGATGAATATGTAAAGGATGGAAGAGTGATAGTTGGCGCCGCTCAGGTGGACATTCTTGAGAGACATGTCAAGGAGAATGATATTGTGATAGTGAGTGACAGGGTTGAAGCCCAGCTTGCAGCCATAAACTGTGGAGCCAGCATGCTCATAGTCTGCCTTGTAAACAGCATATCTGATGTAGTTCTGGAATTTGCCAGGAACAAAGGCTGCGCAGTGGTGATAACACCGGCAGACACATATGCTGTGGCCAG
>JAQYAS010000124.1 GCA_029338615.1 Clostridiales bacterium
CCTGATGCCAGCGATAACTGACACCAGGAGTCCTCCCCTTTATTTTGAACACCATTGCCTGTGTCCAAACCACAATGTATTTGTTATATAATTACTCTCTGTACATAAGGTAGCTGTACATATCTGCATAATCATGTCTTTCATTCTTGATGAAATCGATTGCTTCCCTTGGGTGCTGATTCAGCATTCCGGTCAGCATGTATGGCACATCATAGCCCCATACTGCATCTCCCTTTGCCTTGAGCGGAACCATGTACTGCTCTATGAACTTCAGGATGTGATACAGGTTGTACTTTGGATTTCTGAGGAATCCAAGAAGAAGCTCAAGTGCACAATTTCCTGCGCCCCTGCCCATACAGCTTACAGTTCCGTCGAGCATGCTCGCACCACTCCTCATTGCCTCAACAGTATTGGCATAGGCAAGCTTTAAGTTGTCGTGTGCATGTATTCCTATCTTCTTGCCATACTTCTCTCCAACTGCAACATATTTCTCCGCGAGCTTCTTGATCTGCTCAGGGTACAGTGAGCCGTAGCTGTCAACAATGTATATTCCATCTACATTGCTCTTGCCAAGCATCTCAAGGGCAAGATCTATATCCGACTCCTGATCCTTTGAAACCGCCATGATGTTGCATGTAGTCTCGTATCCCTTTGCATGTGCATCCTCGATCATCTCGATGGCTGCAGGCATGGTGTTGATGTATGTCGCCACCCTCACCAGATCGATGACACTGTCGGCTCTGTCTATGATGTCCTTCTTGTAATCGCATCTTCCGACATCTGCCATAACAGAAATCTTCAGATCTGTATTGTTCTCCCCGACGATGGCTCTTATGTCCTCCTCGTTACAGAACTTCCATTTGCCGAATTTGTTCACATCAAACATTTCCTTGGAGGCCTTATAGCCGAATTCCATATAATCAACCCCCGCCTTGATGTTCGCTTCATAGAGGGCTCTTATAAACTCGTCAGTAAAATAGAAATCATTGACAAGTCCTCCATCTCTTATTGTTGCGTCAAGTACCTGAATGTCAGGTCTGTAGGTGATCAAATCTCCGCCTATCATAATAGTGTCCTCCTTCTTCTTTTTTACATCAACATTTCAATGGGATTTTTGATAACGGTCGATGTTTTCTCAATTTAAACTTGCATCACTTTAACGCGTTGGCGTATGTTAGTGACTTTGTTCAGTATAGCACATAAAAAAATTAATGCAAGGACTTTATTCAAAAAATACAATCTTAGGCTTTTCTATTTTCATCTACAGACCAGGATCTAAATATCCCACCTTAGAAAACAGTCTGGCTGTTTTTATCCTTTTTCGTAGAAAATCAAGATCCCAGAATAATTTTCTCGCAAAAAATTATAAAACAGCCTAAAAGGTACAATTTTCTGGAACTTTGTATCTTTTAGGCCTAAATTGTTGATTTCTGGATAATTTTTAGCTCAGATCCTCGCCGTTGGTCTCGATGACCTTCTTGTACCAGTAGAAGGAATCCTTTCTGTATCTCGCAAGATCCTTCATGTCGAATTCATCTCTGTTGACATAAATAAATCCGTATCTCTTGGTGATTCCCTCGTGGGTGGACACGAGATCAATTGCTGACCATGGGCAATAACCCATCATCTCTGCGCCCTCATCTGCTGCCAGCTTGATCTGCTCTATATGCTTTCTTAAGTACTCTATACGATAGTCATCGTGTACCTTGCCATCCTTTGTGAGCTTGTCATATGCGCCGAGACCATTCTCTGTCACAATCATAGGCAGGTGATATCTGCTGTACATCTCTCTTATAGTTGCCCTGAAGCCGTCAGGGTCTATCTCCCAGCCAAACTCTGTGCGGAGAAGATTTGGATTTGGATACGCTTTGTATACCCCCGGCTCAATACCGGCTGATTGCTGATCCTTTTTTTCTGAGTCCGTCACAGCAACCGGACTGTCATCCCACTCAACCGTTGCAGTATTATAATAATTGAAACCTATAAAATCAGGATTTGCCTGCGCCATGATATCCATATCTCCAGCCTCAATAACAGGGATAGCGTCATGCTCTTCAAGGAACTTCCATACCAGGTCGTTGTATCTTCCATACACTGCCATATCAAGGTAAAGCCAGTTTCTTATCGCGTTGAAGTTCTGTGCTGCCAGGACATCCTTTGGCTTACATGTTGCAGGATATACCAGAGAGATGTTCGGTGCAGGACCAATCTTTGCACCAGGACACATCTCATGGAGAAGCTTCATGGCCTTTGCCTGGGCAAGGAGCATGTGGTGATTCTCCTGATAAAGCTTCTTGTATTTATTTGTCACGCCCTCCATGTTGCAGGTTCCGATCACGTCACCCACAAGTGTGAGCATGTTCTGCTCATTGATAGTCAGCCAGTACTTTACTCTGTCGCCATAATTTGTGTAGAGAAGCTTTGCAAATTCAACAAACTCGTCAACACTCTCTCTTCTCGACCATCCGCCTTTCTTCTCCAGTGCTGCAGGAAGATCAAAATGGAACATTGTGACAAGCGGCTCGATTCCGTACTTGAGACACTCATTTATCACGTTGTTGTAGAAGTCGATTCCCTCCTGGTTGACTCTGCCTGTTCCTTCAGGAAGAACTCTGCTCCATGCAATGGAGAATCTGAATGTCTTGAATCCCATCTCAGCCATGAGGGCTATATCCTCTGCATATCTGTGGTAAAAATCAGCGCACACGTCCAGCTCACTTGTTCCCGCCGGAACTGTCTTGATGTCCTGCACACTTGGGCCCTTGCCGTGTGACAGATTGGCGCCCTCAACCTGATATGCGCTTGTTGATGCTCCCCAGAGGAAATTCTCCGGAAGTCCATGTTTCTTTGTTATCACCATAGTTTTGTCCCTCCATATTTTATTTATAATATTACCAGCCTTTATTTCACGCCCTCATACTTCTGCTTATAGTTGTATAACGCGCCAAGAAGATTCGAGTCATTGCGAAACTTGCATGTGTCGATAACCATACCATCGTAGGTCTTGGTCATCTTTCTTATCTTGTCCACATACCTCTTAACCCCCGGAACAAAGTTCGGGTTGGCACTCATTCCGCCTCCGATAAGTATGACATCCGGATCTATCGTCATGTACAGATTACAGCAGAGCTTTGCTATGGAGAAGTATGAATCCTCAACCATATCTGCGATTTCCTGATTGCCCTCATCAATCCACTGATATACCATCTCACCGGACACCTCCTCAGGCTTCATATGCATGATCTTGGATGCCTTGTATGTAATTGAGCTTGCAGTACAAGTTGATGTTACCATGAACGGGTTGTATTCAAATGTCTCCTCGACAGTCAGCTCTTCACAGCATCTGACATTATCCGCCTCTTCTCTTGTCATATTCATGAGTGCATATGACAATTCACCAGCAAGAAGTCTCTTGCCCCTGTGGATCTTTCTGTCGATGATTATTCCACCGCCGATTCCTGTACCCACGACAACGACTGCTGCATTTGTGGCCGTGCTGGCATTGCCCAGCCACACCTCTGCTAGAGCCGCACATTTGCCATCGTTCTCAAGAGCTACAGGCACACCGCCGCATGCCTCTGATATGAGATCACCAAGATGTGCACCATCAAGATACTTGATCCCGCCACCGCCGTACACTATGCCGCGCTCAACATCTATCTGTCCAGGAAGCCCCATGGCAATTCCTGTTATGTCACAGTCCAGTACTTTCTCGTCATACACCTTCTTGATCTGCGCCACAAATGCCGGAGTTCCAGCCTCGGCATATCTGTCGGTTGGAGTCTTACCCTTTCCCGATATATTGCCCTCATCGTCCATTAACGCATACTTTATAAATGTTGCCCCTACATCAAATACTAAATACATAAGTCCCTCCTCTATAACACGTCCTCTGACAGATGACAGAACACGTAACATTATTCTTAATGTATTATCCCATCTATCCGATATTTAGCCAATTGTTTTTCGTATTTTTTTATAGAAAAATTTACAAACATGTATAGTAAACACAGGACTGACAGCACTATTTTTTCATAAGGAGGACTTATATATGATTCAACGAACAAATTCAGACATGTTGTTTACTGATTTCTATGAGCAGTGGATAACCACATACAAACAAGGCGCAATACGCCCAGTCACCATGAGCAAATATAAGATGGCTCATCAATGGCTTGTCAGGCTTATACCGGATCTCAAAATCGGCGACATAACCCGGATTACCTATCAACAGCTGCTTAACAACTATGCCGCGGAACACGAGCGTCAGACAACGATGGATTTTCACCATCATATAAAATGCGCTATTCTTGATGCCGTCGATGAGGGTCTGATAGAAAGAGATCCAACCAGAAAAGCAATAATAAAGGGACGGCCGCCAAAGGATAAAAAGCAGAAATATCTCAATCAGTTTGAACTCCAGAAACTTCTCGCCAATCTGGACCTGGGAACCGACGTCAGCTGGGACTGGTTTATATTGCTGGTGGCAAAAACCGGTATGCGTTTCTCCGAGGCCCTGGCTCTGACTCCAAAGGATTTTGATTTCTCACGCCAGCTGGTTTCCGTATCCAAAACATGGAACTACAAAGGAGATGGAGGATTTCTGCCTACCAAAAACAGATCGTCCATACGCAAAATACAGCTGGACTGGCAGACCGTCATACAATTCGCCGGATTGCTGAAAAATATGCCGGAGGACGAACCTATATTCATAAAAAAACAGGTGTACAATTCCACAGTCAACGATGTTCTCGCCAGACACTGCCGTGAAATTGATGCACCTGTCATTACTATACACGGGCTCAGACATACCCATGCGTCTCTGTTATTATTTGCCGGAGTATCCATAGCCAGCGTAGCAAGGAGACTTGGTCACTCCAGTATGACGACAACGCAGAAAACCTACATTCATATCATACAGGAGCTTGAAAATAAGGATGTCGATGTGATCATGCGTTTTCTGTCAGGACTGAACTAAAACTATCGTATGTGCCTGTCAGTCCCTTTATTCGATATCAAATCCTCCCGACAAAATGTACTTTCTAAGAAGGGAATCAAGTTTCGATCTGACTTTTCTCTTAGGAATATCTTCACCCTCTTTTTTATCAAAATAAGCCTTTGCAGTATCTATGTCGACGCTCTGTACCAGATCATTATACTGTCCAAATGCATCAATATCATTCTCCGTCACATGCTTATCCATGATATCTCTTAATTTCTGCTCATGCAGCCCCAGTATTGCTGCCAGTCTGTGTATCTGATCATTCTTTGCCCTTGCCTGATATTCAACGATATAATCTCTCACACTTCTGTCATCACGAACAATCAGATCACCATTTTGAATGTCCTTCAAGACTATATTCGCAAACTTCTGTTCATCCTGGGACAGACTGGCAAATGATCTGTGGAGTTCATTCAGCGCAGCATCCACTGTCGCCTCATCTGCATGTTCATCAAGGGTCTTTATATACTTCTTAAATCTACTGTCCATGTAATCGGCATCTATCTTCTCAGTTGAAAGCGACATAAGATATGGGTCTATGTCATAAGCTGCGTCTTCGCCGCCGCCATCTCCGCCACGGCTCAGCTCCTTGTAACGCATAAGCAGTGCATCATAGATTCCCTTGTCAAAATCCACTGTATATACACCACTTACTCCATCTGAGTCTTCAACCTCATATGTAAGCTTATCCCATACAAAGCCCTGAACCTTCGCCGGTTCAAGGTACTTATTCAGCTCCCTGAAAAGCTTTGAAAATTTTTGTCTCTCAGTGGGATCTGATGGCAGTCTGGAAAAATCATCTATTCCTGCAGACGCAAACAGATCCTTTATCTCCTTAAAGCACATGTTCATTCTCTGTATATTCTCCGGAAGCTTCATCACAAACACACCATATGCTTTATTACCTGAATACTGCTCAAATGCATATTCTATGATATTTTTCATAGTATAAGGTCTTCTGTAATATCTTATAATTCCATGTGACTTATCCTTCGTAAACACCCTGTTCGTCCTTGAAAATGCCTGTATGATCATCTCAATATTTGTCCATTTGTAAAATTTGTCCATGTACAGAGTGTTGAGCCACTTCGAATCATATCCTGTGAGCATCTGATCTACAACTATAATGATGTCAAGACACTTGGAACTGTCATTGTGAATTGCCACATATGGCGATTTGTGAGCCAGCCTTGCACATACATCTCTCTTAAACGATGCATATGTCGGTATAGTAAATCTCACTCCAAACGTATCATAATAATCTTTAAGGACATCATTTATTCCGTCTATCTTCTCAATGCTGCCCTCTCTGTTGTCATCATGAGGATCAAAAACTGCTGTGAATTTCAGGTTGGTATTTCTGGACTTCAATTCCTTGTAATATGCCATAGCCTCCGGAATACTACTTGTTGCCAGCATGGCATGAAACTTTCTAAAATGGCTCTGCACATCCCAATTCACAAGTATGTCGTCTACAACCGCCTTCCTGTGCTCAGCTCTGTTATACTGAACGTCCTTTATACACCCCTCTATGCTTTCCGTCTCACGGCCGTTATCATCGAGAGCTGCCCCCAT
>JAQYAS010000125.1 GCA_029338615.1 Clostridiales bacterium
TATCTGAGGATAGTGAAGAACTGGGAAAGCGCAGAAAGTATTATATGACAGGGGATATGATTTGATTTTAGAAACTAATAGATTAATATTACGTCACTGGCAGGAGAGTGACGCAGATATATTATTTGAATATGCAAGTGATCCTGATGTGGGACCAATTGCGGGTTGGCCTGTGCATGAGAGCAGGGAGTACAGCCTTGATGTGATACGGAATGTATTTAATGGACCGGAGTGTTACGCAGTGTGTCTGAAGGACGGCGGTCTAATTGTCGGAGCCATCGAATTACTGTTAAACGGAAAGACAGATATGACAGATCGTGATGATGAATGTGAGCTTGGATACTGGATAGGAAAGCCACACTGGGGCAACGAATACGCACCAGAGGCGGCCAGGAAACTCATAGAACATGGATTCCTTGATCTGGGTATGGAAACGATATGGTGCGGTTACTACGATGGCAATTCCAAGTCCCGCACAGTACAGGAAAAACTCGGATTTGTGTTTCATCATACCTGTGATGAAGTGGATGTGCCTCTTTTGAATGAAGTCCGGATAGGACATACGAATATTCTGACTAGAAAACGTTGGCTGTCTGAGAAGATGAAGAAATCGCTGTATGATCAGCTGGCCAAGGATTACTGCTGTGATGCGGTCGACATATATTCCGGTGACAATATATTCTCTGAATACAGACAGATAGAAGGACAGAGGCGGTTCAAAGGACAGGAAAAGTGCCCGCTCAAAATAGCTGTGGTAAATGGCAAGTTGTTATTTACCGGCCGTAGAGAGATTGTAGCTGAATGCAGAAAACGCTATGAGAACGCATCTGGAAAATGGTTCATGGATATAGCGAATTTCCGTGAGCTTGACAGTATTCTTTCCAGATACGGATGCAAATTGAAATCTGCTCACCCATTTTACCTTCCGACGGAACTGAGCGAACAGGCAGTGAGAAAAGATACTACAGATAAAACTGTTGATTCGATGATAAAAGAAGATTTTAACCTTGTCAGGTATACGGGGGATGAGATCCTGCAATTCAAAGGAGATGACAGGTGGTGTGAAGCTTTCTGCTTTGATGATAACACACCTGATGTACTTGCTGTGGCAGCTGTATCAAGTGATGAGATTATCGGTATGGCTGGCGCAAGCGCTGACAGTGACGACTTCTGGCAGATTGGTATAAATGTTGTTCAAGATGCTGAGGGAAGGCATGTTGGTACATCGCTGGTATCTGAACTGACCAAGGATATACTCAGATGTGGAAAAATTCCATATTATGGCACAGGAATGTCACATATAGCATCACAGAGAGTAGCGGCTGCAGCGGGATACGATGTATTTTGGTTTGAACTGCTGGCGGGCAAGTAAAAGAATCGTTGACACATCTTCATGTTAATGATAAAATAATCACATCTAAGGGTCGAAAATGACCCACAAAAGTCAAATGCTATGACGAGGAGGAGTACATGCATCCCCCGATCAACAGAGAGAAGATGGTGGTGAGAATCTTCATCAGGAATGTGTGGAAGGTAGCCTTCGAGCAGTGGATTGAAAGATTGCAGCATATATATTCGTCAGCTGTTGTCGAGTAGGTTTCAACGGATTTCCCCGTTACAGGAATAAGATATTAATAATGATTACATTGATAATTTATTATAGTATCTGATGAGTGCAGACATTTGTCTGAATTTAGGTGGTACCACGGATATGAACATATTCGCCCTAAGCGTAAAACAGTTGCGCTTAGGGCTTTTTCTATGCATGGGGTGCATATATACATCCCGAGGCGTAAGTTTGGATTATCATGAACTTTACAGGAGGTATAAGATATGGAGATCAATGGAGCAAAGATGTTTGTAAAAGCGTTGCAGGAAGAGGGAGTAGACACTCTGTTCGCATACCCTGGCGGAACAGCGATAGACCTGTTTGATGCGCTGTACGATGCAGAAGGTATCGATATGATACTTCCAAGACACGAGCAGGCGCTTGTCCATGCGGCGGATGGATATGCGCGTTCGACAGGAAGAGTCGGAGTGTGTCTGGTAACAAGTGGTCCGGGTGCGACAAACCTTGTAACAGGAATTGCCACAGCCAACTACGACAGTGTGCCACTGGTATGTTTTACAGGACAGGTTCCGATGAACCTTATTGGAAATGATGCTTTTCAGGAGGTTGACATAGTTGGGATCACAAGAAGCATATGCAAGTACGCAGTCACAGTAAGAAAGAGAGAGGATCTTGCAAGGATCATTAAAAATGCTTTTTACATAGCTAGAACCGGAAAGCCGGGACCTGTTGTTGTTGATATCCCAAAGGATATCCAGCTTGCCATGGGAAGTGACGAGTATCCTGCGGAAGTAAATATCAGAGGTTACAAACCTTCGGAGGGTGTACATGTTGGACAGATCAAGCGAGCCCTTGCGGAGCTTAAGAATGCAAAGAAGCCCGTGTTCCTCTGCGGCGGTGGTGTAAATATCGCCCATGCAAGAAAAGAGATGCAGGAACTTGCTGAAAAGACAGGAATCCCTGTAGTTACCACGATTATGGGTAAAGGTGCGATACCTACAGATCATCCACTGTATGTAGGCAACATCGGTATGCATGGCAATATGGCATCCAACAAAGCTATCATGGAGAGTGATGTTCTTTTCTCCATCGGATGTAGATTCAATGACCGAATAACAGGTACTATAGATACATTTGCCAAGAATGCCAAGATCATACATGTTGATATAGATGCGGCGTCCATATCAAGAAATATAAAGGTAGATATACCTATCGTTGCTGATGCAAAGGTTGCCATATCCAAGATGCTTGAATATGCAGAACCTCTTGATATCAAAGGCTGGGTGGATGACATTATGAATGTCAAGGCTGAGTATCCTATCAACATGAACAGATATGATGGTGTGACTCCTGAGGCTATCATAAGAACCATAAACGATATGTACAGCAATCTCATTGTTACAACTGACGTTGGACAGAATCAGCTCTGGACAACACAGTACATTGATATAGACGAGAACAAACAGCTTCTCACATCTGGAGGTCTTGGAACCATGGGTTATGGATTCCCTGCTGCCATAGGTGCAAAGCTTGGCAATATGGATAAAGATGTTATCTGTATATCCGGAGACGGAGGAGTCCAGATGAATATCCAGGAGATGGCTACGGCTGTTGCACTTGAGCTTCCTGTTACCCTCTGTATACTGAACAATGGCTACCTCGGCAATGTACGCCAGTGGCAGGAGTTGTTCTTCAATAAGAGATACAGCAGCACATGTCTCAGATACAGAAGAAGATGTAACAGAGACTGTCAGAATCCGGATAAATGCTGTCCAAAGTATTCGCCTGACTTTGTAAAACTGGCAGAGAGTTATGATGCAAAGGGTATCAGAGTCACTAAGCCGGAGGAGATAAGACCTGCATTTGAGGCTGCCAAAGCGAATACAAACGGACCTACAGTTATAGAGTTCTTCATCGATCCTACAGCCAACGTATTTCCTATGGTTCCGGGTGGAAAATCACTGAATGATATGATACTTGACTGCTGATATTGATAAATTGAATTTATATCTGTAATAGAATGTACATACATAGATTTATATATTATCCAAATGAAAGGGGTATATAGAATGAGCGTAAAGAAGAGATGGATATGCCTGTTCGTAGAGAATGAGGTAGGTGTACTTGCAAGAATTTCAGGTTTGTTTTCAAGCAAATCATACAATATAGATACAATAACTGTCGGTGTTACTGAGGACGAGACAATATCCAGAATGACCATAGGTTTCACCAGTGATGACAGAACATTTGAGCAGGTGAAAAAGCAGCTCAACAGAAGTGTGGAGGTAATAAAAGTCGTTGACTACACCGATATCGCGATACATAACAACGAGATTTTATATGTCAAGGTCAACAGCTGTTCAAATGAGGATAAGGATGAAGTGTTTAGAATTGCTAATGCATTTGGATACAAGATCACTGACTACAATAAGAAATCCGTGCTTGTTGAGTGCGTTCAGACAGATGCCAAGAACGACAATGCAATAAAAATGTTCAAAGAGAGTTTTCCTAACAGAATAGAAGTTGTAAGAGGTGGCAGTGTTGCAGTTGAAGCGATAAGCATGTCGGACAGATAGGACGACATGCAAATAGCTGTAAAAATGATATTGCTGATAAAACAGTCTGAAAAAAGATTATGAAAGGATCCGTAAAATGAAATTTGTTATACAGCGTGTAAATCGGGCATCAGTAGAGGTGAATGGCAAAGTGATCGGCAGCATACAGAAAGGAATTCTGGTGTTTGTCGGAGTATATAATTCGGATACCAAAGAAATTGCTGACAAGATGATAAACAAGCTTGTGAAGATGAGAATATTTGCTGATGAGAACGGTAAGACGAATCTCGATATAAACAGTGTAAACGGACAACTTCTGATCGTTTCACAGTTTACCCTGTGCGCAGATTGCCGGAAAGGAAACAGACCATCATTTACTGGTGCAGGAGCGCCTGATATGGCCAATGAGATGTATGAGTATATAATTGAAAGGTGTCGTGAATTTGTTCCGGCGGTTGAACATGGTGAATTTGGTGCAGATATGAAAGTGGATCTGTCTAATGACGGACCTTTTACCATACTGCTTGACAGTAATGAACTCTGATTTATATGCGAATTGATGGAAAAACTGTAATATATTGGGAAATTTTTATAAAATCCAACAATATTGTTGAAAAAAATACTATTTGTTAATATAATTACAAATGGAACTTCTGTAAGTGGGAGGTTCAATTAATACTGAAAAGGAGAACTATGCAATGTTGACACAGGATCAGATTGAATCTAAAACCTTTAAAAAAGGACTTTTTGGATATAATAAGGATGAGGTTAATAGTTTTTTGCGTACAATGGCAGAGGAATATGCAGATCTGCAGACAAAGTATGCAGCACTGGAGTCAGAGAATGAGGTATCAAAGAAGAACCTCATGGAGAACAGTGTAAAAATCTATGAGCTTGAGAAGCAGCTTGAGCAGGCCGCTCCTGGTTCAAAGAAAGAGGCTAATGCAGCCAATGCTGAGGCTAATAAGATTATAAACGATGCAAAGAAGAAGGCTAATGAGGTTATTGCCAATGCAAAGGCTGAGCTTGCAAAGCTCAAGGATGAGATGGAAGCTCTCAAGAGTGGTTCAAGCGCAAAGGTTGCTGAGGCAGCTGAGAAGGTTGAGGCTGCAGTAGAGGCAGATCCTGTTACAAAGCTTAAGATGAAATCACAGGGCGGCGATGCACCTCAGAAACTCAAGATGACACCGAAGGCTGCTCAGACAGCTGAGCCAAAGCCGGCAGCATTCACAGGTAAGAGTGCTCAGGCAGCTCAGGAGGAAGAAGAGGAAGAACTTTTTGTTGGTGAGGTAGAAGAAGGAGTAAAGCGTAATCAGGTACTTATCGGCGATGGTGATGAGGATGCAGACTTCGAGTTCTTATAAAGATTGGGTGTTTATATGACATATATTGAATGTGTTGAGCGTATCAGCAGCATTCTTACCTTGTTGGAACTGGAAGATATAGAGGATTGTAGTCTTCAGTTCAATGTTATCGGCAAAGATAGTGGGGTTTTCTACATAGATATAAGGGATCATATTGCTGACATCGTTGTGGATGACGATGGGGAGTATAATGTCAAGTATGTATTTACTGCTCCAGTTCTTTCAAGACTTTTGGAAAAGGTTGTTGATCCTATATACGCATATACTACAGGTAAATATAAAATGATGGGAGATGTATCTCTTGGAAGGTGCATTCTTGTCAGACTCTGTGAAGCGAATGTCTGAAACGGAGAAAATAAAAAAGAACCGATGGGATCGTTTTGATCTGTCGGTTCTTTTATTTGCATAAGCATATTGCACGTAATTGTATAAGTACGCAGGCTTAAAATTTATATTTAGAGAAGATCTGCGACTTCTTTGAGAAGTCTTTCTGTCTTATCCCATCCAAGGCATGGATCTGTTATTGACTTGCCATAACATCCGCCGTCTACAGGCTGATTTCCATCCTCTATGTAACTCTCAACCATGACACCCTTTACAAGGTTCTTGATCTCAGGATCATAATTTCTGCTGTGGATTACTTCCTTAACGATTCTTGGCTGCTCGATGAATTTCTTGCCGGAATTATTGTGGTTGGCATCAACTATGCAGGCATGGTTTACAAGGTTAAACTTCTTATATGTATCAGCAAGAAGTCTGAGATCCTCGTAGTGATAGTTTGATATAGACTGTCCGTGCTTATTCAGCGCACCTCTTAATATACAATGTGTAAGAGGGTTGCCGTCTGTATGAGCCTCCCAGCCTGAATAAAGGAATGTGTGATGATGCTGGCCTGCTATACAGGAATTCATCATAACGTTGTAGTCACCGCTTGTTGGGTTCTTCATTCCTACAGGAACATCCATTCCGCTGGCTGTAAGTCTGTGCTGCTGATCCTCAACAGAACGAGCGCCTATGGCAACATATGAGAGGATATCATCAACATATTGCCAGTTCTCAGAGTAGAGCATCTCGTCAGCGGCTGTAAGTCCGGTCTCCCTGATGGCTCTGATGTGCATCTTTCTGATGGCGTAGAGACCTTCAAGCATATCTGAAGACTTTGTAGGATCGGGCTGATGGAGCATTCCCTTGTATCCGTCACCGGTGGTTCTTGGCTTATTAGTATATATACGTGGAATAACCAGTATCTTATCTTTAACTTCGTCAGCAACTCTGGCAAGACGATTCTGATAATCGCATACAGCATCCTCGTTGTCGGCTGAACAAGGTCCAATTATAAAAATAAATCTGTCATCATCGCCTACAAATATTTTTCTGATTTCTTCATCTCTTCTGGCTTTGATGGCTTTCAACTCGCTTGAAAGAGGATATAATTCCTTTATTTCATCACCAGTTGGTACTCTTTTTACTAATTTCATACTCATGAAACATGTCCTCCTTTGTTCTAACTATTGATTATATCAGAAATAATTTTTAAAATAAAGAAAATAATACTGTTTTAGTGGGAGAAAAAGTCATATTGACTGTAAAAGTCGCAATATAATATACAAAACATCAACAGAAAGAAGACTTTTATGGGAGTTTCTATGTTCAGAAAAATGTATAGAATGAGAGCTGCTGTGCTGATGTTATGTGTTTACATCGTAACAAGCCTGTTGAGTGCTATTGGTATATGCGCATACGCAGAAGAAAACTCAGGTGGAGATAGTCAGATAGGAGATATAAGTTCTCCAAGTTGTATACTTGTTGAGGCATCCACTGGTCAGGTGCTGTATGAAAACAACTGCGATGTGGCGATGGCACCGGCATCTGTTACCAAAATCATGACATTATTACTGACATTTGAGGCTATAGATAAAGGACAAATATCCCTTGAAGATATCGTTACTGTAAGCGAACATGCAGCATCTATGGGTGGTTCACAATGTTTTTTTGAAAGCGGAGAAGAACAGACAGTGGAAGATATGATCAAGTGTATAATAATTGCATCCGGAAACGATGCTGCTGTTGCTATGGCCGAAAAAATAGCTGGTTCAGAGGAAGCGTTTGTAAGACTGATGAATAAAAAAGCCACAGAACTTGGTATGAAGGATGCTTGTTTTAAAAATGCATGCGGATTGGATGCAGAAGGACATAAAATGTCTGCAAGAGATATTTCGTTGATGTCCCGTGAACTCATAACAAAATATCCGGACATATTCAATTATTCCGGAATATGGATGGATTCCATAATACATAAAACAAGACGTGGTGAAAGCCGCTTTGACCTCGTTAACACAAATAAATTTCTGAATATGTATACTGGTGCGACTGGTCTGAAAACAGGTTTTACCAATACGGCAAAGTATTGTATGTCTGCCACTGCGGACAGAGACGGAATACAGCTGATCGCAGTTATAATGGGTGCAGAAACAAAGGATATAAGGAACAAAGATGCATGCAGGCTTCTTGATTACGGCTATAGTTTATGTCAAAAATATACTGATAACAATGTGATCGAAGAAGATAAAATTTCTATAGACAAAGGTACCAGCAGTTATGTTACAATAAAAACCGACTCACAATTTGACGGTATATTGCTGAACGGTGAAAAGGCTGAAGATGTGATCAAGAAAGTTGAATTTTCTGATGATCTGTGTGCCCCAATAAAAAAAGATGATGAACTTGGACGGATGAGTTACTATGCAGGCGACAGATATATAGGTTCAGCAAAAATATATGCCGCAGAGGATATCGATTCTATGAATATAAAGTACGCATTCCTGAAAGTTTTGAGGGTACAATTTCAGTATTGAGGTAAGTTACATGAAATATTTTATAATGATTGTTGCAGCACTTTGCATTATCACTTTTATTAACGTGATAATA
>JAQYAS010000126.1 GCA_029338615.1 Clostridiales bacterium
GCAATGTTTTTGTGCTATTTTATGGTAAAATGTAGAATGCATATGGTAAATTGTAAAACATGCTATATTCTGGTATGTATTTTTGTGCTATAGTTAATTCATGTTATCGGGGTACTGGTATTAGATGGTATCTGTTATCTACATTATTTTATATATTAGGAGGGAATCTATGAACATATTCAGCAGCGACGGCTGGTTCTCCAGAGTCTTTGGAACAATAGGCGATATCATAATCGTAAATATCCTATTTATATTGTGCAGCATTCCAATATTCACTATGGGGACTTCCATGAGTGCCATGTATTACACACTACTTAAGAAGCAACGCACAGGTGAAACCGGAGGAGTTGTGAAGTTATTCTTCAGAGGCTTCAAGGACAATTTCAAAAAATCTACAATTGCTTGGATTCTGTTCCTGCTCATAGCATTTGTGTTCTCCCTGGATTTCAATCTGTTTGGCAAAGGCGGACCTCAGGAAAACAAACTCATGTATTACACCAGTGTGATATTCTTCATATTGATATGCTTTATTGTCATTTACCTGTTTCCTGTGATAAGCGCATTTGAGAATACATTGAAGAATCTCATCATACAGTCCATATATATGGCTGCCAAAAACTTTATATTTACTATAATAATAATGATACTGTACACTCTTCCGGTTTACTTCCTGCTGGCAAGCCCACAGATATTTATGGTCGGAATATTCATACTTATAGTATGTGGTTTTGGACTTATAGCTTATATATCATCATTCATGTTCATAAAAGCTTTTTCACCTTACCTAGGTGAAGTCACTAAGAAATATACAGATGATGACCCTGAATCCTGGATGAAGCCTATTGATCCAGACACTTCATCCCAGACTGAAAATAAAGCTATCGAAGACGGTCCCCAGCCAGAACGCAAGGACCCAAGAAAAGTTACAAAGAAACTGGAATCATAATTATTTTGGTATTCAATATCATTAAAAAACAGGATATACAGATCACCTGCAAAAAGTAATCCGTATATCCTGTTTTTTTATGTCTACAACTTAGAAGCCTCATGATCACCCTTGGCATTACCTGTCTCCAGCTCTACTTCAAGATTCCTAAATGATTTTGGACTCATTCCAAACTTCTGCTTAAACGCCTTGGAGAAAGACAGAGAATCCTCATATCCACACTGATATGCTATTATATTGATCTGCTCCTTGGAAGATCTGAGCAGGCTTGCCGCCTTCTCCAATCTGAAATTGATCAGGTATTCCTGTGGAGATACTCCCATCTCCTTCTTAAAACTTCCTGTCAGGTGACTTCTGCTTATACCTATAAAATCAGCTATATCATCTATCTTGATCTTATTCATGTACTTCTCTGTGATAAAGTCTACTGCAGCCTTCACATATATCTTGCTTGGATATTCCGTGCTGTCTGAACTGTTATCATCTACTGAGTTATCCTCCATGATGGTTGCAAACAAAAGCATAAGCGCACTCTGTCTCTTAACCTCATTGATACGCGTTATCTGTGAATAACTGAGCATTCTGTCGATACATTCTGTACATATGTCCATTTGCTCGATCTTTATGATAGGCGAATCTTTCTTATAACCCATAGATTCTAAAAAATCTTCTGCTCTGTAGCCGTGAAAACCTACCCACATATAGCTCCATGGATCATCGTCATCAGCCTTGTAGGTCGTTTCCTCTCCCGGTCTGATGATGAAGGCCTGTCCCGGCCCCAGCGCATAACTCCTGCCGCCTATAGTGAATACTCCCTTGCCTTTCTTAACTATGTGAATGACATATGACTCCCTTACATATGGTCCGAACTTCCACCCCTTGATGCAATCCTCTCTGCCACAATAGTCCAGACTGATTGCGGTACCCCACATATAGGAGTTAGACAATTGGAGATCTTCCAGGCATGCAAAACCAACGCTGTCTGTTAAACCAACTTTTCTTACCATAACCCGTCCTTTCTTTACTACTTCTTTGCCCCCCTGACTAAACACTTTATTATTTTAACACATAGTGCCAAGAATGACAAAACTTTTTGCGAGTCACTTGTAATATCCGTCGAAATGATTCATATAATTCTGACTGTCATATATTGCATGATATGACAGTGTCCGGTAGTCAATATACTCTGTATCTTTTATGTCTCTCTGTCCTATATTATTTGATCTGACCAGCGCCGACAGAACAATCCCTATCGTGAGACATATCCCCCAGACAATACCTATGGCCACAAATACAAAAACTAACGCACCCATGTCTTATCCTGCCTTTCCTTCACATATTCTATAGTTCCATGGCTTCTGAATCGGTGTATATCTATTCTTGATCTGTGAAGCTTGTTGATCGATCTCCAGAAATATACCATACTGTATATGAATACAGCGACAAACCCTGCAATTATATAAAATCCTAACTCTGTACTCATAAAAATACTATCCGTCATCAGTCTGCCCATAAACACAGACACATATGTACATATTACCACCATAAGCGTAGTGAGTATTCCCAGTGCTGCACCGACCTTGAACTTGTCAGATGGGACGTTTCCCACAACTTTTCCGGTCTGTCCGTTCACTGCCACAGAATACATGATCCCTCTGTAATTAAATGTCATAAACCAGGCAGGAAGCAATGCATATTCGATGTCCTCCAGCCTGATATCTGTATTTTCTTCAGATATCAGCAGTTTTGCCTTTCTTGGTGATATACCGATATCGCTCAACATTTCCTGCTTTACTGCTCTGT
>JAQYAS010000127.1 GCA_029338615.1 Clostridiales bacterium
CCATAACCATCTCGTTTGTTGTTACTTCATTTGTTCTTACTATGATTCCTGTCTCAGTAGCTGTATCGAAATATCCATCCTTTGATACCTCAATTGTATAACCACTGTTCTCAGCTACTTCCATCTCATAGTAACCTGTGATATCAGTTGTTGTTGTCTTTACAACCTTCTCACCAGCAAGACACTTTACAGTTGCACCCTCAATTGCGTTTTTATGATCATCGTAAACATTACCAGCAACACCTGTCTTGAGCTCTGTAACCTTTACTGTCTGCTTGAGACTGTCAACACTTCCTGAATTGATTGCAAATATAGAATCTGCAGGAACGTCAAGCACATATGTACCTGATGTTAACTGGCTGCTGTTGAATCCATATGTTGCTACATCGCCTGTAAGGCTGCCTGTTACATAAGAAGCTGTGATCTTCTTACCTGTCTCTTCGTTTGTGATGTAAAGCTTTGTTCCAACAAGCATGTCATTTGTGATCTTGTTGTCATCGCTTAACATAGATAACTTAACTGTGAATCTACCTTCCTGTGAAAGTCCGGTAAATGCTGTGATGATAACTGTATCATCGTTTAATACTACAACGCTGCATGTATCCTTTACATCAGGGAAATCTACAAGGCTTACTGTGATAGTTGCCTTACCAGCTGCTATAGCCTTGATCTGACCTGTTGCTGAATTTAATACAGATACTACTCTCTCATTGCTGCTTGTATACTTAACTGCAAGTGAAGAATCCTTTACTCCAAGTAAAGTCTCCTTACCTACTACAAGTGATACGCTCTTCTGTGTAAATTCTACTGTTGGAGCTCCCTCAACTGTGAGAGTCTTCTCAGCAAAAATTCCACTGCCATCTGCTGCTGTTGCTGTTACCTTTACAGTACCTTCCTTCTTAGCTTCGATAGCACCTGTCTTGGCATCGATAGTAGCTACTGTCTCATCTGATACTGAATATACAACTTTCTTGTTAGTTGCGTTCTCAGGTCCTACAACTACTGAAGCCTGTGTCTTCTCACCAACATAGATTGTATCATCAGCAAGTGAAAGTGTTATGTTTGACACCTTAACCTCAGGATTTATAACTGGCTTAGCCTTTACTGTAATCTTGCATACAGCCTTCTTGCCTGAGCCATCTGCTGCAGCTGCTGTGATAGTTGCTGTACCTGCGCTCTTTGCTGTAACCTTACCTGCTGATACTGTTGCAACCTTAGCGTTTGATGTTGACCACTTAACTGACTTATTGCTTGCGTTTGATGGAGCAACTGTTGCCTTAAGAGTAACTGCCTCTCCTTCTGTTAACTCAGCTGAAGCCTTGCTAAGCTTTACGCTTGAAACTGGGATGTTTACCTTAACTGTACATGTGTACTTCTTACCTGATCCGTCATTTGCTGTTGCTGTGATCTTGGCTGTACCTGCATTAACTGCCTTTACAACACCCTTGCTTGATACTGTAGCAACCTTTGTGTTTGATGACTTCCATGTAAGTGTCTTGTTACTTGCACTCTTTGGGGATACTGTTGCTTTGAATGTAAGTGTCTTACCCTTGTTGATTGTAGCTGAAGCCTTGCTCAGCTTTACACTTGAAACTGGTGTACCAACTGTAACCTTTACCTTGCAAACCTTCTTCTTGTTTGCCTTTGCGTATACAGTTACGTATGTTGAACCATTCTTGACTGCTGTAATCTTACCAGTCTTAGTAACCTTAGCAACTTTGCTGTTGGATGACTTGTAAACTACAGCCTTTGAGATCTTTCCACTTGTAGTAACTTTTGTCTTAAGAACAAATGATTTGCCCTTTTTGATAGTTACCTGCTTTGCTGGAAGATTAGTTACAGTGACGCTCTTCACTGAACCACTTGCAGCATATGCATCTGTACTTGGAACGGTTATTACTGACAATGTAAGTGCTAATGCAAGTGCATATGCCAGAACTCGCTTCAAGACAGTTTTCCTGCTTGAGTTTCTCATTCAATTACCTCCCTTTTACTTATTAATAATTAATTGATTTCTACTTATGAATCTGTACACATCCCCTGACACAGTATTCATAATATGTATTAGTATAGTATTTTTGGAAAAAAAAGGCAATACGGAAAGTATAATTTCAAACAAAAAATTACATATATATTATACATTTTGTACTGTATGTATAATACTTTTTGTATATTTTTTACAATAGTATACATTGTGTATTTTTATATAATTGTTTATTTTTTCGTTTTTATGTAAATTAAAAAAACCTTGACTCATTGTAATGAATCAAGGTTTTTTGAGAGGTGCGAGCCGGATTTGAACCGGCGATGACGGTGTTGCAGACCGGGGCCTTACCACTTGGCTATCGCACCATATTAAATTTAAGCTCCCCGAGTAGGGCTCGAACCTACAACCCCTCGGTTAACAGCCGAGTGCTCTACCATTGAGCTATCGAGGAATACACGTCTTATAAGCATCTCCTTAAAGGAAACGCAGAAGGAGGGATTTGAACCCTCGCGCCGCGCAAACGGCCTACACCCTTAGCAGGGGCGCCTCTTCAGCCACTTGAGTACTTCTGCAAAATGCCTAAATAAAAATCTCCTACCAAAGAGTATTTAATTTTTGACGCTTGTTTATAATAACAAATTCAATATTGATTGTCAAGCACTATTTTATATTGTCTGCACTTTATATTTATGTCTAAGCGATGCCATAGTCCAATCATCAAATCCAACTAATTTATCATTCTGCAATCTTCCCAATACTATACCTGGATCACGATTAATTTTGTTTGCAAAATCCTCTATCGTTTTCAAATCAAACTTTTTATTACTAATAAATTGTTTATATTCATCACATGGTATCAAACTGTTTTCTGCAAATTTATTTGCTGCTTCTTCTTTTTCGCCTGTTTCCTTATCAAAGGATATTCCAAAGTCTCCATTTATTATATGACCTATCTCATGAAATAATGTAAACCAAAATGAATCAGCGTTTAGTCTTCTATCATTTACCATTAACATGATATTTTCGCCAACCTTTTTTGTTGCACCATTTGTCTTTGACCCTGATATATTTGGTAATATCACAAATATAACTCCAGCTTCCAGAAATGACTCTCTTATTAAAGGATAAAAACCACTATGATTTTTTGTAAGTGTTAATGCATAATCCACAGCCGATTCAAATTTTTTCTTATTATATTTTGGTGCTTTGATTTTTAGTGCCTGATTTGTTGCTAACTGAACCATTGTGTTTGCCTTAACTATACTTGGCTCATCCAGATTATCTGCAGACCTTCTGAAATTAACAGCCATATCTCTCTTACTTAATACTGTAAGTGTTGACACGTTAAGAAACATTCTGGTTACTTTTATTTGATCATCTATTTTTCTTGGAAGATCCGGTAGTCCATAATTATCTCTAAAATATTTGTAATCAAAATATTTAAATATTCTTCTTTCTTCTTCTAGTTCCTTATCTGATTTGAATTCTGCAATCATTGCATCATATGCATTTTGAAGATTTAACCAATAATATATACTTGTACCAATCATTCTTGAAAGTTTCATAGCTATATCTATTGATAAACTCTGTTCCCCTCGTATTAATAAACTTAAATTCTTCGGTGTTGTATCCAATCTTTTTGCAAAGTCTTCTTGAGTCAATCCACTCTCATCTACAATTTCTTTTATATAATATCCTGGGTGAAATGCTATTTTATCATTATATTCTATATAATTACTCATAATGCTTACTCACCTCCGTAATCTCAATTATTCTTACTTTTTTTGATATTTCATCAATATTCTTTGACTCAAATGATTTTTCATCTTCATCTAATGGTTCTAAAATTATACGCCACTGATCTTTTCTTGACTTTACATCAATAGCATAATAACCTTCTAAATTTCTACCATTTTTATTAAGCAATTTGTGAAAATGAAATGTTGGTTGAACAATAATATCGTTTAATGTATCAGCTTGCTTCAATGCATTTATTCTGGCCATAAGGCTGATCACCATCTGTTCATTGCCATCAAAAAATTTTTTAGCAGTTTTTCTATCTTTACAAACATTCTCAACTTTTTTTGTAGCATAAACTATCTTCAAATATTTATCCCCTCAACTAAATTACCTATTAGGTAATCTAATTGTATTACTGGTTCATATATATGTCAATAAATAATAAATATAAAACAGGCAGACATATAATAAAATATGCCTGCCCGCTGTGATTATTACTTTTTCTTCTATATTAATTATCGTATCCATCCATATGAATACCATGTCTTTGCTGCTGTATACTGCTTACCATTGACCTTTACTACAGGTATAACATATACCGCAAAATCCTGAAACTTCTTAAGTCCTGTTACTACATATGAAGTAGTTCCTGCACTCAGAGTCTTCTTTGTCCAGTGTCCACTGTCCTTTGAACCTGTATCTCTACTTATATATATAACATATTTCTTGGCATTTGCTATCTTTGGCCATGTAACCTTGGCTGAACTCGATGTGTGTATTGATAATTTTACTGCTGCTTCCGGAATGATAGTCTTGAATCCTGACCATGATCCATAGCATACTGCCTTATCATTCTTCTTATATGCTCTGATTCTTACTTTGAATCCCTTATTCTTGATTGCCTTACATACCTTTGATGATGTTATTGTTCTGCTTGTGGATGTAATACCTGTTATAGATGCCAGTTTCTTCTTACCATCAACGGTGTATATCTGCAACTGATATCCATCAGGATAATAATAATTAGTATTTGTCTTCCATCTGAGTGTTACATTAGGACTCTTTGTAGGATACCATGTCAGATTTCCCTGTTTTGCATCAGCAAAACTAATTGGTGATGCAGGTGATGCATAAAGTGAGTACTTTGAAACAGAAGAAGATTTTGCTATATAACCTGACTCTGACTTTCTATATGCTTCTATTTTTGCTGAATATCTTTTACCTGCACTGGCACTTATTGTTGCTTTTGTTCCTGTAACTGACTTTGATTTGCCGCCATCTTTTGTAACTATGTAACCTGTTGCACCTGCAACTTTTTTCCAGGTCATTGTTATTGAACTTCTTGTTCCGGCTGTCTGCTTTATACTGCTGTACTCAACAGATTCAGGCTTTGTTACTACCTGAAGTGGTGCTGTCTCTGCGTATACGGCTGATCCATTATAGTTGATAGTCTGAACCTTCACATAATAGGTTCTGCCGGCCTGCAATCCTGAAACATAATATTTACCGTTGCTGGTGGTACCCGCCTTGGTGTAATTTTTATTTCTGTCCTGTGATACCATAACTCTGTAATACTCGTTGAGATTAGCTGTCCACTTAACCTCAACAGATGTAGTATAAGCATCTGTCTGCTTAAGTCCTGTAACTGCACTGGCAGCTGATGCTGTGATGGTCATAGCAAATACCATAACTGCCATAACCGCAAGAACAAATAATGATTTCTTGAATGTTCTTTCTTTGCTCATAAATTCACTCCTTTTCCTTACTCCTTGTATTTATCTCCCTCTTAATTATTGATTTTACACTTTTTTGCTCCTGCTCGTCAACTAATTATCTGTTTTATTAAGATAATCACTCACTGCAGTCTCATAAAGATTGTGTCCATCTGAATCTATTACTACAATTGCAGGAAAATTCTCCACCCTCATTTTTCTTATTGCCTCTGTGCCGAGATCATCATATGCTATGACCTCTGACTCCTTGATACATTTGGAGAGCAGTGCACCTGCACCTCCAACAGCTGCAAGATACACAGCTTTATTATCTATGATAGCCTGTATAACCTCCGGACTTCTTTTACCCTTTCCTATCATACCGCACAGTCCCTTGCTCAGAATAAGTGGTGTATACTTATCCATACGGCTGCTGGTTGTAGGTCCCGCGGATCCTATCACCTGTCCAGGTCTGGCCGGTGTTGGTCCAAGATAATATATCACATTGTCTGTGAGATCAATTGGAACAACTCCTTTGTCATAAAGAACTGTTCCACTTTCTTCCTTATATTCAGATGACATGATTGAATCGTACATTCTCTTATGTGCTGCATCCCTCGCACTGTACACTATTCCATCTATATATACATAATCTCCTGCTTTGAGATTTTGTACTTCTTTCCTGTCAAATGGTGCCTTTATATGCTTTTCCATGTTCATAACCTCCTATATCACTCTGGTCACATGTCTGTTGACATGGCAGCACATATTAACTGCCAGAGGCATTCCCGCAATATGAGTGGCATAACACTCTATATTGACTGCAAGTGCTGTTATTTTTCCCCCAAGTCCTCCAGGTCCTATACCTGTACTGTTGATGGTATCCAGAAGTTCTTTCTCTATCCTTGCTATATGTTCTCTGTCAGAATGAACTCCCGCTTTCCTTGTGAGAGCTTTCTTTGCCATCTTGGCAGCCAGCTCGAAATCTCCTCCAAGTCCTACCCCCACAAATACAGGTGGACATGCATTTGGCCCGGCATCTTTAACTGCCTGAAGTACAGCATTCTTTACTCCCTCTTCACCATCTGCTGGTTTAAGCATGTATACTTTACTCATGTTCTCGCTTCCAAATCCCTTTGGAGCTATGGTTATCTCTATATTCTCGCCTGGAACTATATCATAATGAATGATTGCAGGAGTATTGTCCTTGGTATTTTCTCTTATAAGTGGATCCTTTACCACTGATTTTCTGAGATATCCATCTGTATATCCCTGTCTTACTCCTTCATTTATTGCGTCTGTGATATTCATGCCTTCCACATGTACATCCTGTCCTATATTCACAAAGAATACGGCCATTCCTGTATCCTGACAGATAGGTATGTTATTCTCATCTGCCACATCAAGATTCTCACACAACTGGCCAAGTATCTGTCTGCCGAGTGAGCTGTCCTCCTTGTTGACAGAATCTCTGATTGCTTTCTCCATATCTTCAGATAAATGTATATTTGCTTCTATACACATATCTCTTACATTTTTTGTGATTTCCTCCGCTGAAATAATTCTCATCTTTTCACCACCATTTTATATTCTTATGTTTTTAATCATCCAGAAATGTATCATCATTTTTCTTATAATGTGGATTTCTTCTGTTTCTTACAAATTTAAATACATACAATGTGGCAGTAAATATGGCCGCAACTATAACCATAGCCACAAGTATGTATATAATATTCATAATATTGCTGGACAGTTCTGATGCCATCTCCGATGTGTGAAACAGCTTGTCCATAATACTCTCCGTGGTACTTTCCGTAGCCGTAGTACCCGCTGTTGATGCTGCAGTAGTTACAGCATAATATATCTCCGTCATCTTTATACCCCCATATAAAATATATGTTTTTTCTCCCATTTAAGTTAAGTATATCATACGGATATTTGTCATACAACGAATAAAATGTTAAATCAAATTACAAAAAAAAATACCATCATAGATCAGAAAATTTTCTCTGTCTATGATGGTATTTATATGATTATTTCTACTCTACAACAGGATCATCTGCATTATCATCTGCCGAAATATCAGTTACTGTACTTTCTTCTTCATCAGCTGATTCTTCTGTATCCTCTTCCTCACTTCTTGCAAGCTTTGCCACTGAGGCCACGAATACATTCTCATCGTTTCCTATGTTCATAAGCTTTACTCCTGATGTGATTCTTCCTATTACAGATATGTCAGAACAATGCATTCTGATCATTATTCCTTCATTGGTCATCATCATGATATCATGGTCATTTGTTACTGCCTTGGCACTTACTATATCACCTGTCTTATCAGTGATCTTGTAGCATTTTACTCCCTTACCGCCTCTCATCTGAGTTGAGAATTCAGTAAGTTCTGTTCTCTTTCCCATTCCTCTTGATGTTACAAACAGCATATCGTCACCCTGTACATCAAGCTGCATAGCTATAACTTCATCATTCTTATCACATCTGATACCCCTTACTCCCATGGATGTACGTCCTGTATCTCTGACACATGATTCATTAAATCTTATACACATACCCTTTGCAGTTACAAGGAATATATCATTCTCACCACTTGTTGCCTTAACCTCTATGAGTTCATCTCCCTCATTCAGGGTAATTGCTGCAAGTCCGGTCTTTCTTATATTTTCAAATGCCTTTATCTCTGTTTTCTTGACAATACCATCCTTCGTTGCCATCATGAGATATTTCTTATCAAATCCGGCTATAGGTATTATGGCAGTTACCTTCTCTCCAGGAAGAAGCTGAAGCAGGTTGACGATGGCAACTCCTCTTGCATTACGTCCAGACTCAGGAATCTCATATCCCTTCATCCTGTATACTCTTCCCATATTGGTAAAGAACATTATAAAGTTGTGGGTATTTGTCAGGAATATCTCATCGATTATATCATTATCGATGGTATTCATACCCTTTATACCCTTTCCACCTCTGTTCTGAACCTTAAATGTATCCTTTGGCATTCTCTTGATATATCCAAGTTTGGTCATGGATATAACTATCTCTTCTCTCTTGATGAGTTCCTCATCTGTGATATCATCCGAATAAGCTGTGATAGATGTTCTTCTCTCATCACCATATTTCTCTGCTATAGCTGCAAGCTCATTCTTGATAACCTCAAGCAGTTTGTTCTCATCTGCAAGTATTGCTTTATACTCTGCAATCTTTGCTATAAGTTCGTTATACTCATTCTCTATCTTTTCTCTTTCCAGACCTGTCAGAGCACGAAGTCTCATATCTACGATGGCACCGGCCTGGGCTTCAGAAAGTCCAAATCTTTCAATCAACCTGACCTTGGCTTCACCAACATTCTTGGAATTTCTTATGATAGATATAACTTCGTCTATGTTATCCAAAGCTATGAGATAACCCTGTAATATATGAGCTCTCTCCTCAGCTTTATTAAGATCATACTTTGTTCTTCTGGTTACTACATCTTCCTGATGTTTCAGGTAATATGTAAGCATATCCTTGAGATTAAGTATCCTTGGAACTCCATCTACCAGAGCAAGCATTATGCATCCAAATGTATCCTGAAGCTGTGTGTGCTTGAACAGCTGATTCAGTATGACATTGGCATTGACATCCTTTCTCAGCTCAATGACAACTCTCATTCCTTCTCTTGAAGATTCGTCTCTTATATCTGTGATTCCATCTATTCTCTTGTTCTTGACAAGATCTACCATATTCTTTATAAGGAGTGATTTATTGACCATATATGGAAGTTCGGTTACAACAATGCGGTGTTTTCCATTGTTCATTGTTTCGATTTCTGTGATAGCACGGACTTTTATCTTACCTCTGCCAGTTCTGTAAGCATCATTTATTCCCTGTCTTCCCAGAATCTGTGCACCTGTAGGAAAATCAGGTCCTTTCACTATCTCCATCAGTTCGTCTATGTCAGTTTCACGACCTTCTTCCACCCTGTTATCAATTATTTTAATTGCCGCATTGATGGTTTCCTTCAAATTATGTGGTGGAATATTGGTTGCCATACCTACAGCAATACCAGATGTTCCATTAACCAATAGATTAGGATAACGTGATGGAAGTACCACTGGTTCCTTCTCTGTTCCATCAAAGTTAGGTATAAAGTCAACCGTGTCCTTGTTGATATCTGCCATCATCTCCATAGATATCTTGGAAAGTCTTGCCTCTGTATATCGCATGGCGGCGGCATGATCTCCATCCACTGATCCGAAATTTCCATGTCCATCCACAAGTGGATATCTGGTATTCCACTCCTGTGCAAGTTTTACAAGTGCCTCATATATAGAACTATCACCATGTGGATGATATTTACCCATTGTATCACCGACGATACGGGCACACTTACGATGTGGCTTATCAGGTCCGTTGTTAAGTTCTATCATAGAATGAAGTATTCTTCTCTGAACTGGCTTCAGTCCATCTCTTACATCAGGAAGTGCTCTTGCAGCAATTACACTCATGGCATAATCTATGTAAGATCTCTCCATTGTCTTTTTCAGACCAACTTCATCTATTTTGTCAAAAATCTTATCGTCATCCATTTTTCAGATATTCCTTTCTCTCGATTTAAACATCGAGATTCTTTACATACTTAGCATTTGTCTCTATAAACTCACGACGAGGTTCAACTTTATCTCCCATCAGAACGTTGAAAGTCATATCAATTTCTGACTCATCGTCATCATCAATGGCAACTCTGAGAAGTATTCTTTTCTCAGGATCCATTGTGGTCTCCCAGAGCTGTTCTGCATCCATCTCTCCAAGTCCCTTATATCTCTGGATCTTGTTGTTCTGGTCTCTTCCAACTTCGTCAAGAATATTGTTCAGTTCATCATCACTGTATGCATACCATACCTTCTTGTTTCTCTCCAATTTGTAAAGAGGCGGCTGAGCCAGATATACATGTCCTTTTCTGATAAGATCAGGCATAAATCTGTAGAAGAACGTCAACAGAAGTGTAGCTATATGTGCGCCATCCACATCGGCATCAGTCATAATTATTATCTTGTTATATCTGAGTTTTTCTATGTTGAAATTCTCATGAATACCTGTTCCAAATGCGGTGATCATGGCTTTGATCTCCTCATTTCCAAGTATTCTGTCTATTCTTGCTTTCTCTACATTAAGGATCTTACCTCTGAGCGGAAGTATTGCCTGGGTTGCTCTGGATCTGGCCGTCTTGGCTGAACCACCGGCAGAATCTCCCTCGACTATATAAATCTCACAGTTCTTAGGATCCTTGTCTGAACAATCCGCAAGTTTTCCAGGAAGTGCCATGTTGTCTGATAAATTTGCCTTTCTTGCAACATCTCTTGCCTTTCTCGCAGCTATTCTTGCCCTCTGTGCAACAGCAGCTTTATTGACAATGATCTTGGCTATCTGTGGATTCTGCTCAAGATAATATGTAAGCTGTTCAGTAACAACACTCTCAACAGCAGGTCTTGCCTCAGAATTACCCAGTTTCTGCTTGGTCTGTCCCTCAAACTGAGGATCACTTATCTTTATTGATACTATTGCTGCCAGACCCTCTCTCAGATCATCACCGGAAAGGTTATCATCCTTTTCTTTGATAATATTGTTCTTTCTTGCATAATCATTGAACACCTTGGTAATGGCTGATTTAAATCCTGTAAGATGTGTACCGCCCTCAGGTGTATTTATGTTATTTACAAAACTATAAGTTGATTCATTATAAGAATCATTATGCTGAAGTGCCACTTCAACGCTGATTCCATCTCTGACACCTTCACAGTAGATAACATCATTGTACAGAGGATCTCTGTGTCTGTTCAGATATGTTACAAATTCCTTTATACCACCTTCATAGTGGAATGATCTCACTTTTTCAGGTGTGAGTCTTTTATCTGTAAGGCTTATTTTAAGTCCCTTTGTTAGAAATGCCATCTCACGAAGTCTGTTTCTGAGAATATCATAATCATATACATTGTCTTCAAATATTGTATGATCCGGCAGAAATGTAACCTTTGTTCCTGATGCTCCCTCAGGTGCATCTCCAATAACCTGAAGATTGTACATTACCTTGCCTTTTTCATATCTTTGTCTGTAAATCTTACCTTCTCTTGTTATCTCAACTTCAAGCCATGTTGAAAGTGCATTTACAACTGAGGCACCAACACCGTGAAGACCTCCCGATACTTTATATCCTCCACCACCGAATTTTCCTCCGGCATGAAGTATGGTAAATACTACTTCTACTGCAGGTATTCCCTGTTTTTTGTGTATTCCAACAGGTATTCCACGACCATCATCCACAACTGTAATAGAGTTATCCTCATTTATATATACCTGAATGTGGGTACAATATCCAGCCAGAGCCTCATCTACCGAATTATCCACTATCTCATATACAAGATGATGAAGTCCAGTGGAGGATGTACTTCCTATGTACATACCAGGTCTTTTTCTTACAGCTTCAAGACCTTCCAGAACCTGTATCTGTTCAGCTCCGTAATTATCATTTTCCATTTTGTGCTTCCTCCGTTCTTACTCTGGTGGCTGTTCCCTCCACCACACTATATACATTATTAATTATTATCTGTTCCTTTATGAAATCATCATATCCTGTACAGGTTATGATAGTCTGTATATCTCTTATCTCTTCTATAAGTGAATCTCTTCTGCTCGTATCAAGTTCACTCATTACATCATCCAGTAAAAGTATCGGATTATCATTTATTATTTTTTTTACGAGCTTGATTTCTGCCATTTTTAGTGACAATGCAACTGTTCTCTGTTGTCCCTGGGATCCATATTTTCTTGCATCTATCCCATTGATCATAAAACTTATATCATCTCTGTGTGGACCAGACTGAGTACTGGAATATCTCAGGTCAGTATCCATTTTCTCCTGAAGAATCCTGTCAAAGTTATCTTCGTCCACATTAAATTCATAAATTATTTCAAGTTTTTCTTTGCCGGATGTCAGTCTTCCATGTATATCTCCTATGATATCATTGATCATCTGGATAAAGTTTCTTCTCTCCTTGATGATTCTTGATCCATAATCCACAAGCTGCATATTCCATACATCAAGTGTATCAAAAAGGCTTTTATCATAATATATCTGCTTCAACAGATTATTGCGTTGATTAAGTATCTTGTTATAGGATGAAAGATTCTGATAATAAAGTCTGCTTATCTGACATAATTCAAGATCCATAAATCTTCTTCTCTCTGCAGGACCATTCTTTATAATTGAAAGATCCTCGGGAGAAAAAAATATTACATTGAGAAGTCCATATAATTCCATGGCTCTGTGAATTGGAATTCCATCTATGGCCACACCCTTATTTTTATTTTTTCTGAGATGCATATCTATCTTATGGGATACATCCTTTTTGTTAACGAAAAGTCTTATATGACTTTCGTCCTCCCCTATTCTGATTATATCCCTGTCCTTTGTACCTCTATGTGATTTTGTGGTTGCCGCCATATATATAGATTCCAGAATATTAGTTTTACCCTGGGCATTATTTCCATACAGTATATTGGTATTCCTGCCAAAATCAACTTTAACTTCTCTATAATTTCTGTAATTATTTAATTCTATAGATTCTATATACATTGCACTCACCATCATTCAGATGGCAACGACAATTATTTCTGAATACTTATCTTATCACCATCAAATTCCACTTCATCGCCATCATAAAGCTTTCTTCCACGTCTAGTCTCTATCTCTCCATTGACCACAACCAGACCCTGTACTATAACCTCTTTGGCATCCACACCTGATTCCACCAGACCGGCCGCCTTAAGAGCCTGTCCCAGTTTGATGAATTCATCTCTTAATTTGATTATCTCCATAATATCACCTCTTTTTATTCTTCATTGATACCCATAGGAAGAATCAGATAAATATATGACTCTGCCTCATCCTTGATAACACATGGAGATTTTGTATTATTGAAATAAATAGTTACATTCTCATCATCTATGACTCTGAGTGCATCTATTATAAGCTTAGGATTAAATCCAATTACAAGATTATTTCCCTCTTTCTCAATATCTATTTCCTCATTGAGTGATCCTATAAGGGAACTTATCTTAAGTCCGAGTGTTCTGTCTTCTATACTCATTCTTATAGGTTTCTTGTCTGAATCCTTGATAAGAAGAGTAGCTCTGTCCAAACTGTCAAGAAATTCTCTCTTGTTGATCTTCATCCTGATCTGGTAATCAACTGAAAGCATATGGCTTATTCTGAAATATTCTCCCTCTATAAGTCTCGATACTACCTTAGTATTGTCAAATTCAAATAATATGTTGTTCTCTGTGAAGTAAATATTTACATCATCATCAACTCCACCACTCATAATCTTACTTATATCACCGAGAGACTTTCCTGGAACTACAACCTTTATATCAGAGTTATCCCCTTTCAGATCTATATATCTGATTGATATTCTATGACCGTCAAGTGATACAACACTCAATCTGTTATTTGCCACTTCAAATAACTCACCTGTCATAAGTTTGTTATTTTCATTATCTGATATAGAGAATAAAGTTTGATTAATAACTTCTCTCAAAGCAAACTGAGATATAGTTATGAATTTATCCTTTGATACAACAGGAAGATTTGAAAAATCATCTCCTGTTTTTCCGGGTATATTGAATTCAAGTCTTTCACACTTTATTGATGTCTTGCTTTCTTTATCACTTTCTATAGTTATGTCACTATCAGGAAGCTTTCTTATGAAGTCGGAGAAGAGCTTTGCCTCCAGAGCAACTTTTCCATCTTCAATAACTGTACCATCAACATAGCTTTCTATACCAATCTCCATATCA